>JBBRCI010000004.1:0-71122 GCA_038204935.1 Sphingobacteriales bacterium | reverse complement strand
GCAGGAGTAAAAGATGGTGTTACCTATATTAATAATGGTACATCGGCTATTTTCAACCTCTTTGCTCCGCTAAAAAGCAATGTGTATGTTATTGGTGATTTTAATAACTGGCAGCCCGACGCAGTCAGCTTTATGAAAAATACTCCTGACGGTAAAAGATGGTGGGTACAGATTGACAATATAACTCCCGGAACAGAATACGCTTATCAATACCTTGTTGATGGTACATTAAAAATCGCAGATCCATATTCTGAAAAGGTTCTAGATCCTTTTAATGATCAATATATCACAAACTATCCCGCTTTAAAAGCTTATCCAACAGGTAAAACAAATGGAATTGTGAGTGTGATGCAAAGTAATGCTCCTGTTTACACCTGGAAAACCACAGATTTTGCCCGACCAAAAAAGACAGATCTGGTAATTTACGAATTGCACCTGCGTGATTTCCTTGCCGCTCACAACTATCAAACGTTGATTGATACTTTAGGATATTTGCAGAATTTAGGAATCAATGCCATAGAAATGATGCCCGTAAATGAGTTTGAAGGAAACGAAAGCTGGGGATATAATCCTTCGTTTTATTTTGCTCCCGACAAATATTACGGTCCTAAAAATGAGTTGAAAGCATTTATTGATGAAGCGCATAAACGCGGAATGTCGGTTATTCTGGATATGGTTTTAAACCATTCATTCGGACAATCGCCAATGGTTCAGCTTTATTTTGATAACGCAACAGGGAAACCCACATTAAATAGTCCCTGGTTTAATCGCGACCCCACGCATCCGTATAATGTAGGTTATGATTTTAATCACGAAAGTGCAGACACCAAATATTTTTCTAAAAAGGTAATGCAATTTTGGTTGGAAGAATATAAAGTAGATGGTTACCGTTTTGACCTTTCTAAAGGTTTTACACAAAAGAATAACCCAAATGACGTTGGAAAATGGGGAGCTTATGATCAAAGCCGTATAGATATCTGGAAAGATTATTACGATTACATAAAATCTGTAGACAATGGCGCATTGGTAATTCTGGAGCATTTTGCAGATAATTCTGAAGAAAAAGTTCTGTCAGATTACGGAATGATGCTTTGGGGAAATTCGAATTCCAGCTACAATGAAGCATCAATGGGTTATTTGCCAAATTCTAATTTTTCCGGCGGTATTTATAAAGAAAGAGGCTGGACCGATGCAAACCTGGTCACTTATATTGAAAGCCATGACGAGGAAAGGTTAATGTTTAAAAATCTGCAATACGGAAATAGTGCAGGGAGTTATTCAGTTAAAGATCTGGCTACAGCGCTAAAGCGTCAGGAGTTGGTAGCGGCATTTTTCTTAACATTACCAGGACCGAAAATGATCTGGCAATTTGGAGAACGAGGTTATGATTTTTCTATAAATTATCCTTCGGGGACGAGCAACGACAGATTGTCTAATAAACCACCGCACTGGGAATACATGAACGAGCCAAACCGGAAAAAGCTTTACGATGTTTATTCTAAACTGATAAAATTACGCACTGAACAAGATGTATTTGAAAGTACAAATTTCAGTTATTCTTTGGCCGGCGCAGTAAAAACAATTCATTTAACTGATGCCAGTTTGAATGTTACTATTGTAGGTAATTTCGATGTTGCTCCTCAGACTTCAGATATTTCATTTCCCAATACAGGGAAATGGTTTGATTATCTGACAAAAGATAGCATCAGCGTAATGGGCAATACGATGAATTTAAGTTTGCAGCCGGGAGAATATCATGTATATACTTCCAGAAATTTAAATCCTGAAAGTGGAAACACTGATGGTGGCGGGGGAGAAGTTCCTACAGAAATAAAAAAAGCAGGAGCATATTTCTTTAATTTCCCTAACCCGGTAACTGATGAAACAACTATTGCTTATAAACTTTTAAGCTCATCAAACGTAAGTTTAAAGCTCTATAACTTTATGGGTAAAGAAATGATGACTCTTGTAAACACCAAACAAGCTGCCGGAGAATACCAGGTTAAGTGGAATGCGAATAGCGTTTCTAAAATTGGAACTGGTGTTTATTTTCTGAAACTTCAATTGGATAAACAAACCCGGATTCAAAAGTTGATAGTAAACAATTAAGAAAATTGGATTATACAAAAATGGCCTGCAAATTTTGCAGGCCATTTTTTGTGGTAAATTTTTATTTCTTACGTGTTTCTACATGATATTTAACCAGATCATCTATAGGAGAGCGGATAATTCTTCCAACCTTCATCCCGTAGTTATTAGCTAATTCTTCTAGTACATTTCTGAAGTTATAACCAACAGATCCGATACAGTTAAAAGTATATTCTTTATAATTAGGATAGTGAATTACCAGTTTCTCAAAGAAATCTACAAAGGAAGTTCTCACAATATTTCTTGAATATTCTATGTTTACCGGATTGTCATAAACAAATTTGCTGAAGCTAGCCAGAAAACGGTTTGGCAATGGTTTGCTGTAAACATTATCCAGAATTTCATCATGCGTTAATTTATAAGTATCCCAGAATACTTCTCTTACCTCTTTAGGCATATAACCCCGTAAATAATCGGCGATCAATTTTTTACCTATATAACATCCGCTTCCTTCATCACCTAATATATAGGCCAGAGAATCAATGTTGAGTGCAACATCTTTTCCGTCATATATACAAGTATTAGTACCGGTTCCTAAAATAGCAGCAAAGCCTTTATTTTGTCCCAGTAAGGCCCGGGCAGCCGCCAACAAATCGTGACCAACAAAAACTTTTGCTTTTTTAAACTGAACGCTCAATGCTTTTTTTACGATGTTAGCTTTTTCATCGTTGTGAACACCGGCGCCATAATAATAAACTTCAGATACTTTGTCGTAAGCAATATCCTTTGGCATTGTTTTCTTGAGGGATTCGATGATATAATCCGTATCTGAAAAGTAGGGATTGTAGCCTTCAGTATTAAAGTATATTTTTTGGCCTTCTTGATTTAACAGGCACCAATTTGTCTTGGTTGAGCCTCCATCAGCGATAATGATCATATGTTTTTATTTGATAATAAAACTAAATGTAAGAAAATTACTTATTGTGCAAATAACACTATCCATTTTTTCGCAAAAAAAAAGTCCCGCCATAAAATGACGGGACTTAAATATAAGATTAAATTATTATTAAATTTTGGTCTTGGTATAGGTTATTCCCTTTGATTTGAAACAATAACCACTCAGTAGATTAGATTTAATTAGATTTTAGTTACGGTATAAGTTCTGGCAACTTCATCTAATGTTATCGTGTAATTACCTGCTGATGATATGGAAATGTTATCTCCATTAATTAAACCATCTTTCCCACCATAATTATAATCCCAACTACCCTTTTCAACAATAAACTTAATTTCTCCGGCATTTAGTGCTGTAGTGACTGTCCACTTACCACTGCCTAAATAAGTCATTGGAGGCCTTTGAGCATCTGTTTCATTTCCGTTATTATCCCATTGTCCAACAGTTGCACTTCCTACAAGATATACCGATGCTTTGGTTATTGAGTACTTTAGATTTTTTACATCTGTTCCGTCCCAGATAATACGGTAATCACCGGTTGTTGCTGGACCGTTGATATTACTTTCGTTGTTTTCTACCATCACTCCATCTGTGGCTCCTTTACCGTAATCGCGGGATCCGGTTACAGATCCATTTCCCCAAGCGTCATTATCGATAAATTTAAATTCAGAGGCCCCTTGCAAATTGACAAAACCAAGGAATTTATTCGCACTAACATAAAACAAACCCTGTGTAGGGAATATATCCGGCGGACTCCAACCTTTAAGAGTAGCTCCACCAACAGCTCCCATACGGCCTTTATCAGCTTCAACATAATATTTAAGGTTTTTCTGGTCGAATGTAACTCGATAAATTCCGGAAGTGCCATAATTTTCAACGTTTGATTCGCCCTGCTCAGCCACATCACCTGGAGTTCCTGGCTTCATACCCCAATCGCTTGAATTTAAAGAACCTCCGGGCCATTGGCGCTGGTTCAGGAATTTAAATCCGCCATTTCCTGTTGTAAGTTTAACATAAGCAAAATAAGTTCCCGGATTCGCTTTATCAGCGATCATCTGAATAGCTTCATCCGGATTCCATCCAATTGGAGTATCACCACCAACCATGAATATTTTTACATCTCTAACTACGCTAAATTTGTTGGTATAGTCAGAAAATTTAGAATAAGTTCCCGATGTAGCTTCTACAGTCCATTGAAGTTTTGTGGGAGTTGCCTGATCGGAAAAACCCGCGTTTGACAATGCCTGGTCCATATCTTTATAAGATATAGTAAATGTAGAATCTGCTCCCACATTATTTGATACGAATTCAAGGATAGGCGTGTTAAAACTTTCGCCTTCTTTTGCAAACTTAATTTTGTATTTAACAACAGCACCGGCTTTGCCTGATACAGCTTTTTGCCATTTAAAAGTTAAAAGGTCTGTTGTTGATGATGGATTAATTTCAATTGTATTAATTGAAGGAAGCGGGCCATACAAAACGAAATTGGAAACCCCATCACCGAAACGTGTTACAGAGATGTTAAACATTTCTTGCGCCTTTTCCTTAACCGAGCCGTTATCCGCCTCAATTGTCCAAATTAAATCAACTTTAGTGTTTTCTGCTATTCCTTTTCCTTTTAAAGCTTCATCAAGCACTTTCTGGGTTAAAGTTAGTTTGGTAGAAACCCCGTTGTTGTCTGAAGGAATCTCCAATAAAGGAGCTTCCAAACTGCCACTTTTCAATGAAGCAAGCCATTTGTAAGTTGGTGCAACATTAACGCCTGGTTTGGCGGCTGTCCATTCCATGGTTATGGAAGCATTCGGGGTTGCAGAGTTTAAAACAACCATCGTATTATTAGATGGCGACTTTATCGAAAAGGTATTCAAAGCTTCGCCCTGAGATTCCGTGGAAAAGTCGATTTTTTTACAACCTGTAACTGCGATAGACGCAATTAAAAACAAGCTAAATATTCTTTTCATTATAATATGTTTTAATTATTGAAAATCTAATAAATCAATTTCTCCCTGGTTTGAGGTTTGAGTAATATTTACTCCGTTCGCATCTTTTCCTGTACCAACAAAATTATATTTCACTTTTGTGGCTTTGGTTCCCGCAGGGATGGTAAACAATTTGGAGGGGATAAATGAAAATGCATAAAATCCCTCAGATGTTTTTGAAACGGTTCCTGTTTTATCAGATCCGATCTGCATACCACTTGCATCATAAATTGATACGCTAATAGAGGAAGCAGTCATTCTTATTACCATTTCATCAGTGGCAAGCTTTAAATCCATAAAGATATTCACCATATCATCCGGACCTACCTTGGCTGGAAAAATCCGGAACTGAGTAGGTGTAAAAACTAATGGATCAAATTTAAACGGGCCAAAATCCGGGGTTTGTTTTCCGCCATCTTTTGATTTCAGTAAGAATCCCAGAGTTTTAAGTTCTGCAGGGCTTTTGCCAAAAGCAGTAGTACCTACCAGTTTTATTTCAAAAACATTTGCAGATACTTTAGTAAGTTTAGATTTCTCATCTGAGTTAGTCCAACTTCCATTATTTAAAGCATCTCCACCACCACCGGGAATAAATGCCCATAAATATATAGGTTCAATGCCAGCAAGTGGAGTATTTGACACATCCACTCTTATAGTAACCTCGTCTTCAGCTGTAAATGTTGAAGGTGAGAAAGTCACCTGGCTAAACGCTTTGCTACTTACAAAAAGTAAGAGAAAAGCAATCATTGTATGTATTGTCTTCTTCATTTTTCTTGATTTTTTAGTTTTTAGAAAACTCATATTCATAAGTAACTACCGCTTTCCCGTTCAGCATTCTGATAACTCGTAACATCAACATGTTATTGTTAAATGAATTGTATGAACCCATTTCGATGGTTGATGTAGAAGTTCCACTTTTAAAGGTTAAAATTTTTGGGGCAAGTAAATTATCTGCTGTCCAGTTTCCTGATGCCAGTGAGATTATTTTAGGTGCATTACCAGGAGTTGTGGAAAAAGTAGAAGGCTCACCTTTTTCATTTAAGTTAAATGTTAACTTAAATTCTTTGTAAGGATAAACATTAGTGATATCCATACTTGTGTAAGGGAAACCTTTTTTAACCGCATCATTATCAATTTGAGTAACTTTTGAAATAGTCCACGTGCCGGCCAAGTTTTCTAAAACTACTCTAGGCTCTCCAATAGGGCCAAATTCCTCAGGCTTGCAAGCATTTAAACAAGCAAGCAGAATGATGATTGTATATAATTTCAGTGCTTTCATTATCTTATTTTATCTATTATTATGATTAATTACAAGTTCCTCCAGCTGGATTTTGTACAAAACCCGGGCTATTTGCAACTTCACCATTAGGGAAAGGAAGCACAAGACCTGGACAGTTCCAAGGAGCATTTCGGATAATTGTATTCTCTCCTTTTGCACCTTCACGCTTTAATTCCTGAACACGGTTACCTTCACCTACTAATTCAAACATACGTTCCTGACGGGCAGTATTTTTAATTAGTTGTGCAGACGCACCAGCTGGTAGATTTCTACTTGTTCCTCCATACGCACGAGTCATAATATCATTCAAATCAGTAACTGCTACAGTTAAATTAGCATTAGTTTCAGCAGCAGATTCAGCACGGATAAGTTTCAGTTCAGTCAGGTAAACTAATGGAACATCAATACGCTCTGTGTTGAATTTTTTAGAAACTATTTTTTCAGAGTATTTGCTGTCATCATACCAAACTGATTTTCTAACATCATTCGCATTATTCTTTACCGAGGTATAAAAATTTGGATCAACTTTTAATGAAGGCAAACTAAGATCTGATTTGTAACTTTTCAGAGTGTTAAACCTTGTTCCAACAGCAGTATTTCTTTCGTTTATTAAACCAAAAACTACTTCTTTACTTGCATAACCAGACCCGTTGCCCAATGCAAATCTTTTTGAATAATCTGCATCCATTGTAAATTTATTGCTGATGATAACCTGGTTTGCATATTCATAGGCCTTAGCAAAGTTGTTCATTTGAAAATAAACTTTAGCAAGGTAGGCTTTAGCAGACCATTTAGTGGCTTTTGCAAATTCAGTAGCATTTCCATCTCCCAGTAAAGTTTCAGCTTCTGTTAAATCTTTAATAATTTGATCATAAACTTCTTTTACTGTACTTCTTACTGATCCTGATGGCTTGCTATCTAACCTTAATGGAATTCCAAGGTGAGAATTATCTTGTGTAAATCCGAAAGGTTGAGCGTATAATTTAACTAATTCAAAATGAGCAATTGCTCTGATAAATTTAGCCTGCCCCTCTATTGAAGATTTATTTGTTGAAGCTAAATCTAAATTGTCAAGAGCATTGTTAACCCTGTTAATACCTCTGTATCCTTCTTCGAATAAACCATTTAACTGACCATTGAAAAAAGATGCATTTCTGCGATAAATTTCGCTTTCATCCCCACCCAATTCCCGGCCATCAATATAATCTCCAAGTAATTCATTAGTTACCTGTAAACGACCTCCGTAAAAGTTGTCGGACGCTAAGGAAGTATAACCTGAATTTAATAATGCATTTAAGTCTTCTTCAGATTTTAATGCATCTTGTTTTTCGTTTTGACCAACTAAGGTTACATCCAGTACTTTCTCACAACTAACAGTTGTTAAGAGCAAAGCTCCACACAATGTGATATATAATATTCTTCGTTTTTTCATTTTAATTAACCTTAAAAATTAACGTTAAGTCCCAAAGTAAATGATTTTGCTTGCGGAACCGTTAGGAAAGTGATGTTTGGACTCATGTTACGATCCTGAGCATTTTCGAAATCACGAGCAATTTCCGGATCTCCACCAGGGTATTTTGTCCAGGTTAATAAATTCATACCTGTAACAAAAACTTTTGCATTACTCATTCCAACCCGAGCCGCAAACTTAGAAGGTAAGTTATAGCCAAGAGTAAGTTCGCGTAAGCGTAAATAAGAGGCATCATACAGGAACAGGGTAGAGTTGTATTGCCAGAAACTACTTAATCCTGGATAATTGCTAGCTTGTTGGGTTAGCTTTGGAAAACGTGCCACATCGCCAGGCTGTCTCCATCTGTCTGCAATATCAGTACGGTAATTCCACCATGTAGCTACTCCTAATTGACGTTTTGCAGAGGCGTCATAAATATTTCCACCCAAAGTGAAGGCGAATAATGAAGTCAATTCAAAACCTTTATAGTTAAAGGTATTTGTTAAACCACCTACAGCGTCAGGAGTAACTTTCCCAACCGGAACCCTATTATTAAGATCAAAAGTTTTGGTTTGTAATCCATTTTTATCTAACCAGATTGGTAAACCATCTGCAGGATCAACACCGTAATATCTTACCAGATAGTTTGTTCCGATTGGATATCCAACTGCAACACGTGTATCATTAGTACCACCACCGGCAGCATCAGGTGTTAAATCACCCAAACTTCTAATTTCATTATAGTAAGCAGCAATATTAAAGCTTGTAGTCCATCTGAAATCTTTTTTCTGAAAGTTTTTGGTATTGATTGTAAATTCTAAGCCATTATTCATTACTGTTCCAACGTTATCCCAGAATGAAGGGAAACCGGTTGAGGGTGAATTATTTCTGTTGACAATCAAATCTTTTGATAGTCTGTTGAAATAAGAAATCTCACCACTTATTCTGTCATGAAATAATCCATATTCAACAGCTGCGTCAAAATTGTTAGATGTTTCCCACTTTAAATTAGGATTCTCTAAACGAACTGGTTGAATAACTGGTTGGCCATTATAAGTATAATTAGAGTTTGGCTGAGAATATGTTCCACGCCATTCGTTCGGAGGAAGACCTGCATTTCCAGTAATTCCGTAGCCTACTCTAAATTTTAGGCTGCTTATTACATTAGAGTTTTTTAGGAAATCTTCTTCTGAAGCTATCCATGCTGCTGAAACAGTAGGAAAGTAACCATATCTGTTGTTTCTTCCGAAGTTAGATGATCCGTCAGCACGGAACATTCCTTGTATTACATATCTGTTTTTAAAAGTATAATTCGCACGACTAAAATAACTAACAAATTTATTTGGAACCCCAACACCTAAACCACTTGATGCTTTATAAAGTTCATCAAAGGCACTTTCGTTATTATAGAATGGTTCTTCAATACCTTCCGCACCTAAATAATATCCATTATTACGGCTATTTTGATATTCATAACCAGCTAATAAACTAAGCTTGCTATTTTCACTTGGATTATAATTATAATTAGTTGTAAAGATGTAATTGTAATTCTTGATAAAATTTCTCCAACGTTGACTATAACCCATTTCACTACCGCGAATTATCCCTGCAACATATTGATCTTCTTTCCTGTCAGTATAATCGTAATTACCCTGCACTTTAAAACTTAAATCTTTAACAGGCGAATAATCAATAGAGCCTGAGGTTAAGCTTTTTACATCATAAGTTCTCCATTTTGTATTATCAAACGCTAACAACGGATTAGCAAAACCCATTTCATTGTATTGACCTCCTGGATTATAATAAGTACCATCAGAATTATAAACTGGGTAAATAGGTAATGAAACTGACATTGCAGCACCTAAGCCACCATTCCACGCGTTATTAACTCTGTCATTTCTTCCCTGATTCCAGGCTTGAGAAACGTTAATTTTTAAATTTTTTAAAGGTTTGAAATCAAAGTTTCCTCTGAAACCAACTCTACGGTAAGAGTTATTTTTAATGAAAGATTCATTATTGTTGAAATTTGCAGAAACAAATCCCTTAAACTTATCCTGGCCAAAACTTGAGGATAAATTGTTATCAGTAACTACTCCTTGTCTTGTTACTAAATCAAACCAGTTTGTATTATTCTGGCTTGCCTGATCATAAGTTAAACCACCGGGAAGAGTTGCACGTCCTGTATTGCCATCATTTTCCCAAGCTTCCTGATAAAGCTGAATCCATTCTGAACCACTTACAAAATTAGGTTGGCTTGCCGGAGATTGAAGTCCGGATTTGGTAGAAAAGCTAAATGAAGGCTTACCAGTCTTTCCACGTTTAGTTGTTATTAAAATTACACCATTAGAACCGCGAGATCCATAAATACCAGCTGAACCCGCATCTTTTAAAATCTCAATTGACTCGATATCATTTGGGTTGATAGCCGCTAATGGGTTTTGATTTTGGGCACCGCGATTGCCGCTGATAAATTGATCCTGATTTACCGGAATTCCATCTATAACATATAAAGGATCTCCTCCTGCGGAAATGGAACCAATTCCGCGAATACGAACCACAGAACTGCTTCCTGCCAAACCAGAGCCTTGAATGACCTGAACACCGGCCGCTCTTCCTTGTAAACTAGCTTCAAAAGAGGGTGTGGGAAGTGCAACTATTTTAGCTGCATCTACTTTTACAATAGACCCTGTAACTTCTCTTCGTGTTTGCGTTCCATAACCTACAACAATTACTTCATCAAGGTTCTCACTTGAGGGTTGTAATTTAAAATCCAGTTTAGTGTCACCATCAGTTGTTGTTACAGATTTTTCTGAAATCTGATAGCCAATGAAACTAACAGCTACAGTTGTGGAGCCACTACCTAACTGACTAATTTTGTAATAACCTTTAACATCCGTGGAAGTACTTTTTGTAGTTCCCTTTATTGTTACAGAAGCACCAGGTAAAGGTTGGTTGGTTTCATCTACCACCCTGCCGCTTATACTTCCGGTCTGCGCCGATGCAACGATGGCTGACATCAGAAAAATACAGGAAAGCATAAGCTTCATCAAGTAATTTTTTTTCATGTAAATTTTTGTTTAGTTAATTAAAATGTTTGAGGCTAGTTGTGAATAATACACTATCGTTAAAATTACGTTCCTAATTCGCATTTCCAAATTATGTGGATTAATTTTTTGAGATAATTTCCTGATGATTTTTTGCGCTTCTTTATAGTCCTTATTTTATTTTGTTGAACACTTAAATTATTGTATTCGTAAATTATTAAATCGTTGAATATCAAACGTTTAATTAATTAAAATTTTTATAATTAGTGTAAAATTTACACTAAGTTTAAATTTCCTTAATTTTCGGGAACGATACCGGTAACGTTCCCGAAAATTTCTTAACAAGTCAGATTTCAAGCTCTGCAATCCGTCAGATTTCTTCTTATTTTCAGAGAAAAGCTCAAAAATTTTTTAGAAATCACAATTCCGTAACGTGGTGATTTTGTGAATTTGACGCGAAGATTTGGAGGAGTTTTTATAGTTTTTTATGTATGAAAATCAGATTCGTCAAGCTGGAAAATTTTAAGATTTAAGCGTGTATTAAATCGATACACAGGCAACAATTTTATGCTGATTTTCATAAAGATCAATTCCCGATGGTTTGCCCATAGAGCCACAATTTTTATAAATTCTTTCCTTAGTCTTTGGCCGATGATTGCCTTGAGATGATTTTGGAATTGCAAACTACGTGCTGACTGATATTTTTTGATTCTTTAGATTTTATAGCATCAAATAATAATCGGGCAGCTTCAATGCCCATTTCCAAAGCTGGCTGGGTGATGGTAGAAAGTGAGGGATTCAACAACGAAGCGATCTCTAAGCTTGAAAAACTAATTAGTTTGATGTCTTCGGGAATTTTGATTGACTCTTTCTGACAAACATGGTAGGACGCAATTGCCAAACGTTCCACAGATGCAAATATCCCGTCTGGTTTTAACTCTTTAAATGCTTTAGTTAAAATTTCAATATTTTGCGGTAAATCATTACTGCAATCAATTATCAATTCATCACGGAAGTCAATTTTATGTTTAATAAGCGCATCAATATAACCGTTCATACGCATTTTGCCTATTGAATGATTTTTGTTAACTACCAGATAGCCAATATTACGACAACCATTATTTATTAAATGTTCAGTAGCAGAAAAACTGCTTTCATAATCATTGCTGGTAACTTTAGAAGTATCAATATCATCATAAACACGGTCAAAAAATACAAGCGGAATATTTTTATTTTTAAGCTTATTTAAATAATCGTGATTTTTATTCTCTCCGGAAACAGACATAATAATTCCTTCTACACGCCCGCTATGCAGGTTTCCTATAAAGGAAGTTTCTTTGTCAAAATCATCATAGGTTAAATAAATCAAAATATGATATCCGTTTTCGCGGGCAATTCTTTCAATTCCATTTATCGCCTGAGAAAAGAAATTATTAGCAATTTCGGGAACAATTACAGCAATGGTATTACTTTTTTGATCTCTTAAATTACTAGCGTGATGATTGGGCTCATAATTTAATTCGTTTGCTAAACTTAAAACTCGTTCTTTAGTTTCCTTATTAATATCACTGCTTCCGCGGAAAGCCCTGGAAATAGTTGATGTAGATAGATTTAGTTCCTTTGCTAATTTTTTAATATTGATACTATCCATACGATTCTAAAAGAAGCACGATTTTAGGATTTTTTTTCTAAGTTAACTAAGAAATAAATAATCTGACATTCAATAATTACCTAATTTAGAAAAATTTAATGTCCAATTATGCCACTTAATTTATCCGGAATGCGTTTTGTAAGCTTTCTAATCTCAATTTTTTTATTTAGTAATTCTTTCGCCCAAACCCAAAAAGTTCAATTTATAATTAAAGATTTGCCTGTTAACACAAGTTCATCTGCATCTATATTTTTAGCCGGAAGCATGAATAACTGGGATCCTGCAGACAGTAATTACCTTTTTAAAGTTAGTCCGGAGAAGAGATATCAGCTTGTATTAAACCTGCCTGCAGGGATAAATGAATATAAAATAACCCGTGGATCCTGGGATAATGCAGAAGTTAAATTAAACGACTCCCCGCCTTCTAACCGTACGTTAATAGTTTTAAAAGATACAGTAATTGAAATTTCGGTAGAACAATGGCAGGATAATTTTAAACAGTCTGCAAAAAAACATTCTGCAAGTAAAAATGTAAGCATTTTAGACTCTTCATTTTATATTCCTCAACTAGCAAAAAACCGCAGAATCTGGGTCTATCTGCCGCCAGATTATAAAACATCATCTAAAAAATATCCGGTTATTTATATGCACGACGGGCAAAATTTGTTTGACTTATTCACATCAGGTTACGGGGAATGGGGAATAGATGAAATGATGGATAGTTTATCGCGGAGCGGTTCTAAAATGTCAATTATTGTAGGGATTGATCATGGAAATGAATCCCGCTTAACAGAATATAATCCGTATTCAAATAAACGCTTCGGAACGGGGAGAGGAGATGATTACGTAGATTTTCTGGCTGTAACGTTGAAACCCTACATTGATAAAAATTTCAGGACCAAAGAATCTGCTAAAAATACAACTGTTGGAGGCAGTTCTATGGGTGGTTTAATATCCATGTATGCTATTGCGAAATATCCCAAAGTATTTGGAAATGCGGCTGTTTTTTCGCCTTCCTTTTGGCTTACGCCTGAAATTTATGATTTTGTTGCAGACAAAAATCTAAAGAAAAATAAAATTTATTTCCTTGCCGGAGAACTAGAAAGCAATGAAATGGTGCCTGATATAATAAAAATGCGGGACCTGTTAATTTCCAAGGGAGTAAAAGAAAACAACCTGCGATTAAAAACTTCGCCGGATGGCAAACACAGTGAATGGTTCTGGCACCGGGAATTTCCTGATTTTTATAACTGGATTACTGGTAAATAAGCTTAATCAATATATATTTGCTGTTGGCTGTAATTTAGAACAATCTTCCTAACTTATCATTTAGCGGAATAGATAAGTCAATAAAAGCAAATTTTAAATTCTGTGATTTTTTCAAAGGCTCAATCATCTTGCTTAATGATTTTCTATCTTTTGTGATATAAGCATCAATACTTCTATTATGAATTTGAGCAAATAGTTTAATATCGTTAATAATTACTTTCCGCTGTTCAGAGTCCCTTAAATCCTCATTTCCTTTAAGTTCAGCAAAAAAGTTACCAGCAATTTTTGCATCTGCGTAATCAAACTCTAATAAACGAAAAACATTTAAGGAAAGTAAATTATCTGGATTATCGCCAACAGCATACTCACTAACAACAATAGTAGAAAGATACATTTCAATCCCGTTCTCTAAAAAATATTCAAAATAATCAACGGCGTTTTGATGAAAATCTGCGTCTGACTTTAATAAGCGAATACAAAAAGAACTATCTAAGAGTACACTTTCTACTCCTTTCATATTCCTTCTGCTTTTATATCATCCAACCAAGCATCAACATTTGTGATTTTACTTAAATTAGCAGAAGCCTTTTCAATCACCTTTTCTAAAAGGGATTTATTAAAAACAGGTTTATATTGAATGAATTCAACTAATTCTAAATCAGTTAATAAATTGTCTTCAAAACTCTTTTTACCGCGAACTTTAATTCCGTAAGGCTTATATGTTTTCTTTTCGCCATCCATTATTTGTTCTTTGGTTGCACCAATAGTAAGGTTTCCGTATTTTTTTGTACTTAAATGCAAATTTGGGTGTTTACCTCCTTCTTGGTAAATTTCTCCATAAAGATAAAATTCACTTTCATAAAAAGTAGGTGCAATCATTTCAAAATTTGTAGTGTAATCTATAACAAGAGATGATTCTTTTGAAATTGAATTATTAAACTCAATAACGTAACCTTCTTTAACAGCTTTCTTTTGAAGTTTATCGATTATTGACTGTCTTTTGTAATCTAAAAAATCAAGATTATTTCTGTTTTTAATTTCACTTGTCAACCCATTGAATAAAATAACCGCTGTAATCGGTAAAAAGAATTTGTGTTTAGCTGACCCTTCTTCTATATCGTAAGAAATGTGAGGTCTATTTTGCTTTTCTTTACGATTCGGATATAAAAATGACTCGACATCTGATATAAAATCTTTGACTTCATTTATATCAATATCTTTAGGACTTAAAGTATTGTCCTTATTCGTCACTCTTAATTCTATGTATCCTTGTTCTTCCACGTGTCTAAAATACAAATTTACTGAATATAAAAAACTACAGCCAACAATGCATATAAAAAATAGCGGTTTAAGTGCTTAAACGAAAATGAATTTTTATAAATTTAAGGTCAGTATTTATTCGAAAAAGTAGTGCTTAAAATCCGCTACTTTTCATATAAAAACCGTTAATTATCCGTCCATTTTTACAGGATTTCCCTGTAAATAAACTAGTTTATTTTTTATGATTGTTGATCTTCGAAGTGATACTGTAACCAAACCGGGCAAAGAAATGCTCGAAGCCATGATGGAAGCCAAAGTTGGCGATGATGTTTTTGGAGAAGACGAAACCGTAAATGCGCTGGAAGAAAAAACGGCACATTTATTTGGAATGGAATCAGGGCTTTTTTGCCCTTCCGGAACCATGACCAACCAGATTGCCATTAAGTGTTTCACCAATCCGCTTGAAGAAGTTATTTGTGATGAAACTGCCCATGTTTACCGTTATGAAGGCGGCGGAATTGCGTTTAATTCTTCAGCATCAGTTCGTTTGCTTTACGGAGATAGGGGCAGAATAAACCCGGATCTGATTGAACCAAACATCAATCCTGATAATATTCATTATCCAAAAAGCACTTTAGTTGTGCTGGAAAATACGGTAAATCGCGGCGGCGGAAGTTGTTATACTTTAGAGCAGATCGAGCCTATTTATCATCTTTGCCGACTCAAAAAATTAACACTTCATTTAGACGGAGCACGCATTTTTAATGCATTGATTAATACGGGAGATCATGCAAAAGAATACGGCCGAATGTTCGATGGTATTTCTGTTTGTTTATCAAAAGGTTTGGGAGCTCCTGTTGGTTCGGTTTTACTGGGAAGCCATGAAACTATTCAGAAAGCAAAACGCATCCGGAAAGTTTTGGGAGGCGGAATGAGGCAAGCCGGATTTTTAGCGGCTGCCGGAATTTATGCACTCGACAATAATGTAAAACGTTTGGCAGAAGATCATTTGCATGCAAAAACCTTGGCAAAAGCTTTAATGGAATTACCGTACGTTACTAACGTGATGCCTGCAGATACCAATATTGTGATTTTTGAACTGGATCATCGTCATCATGCAGATGATTTTGTTGAAAAGTTAGGCCACCACGGTATCAAATGCAATACTTTCGGGAAGCAAATGATTCGTTTTGTAACTCATATGGATGTAAGTCCGCAAATGATTGATTACAGTATTGAACAGCTAAAAAAACTTCATTAATCAGAATTAATATTTCCTTCAATACTTCCTGTTTAATTTCCTTGTGGGATGTTGCTTCTGTAACGTGCTGAATTGTATGTATTTACAGATTTTTTGTGATCTTTTAGAACTTCCTGTAATTATCAATGTTATTGATACAAATTCTTTAACTCTTCTGTAATCATCCTGATTATTAGAATATTATTCCAGAGTAAGCGGATTTTTCCACAAGGAATATTCTGAATCTATGGAACTAGAATTTCGTTTTTTCAATAGTAATTATAATATGAAAAATACTTCATCAGGAATTAAAATTCTCGTCTTTGATATTGGTGGTTCAACCATCAAGGCCACTGTATTAAATGAAGATGGAGATCTTTTACAGGAATATAGAAAATTGGATACGCCAAATCCGGGAAGTCCGCAAAAAGTGCTCGAGCAGATTAAAAAGCTAGCTTCCGGTTTTGAAGATTTCGACAAGATTTCTGTAGGATTTCCCGGCTATGTAAAAAAGGGAATTGTTTCTACGGCTCCTAATTTAGGAACCGAGTTATGGAAAAATATAAATCTGAATAAACTTATCTCAGATGCACTTAAAAAACCTGTCCGAATAGCAAATGACGCTGATTTACAGGGTTTGGGGGTAGTGAGTCAGGAAGGTTTGGAAATGGTTTTAACGCTCGGTACAGGTTTCGGAACTGCTTTATTAATGGATGGAAACTTGTTACCTCACCTTGAGTTGGCTCATCTTCCGGTAACGAAAAAGAAAACTTACGATGAATATGTTGGGGATGATGCTTTGGAAGATAAAGGATTGAAAAAGTGGAACGATCGCATGGAAAAGATCATCTGCAACCTGAAAACTGTTTTCAATTACGACCGGCTTTATATTGGCGGCGGAAATGCTGACAAACTCGATTTTAAACTCGATGAAAATATTGCATTGGTAAAAAACAGGGATGGAATTAAAGGCGGCGCAAGACTCTGGGATTTAGACGAAAAGCTTTTTATGAACATAGGTCATTAAATGAAATTAATCAGAAAAATTTATGAGTACCGTTACAGATGAAATTGAACAATTAGGGATCAATACGGTCCGGGTATTATCAGCTGAGGCTGTTCAAAAAGCAAACTCCGGTCATCCCGGTACGCCAATGGCTTTAGCGCCGGTTGGGCACGTTTTATGGTCAGAAGTGATGAATTATAACCCCAAAAACCCGCATTGGGTTAACCGGGATAGGTTTATTCTTTCTGCGGGTCATGCCTGCATGCTGCAGTACAGTTTTTTGTACTTAACAGGATATGATCTCACATTAGAAGATATTAAAAACTTCAGACAGTTACATAGCAAAACTGCCGGTCATCCGGAGTATGGATTATTAGACGGCATTGAAGTAACAACCGGTCCGCTTGGCCAGGGATTTGCCAATGGAGTTGGGTTTGCAATTGCTGAGAAAAAACTGGCAGCATTGTATAATAAACCTGGTTTTAACCTTTTCGATTATAAAATTTATTGCATTTGCAGTGATGGTGATATGATGGAAGGCGTTACCTCAGAAGCCGCTTCATTAGCCGGCCATCTCCAGTTGGGAAACATGATTTACCTGTATGATGATAATCATATTTCAATTGAAGGCGATACTGATCTAACTTTTAATGAAGATGTTGCCAAAAGATTTTCTGCTTATGGCTGGCATGTGCAGGAGCTGGAAGATGGAAATGATCTGGAAGCAATTTCTGCCGCGATAAAAAATGCACAGGAAGAAACCAGCAAGCCTTCATTAATTAAAGTTCGTACACATATTGGTTATGGCAGCCCGAATAAAGTTGATACCGCAAGTGCGCATGGATCGCCGTTAGGAGAAGATGAAGTAAAGCTGGTGAAAAAGAATTTTGGATTTGATCCTGAAAAAAGCTTTGTGGTACCGGATGAGGTTTTAGAATTTTATCGCGAAGCAGGTAAAAAAGGAGTGTCCTTAGAAAATGAATGGAATACACTTTATAATTCCTATAAGGAGAAATTTGGGGATCTGGCCAAAGAATTTGAATCGATCAGCGGAGGAAATTTATCCAAAGGATGGGAAGAAAAGCTTCCGGTATTTAAAGCTGGCGAAGAAATGGCAACCCGGAAAGCTTCTGGTAAAGTTTTAAATGCCATTGCCGCAGATTTACCGCAGTTAATAGGCGGATCAGCAGATTTGGCTCCATCGACAGATACAAATCTGAATAATTACGAATCTTTTTCTGCCGAACATCCGGAAGGAAGAAATTTCCATTTCGGTATAAGGGAGCATGCAATGGGAGCGGTTTTAAACGGTATGGCTCTGAGTAATTATTTTATCCCTTACGGAGCCACATTCCTGGTTTTTTCAGATTATATGAGGCCACCAATCCGGCTGGCAGCAATTATGAAAATTCGTCCGATTTTCATTTATACTCATGACAGTATTGGCTTGGGTGAAGATGGAACCACGCATCAGCCTGTTGAACAATTAGTTGGATTGCGTTCTGTTCCCAATATAACGGTTATCCGTCCGGCGGATGCCAATGAAACTGTACATGCATGGCGTGTTGCTTTAACGCATACAAAAGGTCCGGTGGTTTTGGTGCTTACAAGGCAGGGAATTCCAGTTATCGATCAGGAAAAATATACTAAGGCAAAAGAAGTAGAAAAGGGAGCTTATATCTTATCAGATTCTGATAAAACTCCGCAACTAATTTTGATTGGTACGGGTTCAGAAGTGCATCTATTGCTTGATGCGCAAGCCCAATTATTAAAGGAAAATATAGCCGTCAGAGTAGTTAGCATGCCTTCCTGGGAATTGTTTGAAAGCCAGGATGCCGCTTATAAAGAAAAGGTTTTGCCTACAAAAATCCGTAAACGTTTGGCTGTAGAAGCCGGAAGTTCATTGGGTTGGCTGAAATATATAACCGACGAGGGAGATATGATCTCCGTAGATAAGTTTGGTGAATCTGCTCCCGGAGAAGAAGTGATGGCAGAATATGGTTTTACGGTAGAAAATGTAATTAAAAAGGCTAAAGCGTTGATGTAATGTTGAACCACCCCCGGCCCCTCCTTGAAAATAAGGAGGGGAGCATGTGTCTTGAAAAAGAACTTATAATTTATCTTAAATGCCTAAATCTAGTATGAAAATTGGAATTTGCTCTGATCATGGAGGCTTTGAATTAAAGGAAAAAATAAAACCTTTTTTGTCAAATTCAGGGTATGAAATTATGGATTTTGGGGCTTTTAAATTAGATTCTCAGGATGATTATCCTGACTTTGTTGTTCCACTTTCCCATGCTCTTGCATTACAGCAAGTAGACCGTGGAATTGCAATTTGCGGCAGTGGAGTTGGTGCATGCATTGCAGCGAACAAAATTAAAAATGTTAGAGCAGCCTTAATTCAGGACACTTTTTCAGCTCATCAGGGAGTTGAGGATGACGATATGAACCTGATTTGCCTGGGCGGTAGAATTACGGGTTCAAGCCTTGCTGAAGAAATTATAATCACGTTTTTAAATGCCAGGTTTTCCCGTGCAGAAAGACATCTAAGAAGATTGGAAAAAGTTAAAAAATTAGAATTTCAATAAAGAAAATTATCATGGAAAATAATAAAGTAAAAAGCATACATAATTTCGGACAGAGCATTTGGCTGGATTTTTTTGACCGGCAAATCATGCGATCCGGAGAGCTGCAAAGATTGATTGATGAAGATGGAGTTAGAGGAGTAACTTCTAATCCCGCAATTTTCGAAAAGGCGATAAGCAATAGTTCTGATTATGATGAAGATATAGCGTCTTTATCCCGGGAAAATAAAAATAATGAAGATATTTTCTTTGAAATGGCCTCCCGCGATATTCAGAAAGCAACGGATATTTTTAAGCCTTTATATAAATCCAGTAATGGTGAAGATGGTTTTGTGAGTTTAGAAGTATCGCCTCATCTGGCAAATAATACGGAAGGAACTATTAGCCAGGCGAATGAATTATGGGCAAAAGTGGACCGCAAAAATGTAATGATCAAAATTCCCGGAACCAAGGAAGGTCTTCCGGCAATCCGGAAATGTATCAGCGAAGGCATCAATGTAAATGTGACTTTGTTATTTGGTTTGCCCCGTTACAAAGAAGTAACTGATGCATATCTTTCGGGTTTGGAAGATCGCTTACAAGCGGGAAAATCGATAGAGCATATAGCATCTGTCGCCAGTTTTTTTCTGAGCAGAATTGATGTGATGATTGATCCGATTTTGAAAGAAAAAGGAATGGAAAATTTGAAAGGAGAAGTTGCCATTGCCTCCGCTAGAAAAGCTTACCAGATTTATAAAGAAGTTTTTAACAGCGAGAGATTTAAAAAACTGGAAGAAAAAGGAGCACAGAAACAACGGGTTTTGTGGGCCAGCACCAGCAGTAAAGATCCATCATTCAGTGATGTTAAATACGTTGAAGCTCTGATTGGACCTGAAACTGTAAACACCATTCCCATGGAAACTCTGGAAGCTTTTCGGGATCATGGAAACCCGGAAAACAGACTGGAAAAAGATCTGGATAAAGCAGATCAGGTAATGCAAAAATTGAAAGAAAATGATATTGATATTGATGAAATTACTCAAAAGCTTGAAAATGAAGGCGTAGATAAATTTAACAAACCATTTGATGATTTAATAAAAGGCATTGAAAATCAGAAACACAAAATAAATCAATAAGAAAAGTATGTCTAATAATTCTGTTAAAGTTGTTTTTTGTGATATAGGTGGTGTTTTGTTAAGCAATGGCTGGGGGCATTTATCCCGGGAAAAGGCCGCTAAAAAATTCAATCTGAATTATTCTGAGATGTCTGTACTGCATGATTTTATTTTTAATGTATATGAAATTGGCAAAATTTCTTTAGATGAATATCTGGAAACAGTAGTTTTTAATCACGAAAGGGATTTTACCAAAGAAGAATTTAAAGAATTTATGTTCTTAGAATCACTTGAACTTCCGCACATGTTAAACTGGTTTAAGAAATGGAAAAGTGATTGCGGTTTAACAGTTATTTCCATCAATAATGAAGGTCGGGAACTGAATAATTTCAGAATAAAAAAATTCGGCCTTCATGAATGTTTCGATGCATTTATTTCTTCCTGCGAGGTTTCCATGCGTAAGCCTGATCCTGGAATATTTAACCTGGCTATGGGTGTGGCTCAGGTAAAACCTCATGAATGTTTATATTTTGATGACCGCATTATGCTTGTAAAAACAGCGCAGTCTTTAGGGATTCAAAGTCATCATCATCAAGCTTTTGAAAACACCCGGCAAATATTAGAAAACCTTAAAAATGATATATAATGGCAGCTAAAAAATGTGCCTTCGGCATGATTGGTTTAGGTACAATGGGAAGCAATTTGCTTTTAAATATTGCGGATCACGGATTTGCCGCAGCTGGATTTGATAAAAGTGAAGAGCAGGTAAAAAAACTGAACGACCTTGAAAATGAAAATGTTAAAGGATTTACAGATATAAAAGAGTTTGTAGGCAGCTTAAAAAGTCCAAGGACTTTGATGATGCTGGTTCCGGCTGGAAAAATCGTTGATGATGTAATTGAAGAACTACTTCCTCTTTTGGACAAAGGCGATATTATTATTGATGGTGGAAACTCTCATTTCACCGATACAGAAGTTCGTGCAGCCGAATTGGACAAAAAGGGACTTCATTTTTTTGGGATGGGAATTTCCGGAGGCGAAGAAGGAGCAAGGCATGGCCCAAGTATGATGCCCGGTGGCAATAAACAGGCTTACAAAGAAGTGCGCCATATTTTTGAAGCAATTGCCGCCAAAGTTAATGATGTTCCCTGTGTAGCTTACATTGGTCCGGGAGCATCCGGACACTTTGTAAAAATGGTTCATAACGGAATTGAATATGCCTTAATGGAATTGATTTCAGAATCTTACGAGTTTATGCAAAGAGGTTTGGGTATGGACAATAAGGCCATTAAAGGTGTTTTTGATAAATGGAGTAAAGGTCGTTTGCAAGGTTTTTTGATTGAAATCACAGCGGAGATATTTTCTTTTAAAAATGCCAAAGGCGATCATCTTTTACTGGATGATATTAAAGATGAAGCCAAAGCTAAAGGCACAGGAAAATGGACTTCGCAGGGAGCTATGGATTTGGTATTGCCTGTTCCGCTGATTGATACCGCAGTGTCTATGCGTGATTTATCAAAGTATAAAGAATTAAGAACAGAAGCTTCTAAAATTTACAATGGCAGCGATAAATTAAAAGATAAGCCCGAAGAATATATTAAACATTTAGAAAAGGCATTTTACTTCGCAATGGTAAACGCTTATGCACAGGGAATGCATCTGTTATATAAAGCTTCAGAAGTTTATAATTATAAACTGGAGTTAGATCAGATTGCCAAAATTTGGCGGGGCGGATGTATCATCCGGTCTGAATTTCTGGATAAAATTTACAGTGCTTTTCAGGCTAATGCGCAATTAGAACATCTTTTGTTAGATAAATATGTTCAGACTGAAATTAAAAAGAGTTTACCGGGAATCAGGAAAGTGGTTTCTGATGCCGTAAATGCAGGTATTGGATTGCCGGCATTTGCTTCTTCTATAAGTTATTTTGACACGTTCAGAAGCGAACAAATGCCTTCTAATTTAATACAGGCACAACGAGATTTCTTTGGAGCGCATACGTATGAATTAATTGGTCGCGAAGGTGTTTTCCATACCGACTGGGCTAGTAATGTTGAAGCGTAAACTATAAAATTTTAAATCTAAAAAACACCTGATGAAATCACGCAAGCAATCTGTACCTACTATATTTATAATATTTGGCGGCACCGGCGATTTAAACTGGCGCAAAATAACTCCTGCACTTTTTAACCTTTATTTAGATAACTGGCTCCCTGAAAACTTTGCCATAATTGGCAGTGGCCGAAGTAAATTAAGTCAGACAGACTTTTCAGATAAATTATTGGAAGGTGTGAATAAATTTTCCAGAAATGGCAAAGCCGATAAAAAGAAATGGGAAGATTTTGCATCGCACATAGATTATTTAAGCGCTGATCTAAATGATTCTAAAACTTATAAAGAACTAAAGGATCAAATTTCAGGATTTGAAACTAAATGGGAAACAGATGCACGTGTTATATTTTATCTGGCCGTTGCGCCATCTCTTTTCTCAGTTATCGCAGAAAATATTTCGGCATATAAACTGGCAGAAAATGTGGATTTAACTCGTGTTGTTCTCGAAAAACCTTTTGGCCATGATCTGGAATCCGCGAAAGCGCTGAACAAGTTACTTTGCAGCATTTTTCATGAAAAACAGATCTATCGCATCGATCATTATTTGGGTAAAGAAACGGTACAGAATATTATGGCTTTCCGCTTTGCGAATTCAATTTTAGAACCCATCTGGAGCCGAAATTATATCGAACATGTTCAAATTTCGGTAACCGAACAGTTGGGAGTTGGAGACAGAGGCGATTATTATGACGGAGCCGGTGCTTTACGCGATATGGTTCAGAATCATGTTTTGCAATTGCTTTGCCTGGTTGCTATGGAAACTCCAATTAATTTTGAAGCAGATGAAGTGCGGAACCGAAAAGTGGATGTTTTGCGGGCTTTGCGCAAATTTGGACCCGAAGAGATCAGGAAATCCGCAGTTCGCGGGCAATACGGTAAGGGCTGGATGGAAGGTAAAGAAGTACCGGGCTACCGCGAAGAATCTAAAGTTGATCCGGATTCGAACACAGAGACGTTTGCGGCAATTAAATTCTTTATTGATAACTGGCGCTGGCAAGGTGTTCCGTTCTACGTTCGTACGGGTAAACGTTTGTATCAGTCATCTTCCATAATCAGCATTCAGTTTAGAGATGTGCCTCATCTGGTTTTTCCGGAAGAAGCAATGGATAACTGGCAGCAAAACCGATTGATTATTAGCATACAGCCCGAAATGAGTATTCGTTTGCAGCTGCAAACCAAAAGACCCGGTTTAGATATGGTTTTGAATACGGTGGATATGGTTTTTAATTATGCGGGATCATACAAAGAAGCCACACCAGAAGCGTACGAAACATTGTTGCTGGAAATTATGAGCGGTGATCAAACCTTATTTATGAGGGCAGATCAGGTTGAAGCGGCGTGGGCTATAATTATGCCGATATTACATTCGTGGGAATCTAAAAAAACGGTGAATTTTCCTAATTATGCAGCAGATTCATGGGGACCTGAAATTGCCGAAGCATTAATTGCCCGGGATGGATTTCATTGGTTTACTTTACCTATTGTAGATAAAAAATCATAAATGGGACTCCATATTTATAATAATTCAGACGAATTAATCTTTGCAATCGCAGATTATTTTGTGGCGCAAGCAGCAAAATTTATCAAGTCAAAATCGGTTTTTAATGTCGTTTTATCTGGTGGAAATTCGCCAAAAGCATTGTTCAAATTGCTGGCGACATACTCCTATAAAAATAAAGTTGACTGGGATAAAATAAATTTTTTCTTTGCGGATGAACGAGATGTTCCTAAGGATGATCCTGAGAATAATGGCAATATGGTTAAGGAAACTCTTTTTGATCCTTTAAATATTTCGCCAAGCCAAATATTTGCGATTGATACATCTTTAAGTCCGGAGAAATCGGCATCGGCTTATACGCAAACCATACAAGATCATTTTGATGGGAAAAAACTAGAGTTCGATCTGATTTTACTTGGTTTGGGAGATAATTCTCATACTGCTTCATTATTTCCATATACCAAAATTTTAACTGAACAATCCTCTTCAGTTAAATCAGTTTACCTTGCTGATAAGAAAAAATATCGTATCAGCATGACGGCAAGCCTAATTAACCAGGCTAAAAACGTAGCTTTTTTAGCTTATGGCCATTCGAAAGCAGCAGCTGTTAAACATGTTTTAAAAGATGCATTTAATCCGCATGAATTTCCTGCTCAGCTAATAAAACCTATAAATGGAAAATTAGAATGGTTTATTGACAAATCTGCCGCGGCTGAAATAAAAAATTAAACCGGAAAATTATCGCCTGTAAATCTCCCCGTCTTTCATCACAAATTTAATTTTACGGATGTTGCTGATATTTTCAACAGGATTTCCTTCAACAGCAATCAGATCAGCAAAAAGACCGCTTTTTATTATGCCAACCTGATCTGTTAAATGAAAAACATCAGCATTTACAGAAGTAGCTGATTGTAAAACCTGTAATGGTTTCATACCATAATCAACCATCATTTCCATTTCCCGGGCATTATCACCGTGAGCGTAAACTCCGGCATCGCCTCCCATACAAATTTTAACACCGGATTTTAATGCGAGCTGAAAGCTTTTTCGTTTCAATTTTAATTTCTCAGGCTCTTCTTCAATTCCTTTTTTCCAGCCTTTATATTGCGAGGTTGCATCACCTGCGGCTAAAGTTGGGCAGAATGCAACGTTTTTTGATTTCATCAGATTGAAAATTTCTAAAGTTCCTTCATCGCCATGCTCAATGGTTTCAACTCCCGCCATTATTGCCCTGCGCATACCTTCTTCAGTGCTGGCATGTGCAACAACTCCACGTCCGCTGCTGGCAGCAGTTTGTACAACTTTTCTAATCTCGTCTTCAGAAAAGGTAGGCTTTGCTGTATTATTTAAACCCCAGCGGTAATCAGCATAAATTTTTACCAGATCAACTCCATTTCCAATTTGCCTGCGAACAACCTGTATTAAATTGCCGTCATCTGCTTCTTCTGCGCCTTTTATCAATTGTAAATTGCTGTTATTGCTTTTCGGTCCATAGGTTCCTGTAGCAACAATTGCAGGTCCCGCAACCAGCATTCTGGGTCCGGGAATAATATTTTTTTCTATGCTTTGTTTCAGTCCTACATCATCATAACCGGCACCTTCAGTTCCCAGATCGCGAACTGTTGTAAAACCTGCCATCAAGGTTTTTTCGGCATGAACAACTGCACGGGCAACACGTTCAGCACGGCTTTCATTTAATACCTGATCATCCCAGGCTGTTTCGTTGTACGGATGCAGAAATAAATGAGAATGGCCTTCTATAAAACCAGGCAACAAAGTCTGGCCTTTCATTTCAATAATTTCGGCATTCGAGTTTTTTGGAGCGGATTCTGACGATCCGGCGTAAGCGATTTTATTAGCTTGAACCAGAACCACCCAATTTTCATGCATTTCTACACCGTCAAAAACCAAATCCGGTTTTAACAAATAAGCCGTTTGAGATTTAGCACCAGCAGAAATTAGTAATAAAAGTATAATGAGGAATTTTTTCATAATCAATTACAATTTTTTAAATATATAACCCTTATCATCCAAATCAAAAGACTATTAAGATTTGCTAAAAAAACTACATTTGTATCGATGAAGAAAATCCTGATAGCAAACCGCGGAGAAATAGCTTTGCGAATTATGCGTTCTGCCCGTGAAATGGGCATCCTTACAGTGGCAGTTTATTCAGAAGCAGATCGGAATGCCTTGCATGTACGTTATGCGGATGAAGCGGTATTTATTGGTCCGGCTGCTTCAAATCAGTCTTACCTGGTTTTTGATCACATTATCAAAGCCTGCAAAGATACCGGAGCAGATGCTATTCATCCCGGTTACGGATTTTTATCTGAGAATGCTTCATTCGCCAGAAGGGTAAAAGAAGAGGGTTTGATACTCATTGGTCCATCGCCAGAGGCAATGGAAATTATGGGAAATAAATTGTCGGCAAAAGCCGCGGCTTTAAAATATAATATTCCAATGGTTCCGGGAACGGAAGAAGCTATTCAGGATATCGCGGAAGCAAAAAACAGAGCTGAAGAGGTTGGTTTTCCCATCCTGATTAAAGCAGCTGCCGGCGGTGGCGGTAAAGGAATGCGCATTGTAGAAAAGGCCGCTGATTTTGAAGAGCAAATGCATCTGGCAGTTTCTGAAGCAACCTCGGCTTTTGGAGATGGTTCTGTTTTTATTGAGCGTTATGTTTCTTCGCCAAGGCATATAGAAATACAGGTTTTAGGAGATAACCATGGAAATATAATACATCTTTTTGAACGTGATTGCTCGATTCAGCGTCGTCACCAAAAGGTAATTGAAGAAGCACCTTCTTCAATTTTAACGCCCGAAATTCGCGAGAAAATGGGTAAATGTGCTGTTGATGTGGCTCGTTCATGTAATTATACGGGTGCCGGAACGGTGGAATTTATTTTAGATGAAAATCTGGATTTTTTCTTTCTGGAGATGAATACACGGTTACAGGTTGAGCATCCGGTTACGGAAATGATTACCGGAATTGATCTGGTTAAAGAGCAGATTCGTGTTGCCCGCGGAGAAGTTTTAGCTTTTAAACAGGAAGATCTGAAAATAAACGGACATGCTATGGAAGTTCGGGTTTATGCAGAAGATCCGCAAAATAATTTCCTTCCGGATATTGGCAAGCTGCAAACATATATTACTCCAAAAGGACCCGGCGTTCGGGTTGACGATGGATTTGAGCAGGGAATGGATATTCCGATCTATTACGATCCGATGATTGCCAAATTGATTACTTATGGTAAAGATCGCACCGAAGCTATTGAGCGAATGATTCGTGCTATTGATGAATATCAGATAACCGGAATTCAAACCACACTTGGGTTTGGAAAATTTGTAATGGAGCATCCGGCTTTCGTTTCCGGAGATTTTAACACGCATTTTGTTTCTAAATATTTTAAGCCAGAAGATTTGGATCAGGGAAATGAAGAGGAAGCTTTAATTGCCTCAATAATTGCGGCAAGGTTTATTCAACAAAATAAACCAAAAATTTCCGGCCAAACCGGAATGGAGATTAAATCGAACTGGAAAACAAACCGCAAAGAATTTTAAGATGTTTACCGGAATTATAGAGACTTTAGGCAAGGTTGCAAACCTTGAAACGAATCAGGGAAACCTGAACATAACTGTTGAATCCGAACTTTCTAATGAATTGAAGATCGACCAAAGTGTTTCTCATAACGGTGTTTGTTTAACAGTTGTTGAATTAACAGAAAATACCCATACAGTTACGGCTATTGATGAAACACTCAATAAAACTAATCTGGGTGAATTGCAAGTTGGAGATGAGTTGAATCTGGAGCGTTGCATGCAAATGAATGGTCGGCTGGATGGACATATTGTTCAGGGGCATGTAGATCAAACTGCAAAATGTATCGCATTAAATGAGCTGGAAGGCAGTTGGGAATATACTTTTCAATATGATATTTCTGAAGGAAATGTAACTGTAGAAAAGGGTTCTGTTTGTGTAAACGGAATTAGCCTGACGGTTGTGAATTCTGCTGATGATCATTTTTCTGTCGCTATTATTCCTTACACTTTTCATCATACTAATCTTAAAAATGTAAAGGTAGGTTCAACTGTTAATCTGGAGTTTGATATTATCGGCAAGTATGTTAGCCGCTTAATGAACAGATCGGTATAAGCCCATTATTTTTGACTTTCCTTAAAACTGTGTTGGCTGGATAATTGTTAACCCATAATAACAAAAAACCAAAACCATATGGATAAGTTAAAAAAATTCGACTTGATGGAGAAAATTACCAGAGAGTTAGAGGATTTAAAAAATAGTCAGACTGCAATTGTTCAGAAAATTGGCAAGATTGAGGTTGATAATATTGAACTTGGCAACAAAACCTTAGATAAATTATTGCCTGAAATGCATCAGAATGTTGCTGATAATCTGGATAAGATTGCAGAAATTCTTGGTGCTTTCGCTGATACTACTGATAGCTACGGCAAGAAAAATAATATTGATGCTTTACGCGAGCAGGAATCTATCCGCGAAGCAACAGAAGGCGGAGACAAAGAATAAATTGCAAATGGGGCGAAAAGCCCCTTTTTTATTTATTCTATAGTTTTACCTTTCATGGCTGTTGATATAGCCGTGTCCATTAAACGTTCGGCAAACGGACGGGTGAATTCATTAATCTCATCTATTTTTTTCAGGATCAAATCTTTATCTCCAGAGCTTAAAGCTGATTTAAGTTCAGCAAGATACTTATGTGTTTCTGCAGTTTCTTCTTTTGAAACATGACTGGAATTCTTGATCAGAAAACGCTCAACAGTATAAATCATCTGCTCTCCTTCAGTTTTTGCTTCAATAATCATTCGTTCGCTCACATCTTCCTTCGCATGTTCTATACTTTCTAAAAGCATTTTCTCCACTTCCTGATCCGTTAAGCCATAAGTTGGTTTTACTTCAACTTCCTGCTTAACACCTGATCTTAACTCTATCGCTTGAATTTTTAAAATTCCATCAGCATTTAATAAAAAGTTGATATCGACCTTTGGAAATCCCGCAGGCATTGAAGGAATTCCTTTTAATTCGAATTCGGCCAGCTTGCGGTTTTCTTTAACCAGATCACGTTCGCCCTGATAAACAGAAATTTTCATGTTAACCTGTCCATCAATAGAAGTGGTGTATTGTCTGCCTGCTTTTGTTGGTATTTTTGCGTTCCGCGGAATAATAACATCCATTAACCCACCCATGGTTTCAATTCCCAATGAAAGCGGAGTTACATCAAGCAACAAAATGTCTTTGCGGTTTCCCGCTAAAATATCAGACTGAATAGCAGCGCCCAAAGCAACAACTTCATCCGGATTAATTTTATCATGAACGGGTTTACTAAAGAATTCAGAAACTCTTTGCTTTACCAGCGGAGTTCTGGTTGAACCACCAACCATAATCACTTCATCAATTTCTTCTGTTTTTATAGATGCGTCTTTCAATGCATTTTTGCAGCATTTTATGGTTTCTTCTACTTTTGCAGAAATCAATTCTTCAAACTTTATTTTGGTAATGGCACATGGAATTTCTCCCACAAAATCATTGAATATATTTTGTGTGCTTAACGCTTTTTTGGCCTCTTCAGCTTTCAGCCTTAATCCCTGCACCAATTCAGGTTTTTTTTCTAAATCGTTTCTGTCAAGTTTATTTTCTTCAATCCAGTAATTTACAATGGAGCGGTCAAAATCATCGCCACCTAAAAATGTATTTCCGTTGGTTGATAAAACCTCAAAAATTCCATTCTGAATTTTAAGGATAGAAACATCAAAAGTTCCGCCACCCAGATCGTAAACGGCGATAGTTTTTTCATCTTCCGGATTTAATCCGATACCATAAGCTAAACTGGCGGCAGTTGGTTCGTTAACAATTCGCAGAACATCTAAACCGGCAAGTTTTCCTGCATCACGCGTGGCTTGCCGCTGACTGTCATTAAAATATGCCGGAACTGTAATTACCGCACGGTTAACAGAAGTTTTTAAAGCATGTTCAGAGCGTTCTTTCAATTCCTTCAGAATCATTCCTGAAAGCTCTATCGGCGTATAAAATTTCTCTCCTACTTTAATTTTTACCAGACTTTCGGTGTCGTCATCAATAATTTTGTAGGAGAATAAGTCTTTGTGGTTTTCAATATCGTGATAGGAGCGGCCCAATAATCTTTTTACAGAGAAAATTGTATTCTGAGGATCTGTGATCAAAAAATTCTTTGCTTCATTTCCTACAAGCACATTGCCATCGGTTTGAAAATGTACAATAGAAGGCACCAAAACGCCTTTTCCGGTATCATTAATAACCATCGGATTTCCTTCCGGATTAATAAAAGCAACCAGACTATTGGTAGTACCCAGATCAATTCCAACAATTATATCTTCTTTTTGAACAGAACCTGTGGTCAGGTTTATAGAAACTTTGGCCATAACACTATATCAACAAGCTGCAAATGTAAACAGTTTAGAATGATTCTGAAATGATATGGCGGGTATTGACTCAGTCATGATATTCTGCGGCTTAAAAAAAAATGTCAGAATTGCTTTAATCCGGATTTTAGAAAAAAATATGCTACCTTAATGATTAATAACATAGTTCTTTAAGTTCTAATTAAATTTTATGAAACTTCTATCTGATTTGTCCCAATCAAAAGTTAATAAGTATTAATCAGAAGTTGTTTCATCATTACTAATCTAAATTATTTATGATGAAAAAAACAGCTACTCTCTGTCTATTCTTTCTTATGATTTTTTACGGTTTTACCGTATTTTCTCAAAATCTTGAGGTAAGAGGAAAAGTTACATCTGCGGATGATGGCCTGCCATTACCCGGTGTAAGTGTTTTAATTAAAGGCCAGTCAAATGGAACAACAACAGATCAAAGCGGTGATTACAGGATTATGGTTCCGGGTTCTAATGCCGTTCTGGTCTATCGGTTTCTTGGATTTTTACCCCAGGAAATCCGTGTAGGGAATCAAAAAACCATAAATGTTAGTTTAAGGATCGATACCAAACAGCTTTCTGAAGTTGTTGTAACCGCATTGGGTATTTCCCGGGAACGCAAAGCCCTGGGTTATGCTGCTCAATCTGTTGGTGCTGAAGAATTAAATTCAAACCGGCAAACTAATCTGGTCAATTCCTTACAGGGAAAAGTTGCGGGTGTTACTATATCTAGTACCGGTGGTGCTCCTGGTCAGGGTTCCAGTATTCTGATAAGAGGTTATAATTCTATCGACTTGAGCCGTTCCAGCGAACCGCTCTTTGTAATTGACGGTGTTTTACTGGATAATTCTACATTTACGACCGGGGCAGGTGCTGAGTTAAGAGGTATGAGCAATCGGGCTTCCGATATTAATCCGGATGATATTGAAAATATTTCTATTCTGAAAGGTGGCGCCGCAACTGCCTTATACGGACTGCGTGGTGCAAACGGTGTAGTGGTTATCAACACTAAATCTGGTAAAGCCGGTAAATTACGTGTTAATTTTACCAGTAGTTTCGGATTAGATGAAGTGAATAAATTCCCTGAAGTACAAACGAAATACTCGCAAGGCTCTGGGGGAGTTTATGATCCGGAGGCATTTTTCCCTTCCTGGGGTCCGCCCATAGCAGTGGCGAAACAATTAGATCCAACTCATCCGGATAAACTATTCAACAATTATAAAAATGCTTATCAGCAGGGAAATCAGGTAAAAAATACTTTGAGTTTTTCCGGCGGATCGGATGTCGCTACATTCAGTACTTCCGTTTCTCAGGCATACCAAAAAGGGGTTTTGCCCTTTACAGATTATAAAAATTTGTCCATGAGGGCCAACGGTGATTTGAAATTCAGCGATCAGTTTAAAATGGGTACATCACTTAACTTTATAAACTCCGGAGGCTTCAGGTACAATGCAGATCGTTTTAATGAAAGTTTAACCTATTGGTCGCCACGCTGGGATGTTACAGATTATGTAAAACCAGACGGAACCATGAAAACCTACGGGAATGGAAACCCGATCTACGTAGCATCCACAAATCGATTTAAGGATAATGTTAACCGCTTAATAGGTAATCTAAACTTTAATTACCAGCCTGCAAAATGGGTAGATGTCAACTATCGCATTGGTTTAGATCATTATACAGATTCTCGTACCGGTTATGCTCCCGGACCTGCGGGTGTAGCAGGAGAGCAGGTTTCTGAAGATAATGGACTTGGTTTTATAAATGAATACCGACTTAATTTTAGAGCTATCAACTCCAATTTAATTTTTGGATTTCATCCTGAAATTGGTTCAAATTTTCATGCAAGCTTTCACGTAGGTGGAGATTTGTACGACAGAAAAATTAATCGAGTAAGCACAGAAGGTTCTGAGCTTGCGGTATATAATCGTTTTGATCTGGGGAATGCCAAAATAGTAACTGCAAATGCATATAATCAGCTTTACAGATTAATAGGAGTTTTTGGTGAGGCAACTTTGGATTATAAGGACTACCTGTTTTTAACGCTAACCGGCAGAAATGATATTACTTCGACTTTAATTAGTCCCAATAATTCATTTTTTTATCCTTCTGTAAGTCTGGGATATGTATTTTCTGATCAGATGAAAATGCCTGATTTTATAGATTATGGAAAATTAAGATTTTCTTTTGCCGGTATTGGTAAAGACGCCGAACCATATTCTACTACTTTCGGCTATGCAACTTCCAGTGATTTCCCGATAGGAAATATTTTAGGTTTTGCCCGAAATACAACAAGGGGAGACCAGAATTTGGTTCCGGAAAGAACCAATACTTATGAAGCTGGAACAGAAATGCAATTTTTCGATCGCAGATTTGGCCTGGATTTTACCTGGTATCAATCCATTAGTAAAAATCAGATCATACCGGTAGCCGTTTCCAACACCACTGGCTTTAGTAATGTGTTTGTTAACTCAGGCAAAATCAGAAATAGAGGTGTAGAACTATTATTAAGCGGAACGCCCGTAAGAACAACAGATTTTAACTGGGATGTTAAATTGAATTTTTCGGCCAACCGCAATAAGATTTTATCTATCCGCGAAGGCCTTTTTGAAATTCCAATTGCCAGCCAGTTTGGGTACAGTGGTTCTTCGGCCAGCACCACGCTTATTCCGGGAGAATCAATTGGTAATATTTATGGCTCTTATTACCAGCGTTACTATGGAAATAATACCGAAGATCCGCTTTTTATTGATTATAGCAAACCCTTGGTTATTGGTGATAATGGTTTCCCTGTTAGGGAACCAACAAGCAAACAGAAAATTTTAGGAAATTATTTACCAAAATGGATAGGTGGTATAACAAACTCAATCAATTATAAAAACCTGGGACTTTCTTTCTTAATAGACGTTCGTCAGGGATTGGAAAAATACAACCAGTTCGCCAATTTTATGGCCGCTTTTGGTACTGCAAAATATACTGAGAACAGAGAAGAAACTAAGGTTTTTGAAGGTGTACTCGCAGATGGAACTCCGAATACAAAACCGGTTTGGTTGGGTCAGGGAATTGGTCCGGACGGAGTAAATTATACTGGCGGATATTACCGTAACAACTATCGCACAGCCACAGAAAATTTCGTTGAAGATGCTTCCTGGGTTCGTTTACGCTCATTATCGCTTTCTTATGATTTGCCTAAAAAACTTTTTCAGAAGTTTCCGGCATCCGGCGCAAGCCTGAGCTTAACGGGTAATAATCTATGGATCAGTACTGATTATACAGGTTTCGATCCTGAAACAAGTTCGAACCCAAGCGGCAGCAATATTGGTGCATTCTCCGGATTCACCTATCCAGCCGTGAGAAGTTATTTGGTTACTTTAAATGTTTCATTTTAATCCGCACATGATGAAAAAGAAAATATTCAATATATTCCTTGTCCTGCTGATCATATTTTCCTCGGCGGGATGTAAAAAATATCTCGATCTGAATGATAATCCCAATACTGTAGATCAGCCTCCAATTAATGGTTTATTGGCTTATGCCACGTTTAATACAGCGGTTAACCAATTTAGGGTGAGTCAGTTTACTTCTTACTTTGTGCAGTATCTGGCCAATCCGGGTTCGGGTGGTGCTACAGATACATATCAGGAAGTAGATTACAGCGGAACCTGGGGACGGCTTTATGACGTAATGGCAAATATTACCGATATGGAAAAACTGGCCATAGAACAGGGTTCTTCTGAACATTTGGGCGTTGCAAAAGTGCTGATGGCTATTAATCTTTCAACAACAGTTGATGCCTGGGGAAGCGTTCCGTATAGTCAGGCTTTTACCGGCGAATCTTTAACACCCGCTTATGATACCGGCGAACAAATATATCCTCAGATTTTGCAAATGCTTGATGAAGCTATAGTTGAACTTGAAAAAACAGATTCAAAAGTGAATCTGGAACCGGGCAGTGATTTTATTCACGGAGGTTCCAGGGAAAAATGGATCAAAACAGCTTATGCAATGAAAGCCCGATTACTTAATCATTATAGTAAAGATGCATCATACAATCCTGCAGCAATTTTAACAGCATTAAGTTCTGCGTATACTTCAAATGCAGATGATGCGCAGGTAACGAGTTTTAAAGACCGGAATCCCTGGGCGGGCATTGCGTTGAATGATAGTTTACTGGTTTTAAATGGTTGGCTTTCGGAGCAAATTATTGATCACATGAATGGTACATCTTATTCCATTGTTGATCCAAGGCTACCGCGAATGGCGAGTAAAACTATTACTAATACCTATAAAGGAACTCCAAACGGAGGTGGAAACGTGGGCAATGCATCTAATACAGTAATAGACGAATCCCGGTTAAGAAGATCTACTTTTTATGCTTCAGAAAATGCACCTCTATTTATAATTACCTATCCGGAAACAAAATTTATAGAAGCAGAAGCGGCATTGCGGTCCAATAATCCGACAGTAGCGTACGCTGCATATCTCGAAGGAATCAGAGCGCATATGGATAAGGTTGGTGTGGCTGCCGCCGATAGAGATGCTTATCTGGCCGAGCCGAGTGTAGCTCCGGGTCAATCAGGTCTGACTATCAATCTGATTATGAAAGAAAAATATGTAGCTATGTTTTTAAGTCCGGAGGCCTGGGTAGATGCAAGAAGGTATAATTATCAATATAAAGATTTTTCTTTACCAATGAATGCAGCCTTATCAGAATACATTCGAAGGGTAACTTATCCAAGTACTGAAACTACGCGTAACCGGGAAAATGTTCCGGCAGTTCAGGTAACCGACCGAATTTTCTGGGATAAATAATTTACTAAGCCGGCTTAATTGCCGGCTTTTTCAAAACAGAATCGTACCTTATCGTTTATAAGATTCTAAATTCCAGATTTATGAAACCGATATTACTCAATTATCTGCGCTACAATCAATGGGCAAACCAAAAAATTTGCAACTATCTAAATACTGTGGGTTATGTTGAAGAAAACAGTTCTAATCAAAGTGAATTTTTTGCGATAAAAAATATTGTATTGCACGTTGCCGATGGGGAGCAAACCTGGCTTTCCAGATTGAATGGCCAGAATATTCCGCATATGCATAATCTTGATCTTCAAGGATCTTTTGAAAGTATTTGTAAACTGATCAATAAAAATTCTGATGCATTTATTCAATTTATTGACGGTAAGAAAGATTCTTTTTTTAAGGAGAATACCGATTATATTAATTTAAAAGGTAAGAAGTTTAGCCAGAATAATGCGGAGATTATTTTGCACTGCATGAATCATTCTACATTCCACCGCGGGCAGGTAATAAATATGCTTCGCCATGTGGGTTATACAGATCAGTCAGCAAGCGATTTTATTATGTTTTTAAGAGAGCAGGAATCAGAATCATCTGTTGAAGGTTAATCGTTTACCAGTTGATTTGTCGATTATCTTACCGTTTTCGTATACCAATTCACCTGAAACTATAGTGTAATCTACGCTTGATTTAAATGTATGTCCGGTAAACGGGCTCCATTTGCATTTCGATAATATATTTTCAGTCCTTACCGTTTCAGGTTTATTTAAATTAACAATTGCCAGATCAGCCCAAAATCCTTCGCGTATAAAGCCTCGTTTTTCAATCTGAAAGCAAATTGCGGGATTGTGACTCATTTTTTCAGCAATTTTCTCAAGAGAAATTTTTCCTTCATGAAATAAATCAAGCATAGCCGGTAAAGCATACTGTACCAACGGTCCGCCCGAAGGAGCCAATAAATAAGGCTGCGACTTTTCTTCAAAAGTATGCGGAGCATGGTCTGTTGCAATAACGTCAATTCTGCCGTTCAAAACAGCTTCTAAAAGCGCATCCCGATCCGATCGGGATTTAATCGCCGGATTCCATTTAATCAAGTTCCCTTTTTCTGCGTAATCTTCATCCGTGAACCATAAATGATGAATACAGGCTTCTGCAGTAATTCTTTTTTCGGCCAAAGGAATTGAATTGCTGAAAAGCCCGGTCTCCTTCGCGGTAGAAATATGTAAAATATGCAGACGGGTATTGTGCTTTTTAGCCAGCTCAACTGCCATGGATGATGAAATATAACAAGCCTCTGTAGTTCTGATTTGAGGGTGCATTTCAATGGTAATATTACTTCCGTAAAGCTGGCTGAATTTTTCAAAATTACGTCGTATGGTCGCTTCATCTTCGCAATGAGTTGCAATAAGCAAGGGCACTTTAGAGAATAAACCTTCAAGAGTTTTTTGATTATCTACCAGCATATTTCCTGTTGAAGAGCCCATAAAAACTTTAACACCACACACATTTTTGGGATTGGTTTTTAACACTTCCTCCAAATTATCATTGCCGGCGCCCATATAAAATGAGTAATTAGCTAATGAGTTTGCTTTCGCGATCTGATATTTATCTTCCAGAAGTTTTTGAGTCAACGTATTCGGAACCGTATTGGGCATCTCCATAAAAGAAGTGATTCCTCCGGCGACGGCCGCTCTGCTTTCAGAAAAAATATCTGCCTTATACGTTAATCCGGGTTCACGAAAATGTACCTGATCATCAATAAAGCCGGGAAATAGATGCAAACCTTCTGAATTAATTTCACGATCAGCTTTTACATTTATTTCAGCATCGATTTTTTCAATAATTCCATTTCGGATAAGAACGTCCGCAACCTTTTGAGTGCCTTCATTTATAATGGTTGCTGATTTTATGAGAATATCTGCCATGCTTTGTGATTTTATATTTCGGATTACCGCCAATTTCGGAATTATAAATTAGATAAAGAATGAATGAGTGCATGTTTTCATCTTAATAGAATGTCTGAATAATTCTTAATCCGTTAACAAAACCTATCTTTGCGCAATGCCGCACACTTTTGAAGATTTTAAACTGAACAGACAGATTTTAAATGCTGTAGCTGATGCAGGTTTTACAGAACCTACTGCCATTCAGCAAAAAGCAATCATGCCAATTTTATCTGGTCAGGATTTAATGGGAATTGCGCAAACGGGTACAGGTAAAACTGCTGCCTTCGTTTTGCCTATTCTGATGAAGTTGAAATATGCTCAGGGAATGGATGCAAGGGCTTTAATTATTGCGCCAACCCGCGAACTGGCTATGCAGATTGAGGAGCATATTAAAATGTTTTCTAAATACACAGATTTGCGGACGGTGGTTTTGTTCGGTGGACTTGGACCTAAAACTCAAATTGCACAACTAAAAAAAGGAGTTGATATTTTGGTTTCTTCGCCGGGCAGGTTTTTGGATCTCTACCTTGCGGGAAATATAAATACCCAGCATATACAGTTTCTGGTAATGGATGAAGCTGATAAAATGATGGATATGGGTTTTATCGGGTCTATTCACCGGATTTTAGAAATCGTTCCGCGAAAGCGCCAGAACCTACTTTTTTCTGCAACAATGAGTGATCTGGTTCATAAAATTTCCGGAGATTTTCTAAAGCATCCCACCGTAATAGAAGCCGCACCCCAGGCAACTCCGGCTCAGACGGTAAGTCAGGTTTTGTATTATGTACCTAACCTAAAAACCAAACTGAACCTCTTGCAGCAATTATTAAAGCAGGATGATGAGGTTACCCGGTTAATTATTTTTTGCAAGACCAAAACTGTTGCTGATAACATTTTTAATTTTCTGGAGAAAAGATACGGCGCAAAGCAGGTTCGTGTAATTCATGCTAATAAAGGTCAGAATACTCGAATAAACTCCATAAATGCATTTAAAGAAGGTGCAATTCGGATTTTAGTGGCTACAGATGTTGCTTCACGCGGATTGGATGTGAGTAGTGTAAGTCACGTTATAAATTTTGATGTTCCCATAATCATTGAAGATTATGTTCACCGTATTGGAAGAACAGGAAGAGCTTCCCAAACCGGAGACGCAATTACGTTTTGCAATCCTTCAGAAGAGCATTATATCCGTAAGATTGAAAAATTAATTCGTCAGCAAATTCCGGTTGCTGACATGCCAGAAGGTGTTTTTATTGAGGAAACGCCATACGAGGAGCGCCAGGCAATTGCCCGTGATATTGATTTGCAGAAAAGAAAAGAAGATCCGGATTTTCAGGGCGCTTTTCATGAGAAAAAAGCAAAGAATATTGGTAATTCGAAACCGGCAAAAGCCGATACCAGCAGAAATAACAGACCTGGAGCAGCAAGAAGAAAAAAGAGCGTGAAATTTGATTCTGTACACAAAAAAGACAGAAAGCGTAAATGAAAATCAGATTTACACCTTTAAATTTAGTTTCATCTGCCTTATTAGTTTCAGGTTTTTACTTTCTGATTTTTGGCTTGCCAGTAACATTTAAAGTAAACTCTATCATTTTTCTTTTTTTACTTGCATTCATTTGCTTTATATCAGATTTAATTTTCAGGAAAAAAATTTCAGAGCTAAATCGTATTTGGTTTTTTGAGATTCTATTTATCATCTTTGTCAGCATAATTATTGCCCTGATCAGAGGTGTTAAACAATAATTCCTTTGCAGGATTTTTATACAATACAATCAAAAACATTTCAATGAAAAAAGCAGAAATTAAACTCACCATAGAATTAGACGAACAAAACGTGCCTGAAAATATTCTTTGGGAATCTACAGACAGCGTTAGTAAAGAAGCTTTGCCGGTAAAATCGATGATGCTTGCATTATGGGATCACAATTATAAAAATTCTTTAAGAATTGATCTTTGGACAAAAGATATGCCCGCAGATGAAATGAAGCGGTTTTTCTATGAAACCTTACAAACTATGGGCGATAGTTTTTTAAGAGCTACCGGCGAAAAAAACATAGTGGAAGATCTTCGTGATTACTGTGCACATTTTGCCGAAAAGATGGAACTTACAGAAGGGAATGCTCCAAAATCAGCCTTAGGCAAAAAATAAAGCAATGCTTCTAAAAAAATATGCAGGAATTTTTGCCTCGTTACTGGTAATTGCCGGTGGATTAAGCCCGATGTTGCACTTACCTATAATTGGCAACTGGAACTATTTTGATATCGATCTGATACTGGCTAGTTTGGTTTTTTCTATGGCCGGATTAGCTTTAATAGCTTCGGGAATTGGTAAAACACAGCTTGTAAAGATCTGCGGTTATGCAATACTGGCTTTAATTTTATTTACACTAGTTGCGGTTTTTTTTAAGGTTAACAACTATTTTAGTTTTCTTCCATTTAAAAAACTAGCAGCAGCAGCCAGCAGATCTATCCATTATCGTTGGACAGGATGGGTATTAATGCTTATTGGATCTCTGATCATGGTATTTGTACCCGGTTACCAAAAAAAGATCAGATAAAAGCATTTTTTTTATAAATTAGGTATTAATTAATTTTCAGGAATTTTAATATTTAAAATAGAAAAAGATGAACCAGATTTTACCACCAGCAGTTTTCAGAGTATTATTCGCAATTCCATTTGCAATTTTTGGATTTATGCATTTTATGTTTGCAGATAAAATGCAGGGATTGGTTCCTAATTACGTTCCCGGAGGAATAATTTGGGTTTACATAATCGGCGCTTTACTGATTTTGGCTGCAATAGCATTGATAATAAATAAATTCGCTAAAGCAGCCAGCTACCTGTTAGGATTTTTATTGCTTGGATTTATTTTAACAATTCATTTGCCCGCAATAATGGCAGGAGATCAAGCGGCTATGAGCTCCCTTTTGAAAGACTTTTCGTTAATGGCAGCGGCCATGTTTATAGGTAATTTTTCTGCGAAATAAGTCCTTAGTTTAGGACTTTTATAATTTTAATTCAAAGCTATCATGGAAAGTAATATGTACAACCAAAAACTTTCTTTGAGAAACTGGAAGTATTTTTTAAGCCTGATTCCTGCAATTCTGGTTGTATTTGGCAATTTGACCGGTGGTTGGTTTACCCTAAGCAATTTTTTATTTTCATTTGTTATTCTGGCTCTTTCTGAATTAATACTTCCTGAAGACAAACGGAATGATGATTCTGTAGAAGATCATTTACCCGAAGTTTTATTGTTTTTAAGCGTTATAGCACAGGTAATTTCTATTTCAAGTCTGATCTATGGAATAAATTCTGGAATTATAAGTGGCTACTGGATATTTGCAGCGGCACTTTCTACAGGAACTTCTTCTGGAACAATAGCCATAGTTGTAGCACATGAATTAATTCACCGCAAGGAAAAAGTTTGGAATTTTGCCGGACGGTTTTTGCTATTCAGCGTTTTTAACCCTTATTTCTATGTTCATCATTTGCGTATACATCACAAACATGTGGGCACTTTTAATGATCCGGTTACTGCCCGTAAAAATGAAACATATTATCATTATTTATGGCGTTCGGTAACTGGGCAGTTAATTCAATCTTTTGAGATAGAATCTAAACGTTGTGAAAAGCTGGGAAGGTCTAAATTTTCTCTTCATAATTACATGATCGCCTGTTTTGCAGGATATATAATGCTTCTTGTAGCTTCTGCATTCTTGTTTGGCTGGCAGGTTGTTGCGGCTTTAATTATGCAGGCTTATTTTGCTAACTCTTTATTGGAATACACCAATTATATTGAGCATTATGGTTTAAGCAGAGCAGAAAATCAACGTGTTAATGAAACTCATTCATGGCAAAGCGATAAGTTTATCAGCCGCTTTTTTCTGATAGATCTTAGCCGTCATGCAGACCATCATTTTCATGCTGCCAAACCCTTTCATCAGTTATTATCTCATTCCAAAAGTCCGGTTATGCCGGGAGGATATGCCAGTATGTTTTTGCCTGCATTAATTCCGCCCCTTTGGTTTGCATTGGTAAACAAGAAAATTCCAAAGGAAATTATGACACCCGCGTAAGTGTTTTGTGCTTTCTGCGATGTTTAAACTGGGTTTGTCGGAGCGCTTTTTCATTCCCTGAGATCACGCTGATGTTTCCATCAACTTCAAAAATAGCCAATTTAACATCTTTGTAATTTTCCAAGCCGTGTTCTCTTACGGCTTCTTCCAGTTCATCCATAGAAATTTGATTGTGATGCAAATTGCCGACATTTAAATGGCCATTACGAACTAAAATTACCGCTTCAGATTCTATAAGATTTTTGGCAGTTTTTGATTTGAACATCAGGATTTTTAATAAATAATTTAGAATGAAAAGCACAGACGCCGCAATTATTCCACCCAATAGACTTGTATTAGTTCCAATCATCGCATTTTGAACCGCATTACTTATCAGGATGATAAATACCAAATCTGTAGTTGAGAGTTGTGCCAATTCTTTCTTTCCGAAAAAGCGGATTGCAAATACCATGAAAATGTAAATTGCCGAACTTCTGAGAATTATTTCCAAATATTCTTGCATCTCCATAATTAAAAAACAAGTGAAGATTGTCCGGTTTGAGTTAGAATAGCTTCATGATTTAACAGCCATTTCTTGCGCCATATTCCGCCGGCGTAGCCAACCAGATCGCCGTTGCTGCCAATAACTCGGTGACAAGGAACCACTATCATTAAATTATTTTTTCCATTTGCTGCCGCGATAGCTCTGATGGCTAAAGGATTATTCATTTTATTGGATAAGACAGCGTAACTTATTGGGAATCCAGCCGTGATATTCAACAATTCCATCCAAACACTTTTTTGAAAATCGGTTCCGGCTTGTTCAATTGGGAAATCAAATTTCCGGCGTTTTCCTTCAAAATATTCTGTCAATTGTTTTACAGCAAGGTCTGTTAAATCATTTGGATTTTCTTCCGGATCTTCATCCGGGAAACCGATAAAAAAAACTGCTTTTTTATCAGCCTTTACAAATAACTTCCCGATAGGGGTGATTAAACTGGAGCAGAACATAATTGGATTAGAAAATTCAATTTAAGCAAATTCTGTAAATGAAGGCAATATTTATGCTTTAGCTTTAAACTCCAAATCAAACTATATATTTGCGGCTCATGAATCTAATAAGCCAGGTAAAATTCCTTGTCAGGAAAGAGATTGTGCTTGAATGGCGCTCCAAATATGCATTTAATGGTATTTTACTCTATGTAATTTCTACTGTTTTTGTATGTTTTCTTGCTTTCAAATCTATTCAGCCCATTACCTGGAATGCATTATTCTGGATCATTATGTTGTTTGCCTCGGTGAATGCAATTACTAAAAGCTTTGTTCAGGAAAATCGGGGACGGCAACTTTACTATTACACCATTGCCAGTCCGTTGGCAATAATCATTTCTAAGATCATTTACAATATCTTGCTGATGTTGCTATTGTCTATGATAGCACTTGGATTTTATTCACTGGTTTTTAAAAATCCGGTAGGAGATCCGTTATATTATTTTATTTCTGTTTTATTGGGTAGTATTAGTTTTGCAACAGTCTTTACCATGATCTCGGGCATTGCTTCCAAAGCTCAGAACAGCGGCGCTTTAATGGCAATTTTGAGCTTTCCGGTAATAATTCCCTTACTTATAGTTTTAATAAAACTCTCTAAAAATGCAATGGATGGTCTGGACAGATCGGTTTCTATGGACGAAATTGGTGTACTATGCGCTATTAACCTTATAGTTATTTCTGTTTCTTTACTGCTGTTTCCTTACTTATGGAGAGAATAATTTAGATAGATTTTTCTTGAAATAAATTTAAAAATCTCAAGCATAATTGAATCTAATTTCATGCATGAATTCTATGAAAAGTTATTTCCTTGTTATTGATATTTCATTACCTTTGGCGCACTAAATACTACAATTTATGACTAAAAACTGGTGGAAAATTCTTGCCTCAGTTCTTGTTCTCTATTCTATCATAACAGGATTATTGTTCGAAGTTCCGCACTTGCCCGTGCTGCATGAAACTATCCGTAATTTATACTTTCACGTACCTATGTGGTTTACCATGATCATTCTTTACCTCATCTCGGTAATTTACAGTATTAAATATTTGAGTTCGGGGAATGAGGAACATGATTTAATGGCCGTAGAAAGTGTAAACGCTGGTGTAATATTTGGTTTTTTAGGTTTGTTTACCGGTATGGTTTGGGCCAATTTTACCTGGGGAGATCCATGGCCGAACGATCCTAAATTGAACAGTGCTGCAATTAGTACGCTTATGTATCTCGCGTATCTGGTTTTAAGAAATTCGCTGGAAGAAGAACAGAAGAGAGCCCGCATATCTGCCATTTACAATATTTTTGCCTTTCCGGTGATGATTGTATTATTATTTATACTGCCACGTTTAACAGATTCATTACATCCTGGCAACGGTGGAAATCCCGGTTTTGGCGGTTATGACCTGGATAACAATATGCGTTTGGTATTTTATCCGGCTTGCATTGGTTGGATATTAATTGGCATTTGGGTCGCAACCCTCAGATTTAGAATCCGTAAGCTGGAAAATAAGTATCTGTCAAGTTAAATTAGAAACTTTTTTTATTAAACACAAAGCGCTTCCGATTTCAGGGAAGCTGAATAAGAATATTTATTAAAATTATTAAAGCGAAATATATTAATCCATGAAAATTTCAACCATTTTTATTCTATCACTGTTACTATTGGTACAAAACGTAATGGCTCAGAACAATGCTCCGGTAGAAATGGCAGACGCCATGAGAGATTCCGGTAAAATTTATGTGGTGGTTGCTGTAATGAGTATTGTATTTATCGGATTGATAGTGTATTTATTTACCATTGATAAAAGACTAAAAAAAGTTGAAAAAGGTAATTAGTTAAATAATGGAGGTTTAAAGCAGTTTAAATCTACATTTCAATTGAAAAAGTACCTGTGTATTAATTACACTAAGATTTTTTCATTTGCAGGTTTCCTTTTTTTTACGTCAAATTTGCAACAGAAAAACAATTAATTCTATATAAACCCTAAGAAATAGTTATGGCTAAGTCTAGTGAAACTGCCCATCTTGAAACCAATTTTTTTGGTGATGTGTGCGAGTTCTTTGATCATGCTGCCCAGTTCACTTCGCATCCCGAAGGATTGCTGGATCAGATCAGATCATGTAACAGCGTTTATCGCTTTCGTTTCCCCATAAGAAGAGGAAATGGATTCGAAGTTATTGACGCATGGCGTGTTGAACATTCTCATCACAAGTCGCCAACCAAGGGTGGTATCCGCTACAGCGAAATGGTTAATGAAGACGAGGTAATGGCTTTAGCCGCTCTGATGAGTTACAAATGCGCTATTGTGAATGTTCCTTTTGGTGGTGCAAAAGGTGGTATTAAAATTAACCCTAAGAATTACACAGTTGCCGAATTAGAGAATATAACCCGTCGTTATACTGTCGAATTAATTAAGAAAAACTTTATCGGCCCCGGAATTGACGTTCCTGCTCCTGATTATGGATCTGGCGAACGCGAAATGAGCTGGATTGCCGATACGTATCAAACCATGAATCCTGGTCAGTTAGATGCTTTGGGTTGTGTAACCGGTAAGCCATTGGCTTTACATGGTATTGCCGGAAGACGCGAAGCTACCGGTCGTGGTGTTGCAATTTCTATTCGCGAATGCGTAGATGTTGTAGAAGATATGGATAAGTTAGGCCTAACAGCTGGTTTAGGTGACAAAAAGATTATTGTTCAGGGTTTAGGTAACGTAGGTTATCATTCTGCCAAGTATTTGGTTGAATTTGGTGCAACTATCGTTGGATTTTGCGAATACGAAGGCGCAATTTATAACGAGAATGGCTTAGATCTGGATGAGGTTTTCAATCATCGTAAATCTACAGGTTCTATTTTAGGATTTGCAGGTGCGCAAGTTGAGTTTGCCAATTCTGCTGAAGGTTTGGAGCAGGCTTGCGATATTTTAGTTCCCGCAGCTTTAGAAAACCAGATCACAGAACACAACATCGGTAACATCAAAGCTAAAATTATTGCTGAAGGTGCTAACGGGCCAACAACTCCAGCAGCAGCAGCAGCGTTTATTGAGCGTGGATGTATAATTATTCCGGATATGTATTGTAATGCTGGTGGTGTAACTGTTTCTTATTTTGAGTGGTTGAAAAACTTATCTCACGTAGCTTTTGGCCGCATGGATAAGCGCTATGAAGAAACTGCAGCTTTAAATCTGGTGAATATGGTTGAAAAAACAACCGGAGTTACTTTAGACTTAACACAGCGCAGCATGATAATTAAAGGTGCGTCTGAATTAGAATTAGTAAATTCAGGTTTGGAAGATACTATGATCCGTTCATACCATGAGATTCGTGAAATCAAGATGAATAATCCAAAGATTGACAGTCTTCGTACTGCAGCATTTGTTAGTTCTATAGATAAAATTGCGGTATCTTATATGAATATGGGTATCTGGCCATAATTAAAAAATTAAATATTCGTTAAAGGGGCATCTAAGAAATTGGATGCCCCTTTCTGTTATTATTTAGAACGGTTCTTAATAAATAACATTTTTGTTATAGTTAGTCCTAAAGTATAGTATTTTGTACTTTTGTAACCGCGTAGATAATTTGTTTAATACAATATAAAATGAAAAAAAGCTCAATTATAGGAATTGTAGTAATTGCAATTGCTATCTGTGTTATTATAAGTACGTATGCAGATTCAAGTACCTATGGTACTTTTACTGATGCAAAAGGCACAACATCAGAGTTGCATGTTGTTGGACAACTGAATAAAGAAAAACAACTTTTCTATAATCCTCAGCAGGATGCTAACTATTTTGCTTTTTACATGAAGGATAATAAAGGTTTAGAATGCAAGGTGGTTTTTAGCGGTACAAAGCCACAGGATTTTGAACGTTCAGAGCAAATTGTACTCACCGGAAAAATGATTGGGAACGAATTTCATGCTTCAAAGATTCTGATGAAATGCCCTTCTAAATACACCAAAGACCAAATCGAGGTTAAAGAGGCCCGTACAGCGGTTATCGTAAAAAGTTAAATTATAAATGGATATACAATTTGTTGGAGAGCACCTTCTTCCTGGAAAGTTAGGTCAGTTCTTCATTATATTATCGTTTGGTTCTGCCCTTCTTGCAACAGTTAGTTATTATTTCGCTACCGTAAATAAGCAAAAATCAGCCCTTGGCGGCGAATTTAATCTTCTTTCATTATCGTGGCAGCGTATAGCCCGGATTGCATTTTCACTAAATTTGGTGGCAGTAATCGGAATTGGTTCCTGCCTTTTCTATATCATTTACAATCACCTGTTTGAATACCATTATGCCTGGGCGCATTCATCTACAACCTTGCCCGTTCATTTTATAATTTCCAGTTTCTGGGAAGGACAGGAAGGTAGTTTTTGGTTATGGATGTTCTGGCAGGGAGTTTTGGGAAGTGTAATTTTTGCTAAAGGCAAAAGTTGGGAAAACCCGGTAATGACCGTCATGATGTTTTCTCAAACATTTTTAGCTTCCATGCTAATTGGTGTGGAGATATTAAATGTACGAATTGGTAGTTCACCATTTATTCTTTTACGTCAGGCGATTGAAGGACCGATATTTACTCGTCCGGAGTATTTGAGCCTAATTCAAGATGGAAACGGTTTAAATCCATTATTGCAGAATTATTGGATGGTGATTCATCCGCCAACTTTATTCCTTGGATTTGCTTCGATGGTAGTTCCATTCTCATTTGCAATTGCCGGATTATGGGAAAAAAGATATAAAGAATGGATTAAACCTGCGTTGCCTTGGGCATTATTTGCGGTAATGATATTAGGAACAGGAATTATTATGGGTTCTTTCTGGGCTTATGAAGCATTAAACTTTGGCGGTTTCTGGGCTTGGGATCCGGTTGAAAACGCTTCAATAATTCCGTGGTTAACTTTAATTGCAGGAGTACATGTAATGGTGGCTTTCAAAAATTCAGGTCACTCTTATTTTACGGCCACGTTTTTAGTGATCATGAGTTTTATTTTGGTTCTTTATGCTTCCTTTTTAACCCGAAGCGGAATTTTAGGTGAAACATCTGTACACGCTTTTACCGATCTGGGAATGTTTGCCCACCTGGTTTTATTCGTGCTAACGTTCCTGATTATTGCTGTAGTTTTCTTAATCATTCGCTGGAAAGAGTTGCCAATTACTAAAAAAGATGAGGAAACTTATTCAAGAGAATTCTGGCTTTTTATAGGAGCATTAATCCTATCTATTGCTTGTATTCAAATCATCGCGACTACTTCTATCCCGGTATTTAATGCCATGTTTGGTACAAAACTGGCACCTCCTGCGGATGTTATTAAACATTACAATAAGTGGCAGGTTTCTTTCGCAATTGTTATCGCTATTATTTCGGCATTCAGCCAATTTTTAAAATATAAAAATACCGATGTTAAAAAATTCTTTATCAGCATTTCGGTTACGCTTGTTGCATCTTTAATATTTACGGGAATTGCGGTTTACATTACCCAGGTTTGGGATAATGCCATGTATATTTTACTAACTTTTGCAGCTGTATTTTCCATTTTAGCTAACGCGAAAATTTTAGGAGAAGCATTAAAAGGTAAATGGAAACTAGCCGGATCTTCTGTTGCTCACATTGGCTTTGCTCTGCTATTAATTGGCGCATTGGTTGCTGCGGCTAAAAGCAAAACAGTTTCTATTAATAATTCAGGCGTAGGTTTTGGAGAAGAATTTGCCAAAAGTAACAATGAGAGGGAAAATATTATTCTTTATAAGGATGAGCCTATAAAAATGGATCGGTATACTGTTACTTACCGCGGAGATTCAACTTCAGGTGTTAACACTTTTTATCGTGTAAACTATAAAGTAATTGATGAGAAAAGCGGAGCCGTAAAGGAGAATTTTAACCTTTATCCAAACGCACAGCAAAATGCAAAGATGAAGCAGATCATCGCTTCGCCGGATACCCGTCATTATTTATTTCATGATATATATACTCATGTAAGTAGTGTTCCTTTAAAAGATGATACTCATGCCGAGCATGAAGGCCATTCTGATGACGAAAATTACGAAAAACCTATTCTTCATGAAGTTAATCTTGGAGATACAGTTCGCTACCGCGATGGATTTATGGTAGTTAAAACTTTAAACCGGAATGCTCAGATTCAGAATATTTCTGTAACAAGCGGTGATATTGCTTTAGGTATGGAATTAGAAGTTCATACTGCAGATAAAATTTACAAAGCAGAACCCATTTATTTGCTAAAAGACGGGCAATCTTACGATTTTGGTAAAACAGTTGATGAAGCGGGTTTAAAACTTCGCTTTACAAAAATTAATCCTGATAAGAATAAATTAGAATTACAGGTTTACCAAAAGCCTAAAGCAGAGAAAACCTGGATTGTTATGAAGGCAATTGAATTTCCTTTTATTAATTTATTTTGGGGAGGAACAATTATTATGGTCATTGGATTCTTTTTATCAATTTTCAGAAGACAAAAAGAAATTAAACCTGCAGATATAAACTAATTAAATCAGACCTTTAGGGACTGAAATAAATACAAACAGCTTTGTAAAATTGCTGTAATAAAATTACTACTCTAATGAAAATTGTTCTTTTGGGAAGTGGCAATGTGTCAACGCATTTAGGCCGTGCATTTAAAATGGCCGGTCAGGATATAGTTCAGGTTTACTCCCGCGAACAAAAAAATGCTCATGAACTTGCAGATTCTCTGGCCGCAGAATCTGTTGATGATCTTTCTGAAATTACAAAAGAAGCCGATTTGTATATCATTGCAGTTAAAGATGATGCTATTAGAAAAGTAGCCGAGCAGCTAAATTTAAAAGATCAGCTAATTATTCATACATCCGGTTCAACCGGAATAGAGTGTCTGGAAGGAGTTTCTGAACGCATTGGTGTATTTTATCCTTTGCAAACATTCTCTAAAGCAAAAGCTGTAGATTTCAGGCAAATTCCCATCGCGATAGAAGGTAATAGCGATGAAGTGTTAAATACATTAAAAGCAATTGCAGATCGTATTACCGAAAAGGTTATCGAACTGAATACTTTGGAACGCCGTACATTGCATACAGCAGCTGTTTTTGCCTGCAATTTCACCAATCACATGTACACTTTGGCAGATGATCTGTTAAAAACAAAAGGACTTGAGTTTGATTTACTTCGCCCTTTAATTACAGAAACAGCTTTCAAAGTTCAAACAAATGATCCTGCGGAAATGCAAACCGGTCCGGCAATTCGCCAGGATGTAAACACCATAGATAAGCAAAAAGAATTATTAGAGTATGATCCGTCTGTACGTGATTTATATGAGAAGTTAAGTCAAAGTATCATCAATTATTATAAGGAAGGCTAAGTACCATCTTTAATTTATTATTTTTGCGGCATAATGAGTATTTATAAGCTAAAAATCAACTTCGAAGAAGCCGGAAAAGAATCTATAGAACTACCAATAAATCAGAACGAATCTGTTCTGGATGTTTGCCTAGATAACGGAATAGAATTGCAGCATAATTGTGGTGGAGTTTGCGGATGCAGTACCTGCCATGTTTATGTAAATAAGGGCATGGATAACATTCAGGAAATTTCTGATAAAGAAGAAGATTTTATTGATCGTGCTGTAAATCCCAGAATTACCTCTCGGCTAGGTTGCCAGTGTGTGGTAATTGATGGTGATATCGAAGTTACTTTGCCAGATCAGAACCAATTTTTGGGCCATTAATATGCCTTTTTTATTTTAGAATACTTTTAACTTAACCATTATGCCTCATAATAAATTTGAATTACCTATACACTGGAAAGATCATGAAGATATTGCCATGGGACTTTATGAAAAGTTTGGTGACGATTTTGGCGAATCAAAAATCTATCGTATCCGGTTTACCGAATTGTTGGAATGGATTTTAAGTCTTCCGCATTTTGAAGGAACACGTGAGGAAAGCAGTGAAGGCCACCTGGAGCAAATTCAATCTGCCTGGGTTTATGAGTGGCGTGATAATCAGGATTAATTTTCTTAATAAAACAAAATCTCTTCTGAATGTTCCTGGAAAAGCTCAAATTTATTAAAGCCTTTGTTTTTGATGTCGACGGTGTGTTGACCGATGGTTTAGTGCATGTTACGGAGAGCGGAGAGCAATTACGTCAGTTTAATATTAAAGACGGGTATGCACTGCAACTTGCCGTAAAACGTGGTTACCATGTGGCAATAATTAGTGGTGGACGTTCTAACGGAGTGAAATTAAGATTGCAGGGACTTGGAATAAAAGATATTTTTCTGGGAGTTGATTCTAAAACTGAAATATATAGCAACTTACTGAAGGCAAATTCATTAATCGCAGAACAGGTTTTATATATGGGTGATGATGTTCCGGATATTGCGGCCATGAAATTATCCGGTTTACCTGTTTGTCCCGCGGATGCGGTAAATGAAGTGAAAGAAATTTCGGTATATATATCCGGCAAAGATGGCGGTAAAGGTTGCGTTCGCGATGTTATCGAAAAGGTTATGAAAATTCAGGGTCAATGGAATGATGAAAAACCTTCTGCATCAGATGGTTCATTTTCAGCTTAATTTTTTTATATGCTTCAGAATCTTCCATCAGTTATTTTAGCATCAAAATCTCCCAGGCGGCAGGAACTTTTGAAATTAATGGGAATTGAGTTCAGAATTGTCCTCAAAGAAGTTGACGAATCTTATCCGGAAAACTTAACTCCAACGGAGATAGCCTTATATATATCTGAGCAAAAAGCGAAAGCTTTTGATGAAGATATTGACTCGGAGATTGTAATAACTGCGGATACCATTGTAAGTTTAAACGGATTAATTTTAGGAAAACCCGAAACACAGGAGCATGCTTTTGAAATATTAAGTGAATTATCAGGTAATAAACATGAAGTTATCACAGCGGTCAGTTTATTAAAAAATCATCAGATCAATAGTTTTTACGATGTTTCGGAAGTTTATTTTAAACAACTAACTGCAGATCAAATCAGATATTATATTGCTAACGGACAGCCAATGGACAAAGCCGGTGCTTATGGCATTCAGGAATGGATTGGTTTGGTTGGTATCAAAAAAATTGTTGGATCATATACTAACGTGGTTGGTTTGCCAACAGAAAAATTGTTTACCGAGTTAGAAAAAATCAATAACTAATTTTTTCAATTAAATTGTGGCTATAAAAAGTATCGAAGCAAATTCAAAGCTTAAAACAATAAGTCGATTACTTTTTCCTTCATTAAGTATCTCATTTATTATGTTGCTGTTGCTGAATAAGCCTTTATACTTATCAGTTCTCGAGGAAGATAATTTTGTAGAATGGTTAACTTTTGGAGGATTATTTCTTTCCGGTATTTTCTCACTTATTCTTTCTATCCGGATTTATAACAAGTACCATTACTTCCATTTATTCTTTATCATATTTTTCATCTTTAACATTTTCGCCGGCTTGGAAGAGATAAGCTACGGCCAGAGATTATTCGGATTAAAAACAACTGGTGTTTTCGCGAAGTATAGTGATCAGAATGAAATAAACATTCATAACACTTTGCAGGGAATGTTTAAAATGAAAACGAAGCATGTTGCTTTGTATGCTTTGTTTATTTATGGTGTAATTTTCCCATTGCTTTACAAAAAGGGCAAAATGCATATTCGGTGGATAAATGAAGGTCAGATAATTCTTCCACCATATTTTTTGATCACAGGTTTTGTACTGGGAACCATTTTTATGCTTGATTTTATTACGGGAAGGGAAGAGGAAGTTGGCGAATTTTTGTACAGTATTTGTTTCCTGATATTCGTATTATTTAACCTTGAACTGCAAAAGAAAACCAATTTCTTTAAGAAGAAATCCTACTTCAGCAGAGAACAAAGTAATCCTTCTTTTAAAGCATAATTAGAAAGTTGTATCTGCTCGATTTTTAATTCAACAATAATATACTGAGTTAAAATTGCAGAAACTACAATCATATCAACCCTTACGGGGATAATTCCAGGATTAGCCACCCTTTCTTTATGTGTGCTTTCCAAAATTTCCTGTCCCATTTGGCCGAATAATTTTATATTAATTAGTCCATCATCAAGATTTTCAGTTAACTTTTTACGGTTAACAAGCTCTGCAAAAGTTTCGAAAGAACCTGAGGAGCCAATAAGTAGTTTCGGCTTTTCTGTTTCAGATATATTTTTCAATTCCTGCAAAGTGTCATCAAGGTATTTTTTTATATCCTTAATTTCTTCCGCATCAATTGGATCGGAATGATGAAAAAGTGCCATTAGCTTGGCTGCACCAATGGGGTAACTTTTTTTCCAGATAATGCCATCCGAATTGGCCAATATAAATTCTACACTTCCACCGCCAATATCCATAATCAGGCAGGTTTTAGATCCTAGTTTTACGGCTTGTTTAACACCCTCAAAAATCAATTCCGCTTCCACATCACCATCAATTATTCCTATATCAATTCCTGTTTCAGATTTTACATTCGCCACAAAATATTTTCCATTATCCGCAGTTCTTACTGCTGCGGTTGCAACGGCTTTAAAGTTTTTAATTTTATATGTATCAATAACAGACTTGAATTTCTTCATGGCCGCAATTCCTCTGTGCATTGCCGGTTCGGTTAAGATGCCTTTTGTAATTCCGCCTTCACCTAATTTTACATCAATAGTTTCCTTATGCAGAATTTTATTAATTAAGCAATTTTGCCCTTCAGCAATTAAGAGATGAAAAGTGTTGGTTCCAAGATCTATTACGGCTGCTTTCATTTATTTTTTTATAACAAAAGAGGGAATTAGTATAAACCTAATTCCCTCTTGTTGTTTTCAATATTTTGATATTATTCTTTATACATAAACCATTTTGCGATCTCTTTATAGCTTGTTTTTTTGCCGTACATTAAAATACCAACTCTATAGATACGTGCGGCAACCCATGTTGTAAATATAAATCCACCAATAAGAAGCGCCATAGAAAGTAATAATTGCCAAACCGGAACACCAAAAGGTACCCGGATCATCATGGCGATGGGAGAGGTGAACGGAATCATAGAAAGCCAGAATGATAAACTACTGTCCGGATTGTTCACAATAAAATTCATCCCTATTATAAAAGTAAAGATCAGCGGCAGCGTAATAGGCAGCATAAACTGCTGCGTTTCCGTTTCGTTATCTACTGCAGAGCCTACGGCAGCAAACAGGGCGCTGTAAATTAAATAGCCTCCTAAAAAGTAAAATAAAAATGTTCCGATGATGTAAGGAAAATCTACCGTATCGGCCGCTTTAGAAAAGTTTAAAAAGGCCGAAGTTCGGGCATCCGGCTGTTGTAAATTCTGGTCCGGATTATTTTTCATCTGTTCGATTTTAGCTTTACTCGAATCAGAATTCATCATAATAGTTCCGGCTATTGTTGCTAAGCCTGCAGAAAGAATTATCCATAACAGAAACTGGGTCAAACCGACCATTCCAATACCCAAAATTTTGCCAAGCATTAACTGAAATGGTTTAACAGACGAAACTATAACTTCTATTATTCGGGTTGTTTTTTCTTCAATTACGCCCCGCATAACCTGTGTACCGTAAATAAATAAGGAAATGTAAATTAAAAAAGCAGCTACAAAACCCACAACAAAAGTTGCACCTACACTGGCATCTTTCTCCCCATCTTCGGTAATTTGTTTTGCTTGTATAATTACTTTGGCTTTCGCCTGATTAATGATCGAAGTGTCAATACCAGCTTCTAATAAACGTTTGTTTTGAAGCACATTTTCCATCTGGTCCTGCACATCACCAACAATATTTAATCCGGGCTTTTTCTCGGAAACGATCTCGATTTGATTTTTGCCTTCATAATTTTTCGGAATATATAACAGAAAATCGCCCTCGGATGCTATGAGATCTTTTTTTGCATCACTATAAGAACCATTTATGTATTTAAAATCTACATTTTTTTTATCCTGAAGTTTATTCACAAATACTCCGGATTCATCCAGCACTCTGAATTCTTTAACTTTATCGTCGCCCTTTATGAATATAAAAATCACAACGGCGTACATGGCAATAAAAAGAGTTGGAACCAGAAAAGTCATCAGCAAAAACGATTTCTTTTTAACCCGGCTAAAATATTCTCTTTGAATGATGAGTAATGTTTTGTTCATAAAATTTTAATTAAGAGCAGTTACATTTTGGATGAAAATATCATTAATACTTGGAATCACTTCGTTTACTTGAGTAATGCGAACTTTGGGAAGCAGGTATTGCAAAACATCATTCGTGTTTTTATCATCGGCAATTTTTACAGTTACCTGCTTTCCTTCTTCTAAAGTTTTTTCGTTTAGCACCTCAAAAAGTCCAGGATAGCTTTCGATTACGCCATTATCAGAGAAGTAGTCTATTTTGAAAGTATTGTTGCGGTATGAATTTTTTATATTCTTAACTTTTCCATCTAAAATTTTGCGTGATTTGTGGATCAGAGCTATATTATCACATAGTTGCTCCACAGATTCCATCCGGTGAGTTGAGAATATAATCGTTGCGCCTTTTTGGTTGAGCTCTAAAATTTCTCTGGTAATAATTTCTGCATTTACCGGATCAAAGCCTGAGAAAGGTTCATCAAGTATAATTAATTTGGGATCATGAACAATGGTGGCTACAAATTGAACTTTCTGTTGCATTCCCTTACTCAGATCTTCTACTTTCTTTTTCCACCAGGATTGCATTTCCATTTTCTCAAACCAATATTTAATCTTCTTTGTGGCTTCAGATTTAGACATTCCTTTTAACTGAGCCAGATATAACATCTGATCTCCAATCTCCATTTTCTTATACAATCCCCTTTCTTCGGGGAGGTATCCAATTTGTGAAATATGTGAAGGGTTTAATTTTTCTCCGTTAATCCGGATCTCTCCGGAATCCGGAGCAGTAATTTGATTTATTATCCGGATCAATGATGTTTTACCTGCACCATTCGGACCTAATAATCCGAAAATGGAGCCTTGTTCAATTTCAATACTTACATCATCTAAAGCGAGATGATTGGCATATTGCTTCACAATATTTTTAATACTGAGCATAAAATATAGAGCTTAATTTATTGTTTGGATTAGTTTTTAATGAATTAGTTACAAACTTCTCTCATAATGAAATTCATTGATTGTTTCATCTTAAAGTTTGATAATGAGTTTCGCCACTCCAAGATGCGAATAATTTTTAAACTCATTGAAAAGACATTATGCCGAATTTTCATTTCTGAAATTATTTCGTCAATTGATTTGGAACCCATACCTTTTTGAATACTAGTTTTTTTATTTCACAGTTTGCACATAATATTGAATGACAATTAATTAGGCTAAAAATATAGTTTCTTTTTTGTAAATTAAACTGTAAAACTTGATAAGGAACATAGTTAAAAAGTGAAATTTTTATCCTCTCATTTATTTATCCGAGGGGGAATTCTATCATGAGGTAGCGTTTATTTAAAAAATATTGGAGTTTAAATTAAAAAATGTACTATGGCCTTTTTAGAAATAGTTGAAAAAGATGATGGCAGCAATCTGAATGTGCAGGTTGGTGACAGAATAAGTGTAGAACTTATTGAAAATCCCGTAAGCGGTTGCTTTTGGGAAATTGGCAATGTAAATGTTAAGGATATGAAAATTATTGCCAACGAGTATAAAACGCTTATTGAAGATTCGGGAAAAGGTATTCGCAAGATCATTTTCGAAGTCGTTAAGAAATCAAGTGGAGATCTGGTATTGGAAAACAGGCAAAAGTGGAGCCGCGAGATTTCAAAAACTTTTAAATTTTCCTATGATTAATGATATAAAAACCATAAAAAAGCTCATTCAATTGAATCGAATGAGCTAAATGAATCTATAAATTATCCTGAGTTTTATTCAAAATATTCACGCATTTTATCAAAGAAACTCTTTTCATTTTTACCTGGTTGAGGCTTAAAGTTTGGAGAATCTTTCAATTTGTCAAGTAGATCACGTTCATCTTTAGATAGCGCTTTTGGCGTCCAGATGTTTACATAGATTAACTGATCTCCACGATGGTAAGAATTTACCTCAGGAACACCTTTGGCTTTAAGCCTTAAAATTTTACCGCCTTGTGTACCGGGTTCGATTTTAATTTTCGCCTTTCCGTCAATTGTTGGAATTTCTACACTCGAGCCAATTGCAGCATCGATAAAGCTAATGTGCAGATCGTAAATAACGTTATTCCCTTCACGCTTAAGAGTTTCATGAGGTATTTCCTCAATCAAAATTATTAAATCTCCTGGAACGCCTCCACGAGGAGCAGCATTACCTTTGCCGCTCATAGAAAGCTGCATACCTTCGCTAACTCCCGCCGGAATATTAATGGTAATTGTTTCCTCACCTCGGGTTAAACCATCACCATGGCAAACAGTACATTTAGCGGTAATTTCTGTACCCTCTCCGTTACAGGTAGGGCAAGTGCTTGTAGTTTGCATCTGGCCCAAAATTGTATTGGTAACTCTTCTAACTGCTCCGCTTCCGCCACAGGTATGGCATGTATGAAAAGATGATTTGTCTTTTGCGCCCGTTCCATCACAATTAGAGCAAATTACCTGTTTGTTTACTTTAACTTTTTTCTCAGTGCCTTTAGCAATTTCTTCAAGCGTTAGTTTAACCTTTATTCTCAGATTGCTGCCGCGAGAAACTCTGCGACTGCCACCGCGTGATTGTTGTTGTCCCCCGCCAAAAAAGCTGTCGAATGGGCTGCCACCACCACCCCCGAAGATATCTCCAAACTGACTGAAGATATCATCCATATTCATGTTGCCTCCGCCATAACCACCGGCAGCACTACCTGCATTTGCGGCATGACCATACCGATCAAAACGTTGTTTTTTCTCTGCATTGCTTAAAACTTCATAAGCTTCTGCAGCTTCTTTAAAGTTCTCTTCAGCCTGGTTATCGCCCGGATTTTTATCAGGATGATATTTTATAGCCATTTTACGATAAGCCTTTTTTATCTCATCGGCATTTGCATTTTTAGAAACACCCAGAACGTCGTAATAATCTCTTTTCGCCATTGCTTTTAATAGATTGCTATATAATCAGTCCAGATTAATACAGCAAACGGTAATATATTTAGTATAATTTGGGCAGAATAAACTGCTCATTTTTTAAAATCAGGATCCAATTACAACTTTTGCAAAACGAATAACCTTATCATTTAAGAAATAACCTTTTTCCAGTTCGTCAACAATTTTTCCTTTTAAATCATCTGTCGGAGCAGGAATGCTGGTAATACCTTCATGAATATCAGCATCAAAAGTTTTACCTTTTGCTTCCATTTCTTTCAAACCTTTTTGAGTTAGAAGATTTTTTAATTTATTCTGAACCAATGCCACACCTTCTTTTACTGCATTTATATCAGTAGCGGTTTCCATTGCTTTAGTTGCTCTTTCAAAATCATCAAGAACAGGCAATAATTCTACAATTACATCTTTACCCGCAGTTTGTAATAATTCCATCCGCTCTTTAACTGTTCTGCGTTTGTAATTATCAAATTCGGCGTATAAACGCATGTATTTATTATTCCAGTCTTCAACCTGAGCTTTTAATTTATCCTCTGCAGAGGGGTCATTAGATTTAGATTCTTCCATTTTTAATTGATCTTCATCAGTATCTTCATCTAAATCATTTTTGTGATTCTGATGTGCTTCACTCACAAATTGTATTTCTTCAAGGATTTCCTTTTGCTCCTGATTTTCAGGGTTTTGATTTTCTTCAGGGTTCTTTTTCTTCTTCAACATATCTGAAAATTTCATGTGTGTTTGTATCTATATTGCCGCATGTTTTCCATGTTTGCAATTAATTAACAGAGTTAATCTCTGTTAATTAAAATATCAGCCAACAAATTTAGCTTGTTCTTCCTCAGATTGACAATTTTTTTGCCAATTAAGAATATCAGTCAAGCTGTCAGCGAATTTTTTATTTGCTTGCGAAATCTGTCTGATTAATTATAAATCTGACAGGTTTAACGGTTAAGAATTCAGGAGGTTGCAAACTATCAAATGATTGTTACGTCTTCATGTATGGCGCCGCCTTCGCATTTAATTATGCGTGAAGGAAATGTTCTGATAATGTGATAATCATGCGAGGCCATCAATACCGCGGTTCCAGACTGACTGATCTGTTTTAAAAGCATCACAATCTCTTCAGAAGTTTCCGGATCAAGATTTCCTGTAGGTTCATCGGCAAGCAAAAGCTCCGGGTCATTTAAGAGTGCTCTGGCAATTACTATACGTTGCTGCTCTCCGCCGGATAATTCATGAGGCATTTTTTTGATCTTTGAACGCAAACCAACTTTATCCAAAACATCACGGATACGCTCAGATATTAACGTTTTATCCTTCCATCCGGTTGCTCTCATCACAAATTCCAGATTCTGCTCAATGGTTCTGTCTGTTAATAATTGAAAATCCTGGAAAACAATACCAAGTTTACGGCGTAAATAAGGAATATCTTTTTCAGCGATTTTTTTTAATTCAAATCCTGCAACTGTTCCTTCGCCATTAGATATAAGCAGATCTCCGTAAAGAATTTTTAATAAACTACTTTTGCCGGATCCGGTTTGCCCGATAAGGAAAACAAATTCGCCACGGTCTATATGTAAATTTACGTTGGATAAAACCAGATGTTTTTGCTGATAAACATCTACACCTTCCAGTTTGATAATTGAATTACCTGTCATTATTAAATATCTAATTTTAAAATTTGCCCAAAAGGCAGATCTTTAATTTTGTTCATAATATAATCTGTATGCATGCCTAAGCCAACTTTATCCAAGGCTTTTTCCGGCCTGTCTACTCTAAAATAAGCCAGCAGAGTAAATTTTTCATCCCGAAGCTGAACATAATCCGGAATTTTAGCTACTCCTTTTACTTTGATAATATACATGCGAGGGGTAAAGTTATGTTTTTCTGTATAACTATCGATTTTCCTAACCTAAAAACTAAAATTGATTTCTAAAAATCCTGTTATGTCTAAATTTTATTTAAAAAATCCATTGTATTTACTCCATCCGCATAATCCCATAATTTAGGTTGCTGGCTTTCGCCGAAGCTGACATAATCAATTTTCAAATAATCCGGGTCTGAACTAACCACACATTGAATCTGCTCAGAAATCTCATTCAGTTTTTTAACCAATTCGTTTTGATCTTTATAATATTCAAAATATAAAACGGCAAGGGGAGAAGCCATTCTGGTATCTTCTTTTAGAAGTAAAAAGCCATTGTCTAAATGTTTATCCTGGTTTACCAGATAAATAGATTTATTATAATCGTAATTATTGATGTATTTGTGATGATCTGAAATGGGTTTAAAATGTTCAATCGATTCGAAAAAATGATTGAAATTGTAATCCTTAGGAACGTATAGTTTAGAAATATTACGGCAACCCAATCCAAAATAATCAAAAATGTCAGTACCCAATTTTGAAAGATCTTCTGAGCTTTCAGATCCTTTCAATACCGCTACACTATTGCGGTTTTTGCGGATGATATGCGGAACATGCTTAAAATAATATTCAAAATACCGGGAGGTGTTATTACTTCCTGTTGCTATTACAGCATCAAATTTTACTAAGCGGTCGATGTATTCAACCTGCTTCGCGAAAGCGGGTTCAATCTCAACAAGTTTATTCAAAATATAAGGTATCAGTTTATTATCCTGTGATGAAAGTTTAATAAGTGCTTTTTTGCCAGAAGCTAAAGCACATAAAATATCGTGAAAACCAACCATTGGAATATTTCCTGCAAGTACAAGGCCTACGGTTTTTAATTCTTCTTCCTGCATATCCTGCTGACTTGCCAGCCATTTTTCCAGATCTGGTTTGTTAAGCATCCATGCAATTCCATTTATTGCTTTCCGCGTGCTTTCGGGTGTAAACCAGCCATTATAATGCTTGGCAGAATCAATCAAACTGATCAGTTCTTCATCCGGATTGTTTAGTAATTCGCCAAGGCGAACAAATGCTTCTATCTTATTTTTGCTATTCAAAATCGTATTCTTCAAACTTTAATCCCTCAAATAATGTTATATTTGTGCCGTTTAAGTTAATACACGGCAATAGTATTACGATACAAAAATAACTTTAGAATTAGACTTTTAGACAGACATGGCAATTAAAATCACCGACGAGTGTATTAACTGTGGAGCTTGCGAACCTGAATGCCCGAATAATGCGATATATGACGCAGGAGCGGCATGGAGATTTTCGGACGGAACCAATTTAAAAGGCTTGATCAACTTCCCTGACGGTAAGATGGAGGATGCAGAAGAAGCCCAACCAGCAATATCAGACGAAGTATATTACATTGTTTCTGATAAATGTACAGAATGTGTAGGATTTCATGATGAGCCACAATGTGCGGCAGTTTGCCCGGTAGATTGTTGTGTGGATGATGAAGATGTGCGAGAGACAGAGGAAGAATTATTGGCTAAAAAAGCGTGGTTACACGTAGAATAGTTACAATAAAAATTATAATAAAAAAAGCTTTGATTCAATCAAAGCTTTTTTTATTAGCAGATTTTTTAATCCTCTGCTTGTTCTTTCACTTTATTAGGGATGATCAAAACCGGGCATTTGCTTTTACGAACCACACTTTCTGATACACTGCCGGAAATAAAATGATCAAAACCGGTGCGTCCATGTGTTCCTAAAATTATCAGATCTGCATTGCATTCATCGGCGGTAGCCAAAATCTCAACTTTGGGAGTGCCTATTTTACTATAGGTATGTAAAACAATGCCTTTTCCGGCCTGATTGCTGATACGTTCAAAAAGTTTCTGACTTGCTTCTTCTTGAATATTCATCATTTCGGGCAACATAAAAGAGGTTTCATTTAACATGGGGTCTGCAATGTAAGGTGTTGCAGCAGGAATTTCATTAACATGCACCAAAGCTACCTCGGCTCCTAATTTGCGGGCTAATGCTAAGCCGTAATTAACTGCAATGTCAGAAAATATACTGTCTTCTACAGCAATCAGTATTTTTTTAAGATTATCTGGACTTATCATAAACTGCTAACATGGTTATTAAGGTAAAGTTTAAAATTTTTTAAACCTTAATCTACATTATATTTTTACCTAAATTTAGTTTATTTGCTAATATGAATCAAATATTTGGAGTTTGTAACCTGGCATTGGCACCTTTACGTGCAGAAGCTTCTCACAAAAGTGAAATGATATCCCAGCTTTTGTTTGGTGATCATTTTGAGATTCTTGAAATCACAGAACAATGGGCACGTATTAGGACTGCTTATGATGATTACGAAGGTTGGATAGATCCGAAACAATATACAGAAACCAATATCGAAACATTTACCCGCTTACATGATCTTAAAAATATATTAGGTCCGGAGGTTGTACATCCTGTTAAGAACCTAAAAAATAATGAGATTCTTAACTTGCTTGCCGGAAGTAATTTGCCTGATTTTAAAGAAGGCAGGTTCAGTATAAACGATTCAGAGTTTGCTACCGATTCTGAAATTGTAAATCCGGGTATGACCGATTTTATTTCGGAAGTGGAATATGTGGCCAGATTGTATTTAAATACTCCGTATTTATGGGGCGGACGCACAGTTTTCGGTATAGATTGTTCGGGCTTTACCCAAATAGTTTTTAAACAATTTGGAATAAAGCTTAAACGCGATGCCTGGCAACAAGCTTTGCAGGGCGAGCCGATAGATTTTGTTCAGGAGAGCAATTTAGGAGATCTGGCTTTTTTTGATAACGAAGAAGGTAAAATTACCCATGTCGGTATCATTCTCAACCCGGAGCATGTTATTCATGCATCCGGCAAAGTGAAAGTTGATAAAATAGATACTTCCGGAATATACAGCGAAGAACTTAAACGCTACACGCACAAACTGCGTATCATTAAACGATGCGTTTAAAACTACCTGATCTCTTCAATAATACTCGGTTCAGCATTCGGACAAGGAGAAACAAATTCAGATGTTGGTCTGTAAGTTACAGTTACCCTTTTTTCATCAATTAAAAATTGCTGAACTTTTTCTGTATTTACAGGATAAATTTTTGAACCCGCATCCAGCTGAATGTATACATCACATGCGGCATTTTGAAAAACATGCATGGTTCCCATTTGATTTTCTATAGCCGGTTCTGTTTTATTACAGGCACTTATTAATAATGCAGCCCCTAAAAGCACACTTCCTACAACTTTCATTTCAGTTTTTTTGAGGTTAAACATCAATCCGGACATCCCAGATCATTACTAGCTTATCATCACTAACGGAGATGAGTTGTTCATTATTGGATTCCCAAACTATTTTATTTATAGAATACATATGGCTTTGGTATCCTTTTTCTATGCTGATGATCTTTTTAAGAGAGAAATCATCGGTACTCCAGATCTTAATAGTTTTATCTCTGCCGGCACTGGCAAAGTACATCCCGGAAGGATGAAACTCAATGGAATAGATGGCAAACAAGTGCGCCGGAATAGTTTTATGCAAAGAAAAATTTTCTGTTTCCCAGATATTTAATTGTGCATCCCGGCTGCCGGAAATTAAATATTTACCATCCGGAGAAAACTGCAGAGAAGTAACCGGAAGTGTATGCGCTTCAAAATCGTGTTGCAAACTATAATCATCAGCAGAATATATTCTGATGCGATTATCCTTACTGCCAAATGCAACCTGTTTTTCGTCGGCACTAATGCTTATAGCACGAACCATCTGACCAGAAACACGGAAATTATAAAGCAATTCAGGAATTGAATTTTGGCTTGCCAGATTGTAAACGGAAATAGTACCATCTTCTGAAGAGGCAAGTAATTCTTTTTTGCTGCTGATAGATTTGATGTCGAATATTGGTTTCTGATGAACCTGAGCCAGACTGCTGAGTTTCTGCTCGTCAAAATTCCAGATGCTTATTTTACCGCTTCGTTCTCCTGAAATTAAAAATGGGGCAGAGGCAGGACAGTGCAATGCATAAACCGAAGTTTCAACAGGGAAAATAACTTTGATAAACTCTTTCCTTTTCAAACTCCACTCAACCACGCCTTTATCATTTCCGGCGGTAAAAAATATTCCAGGTTTTTGAGCAGCTTCTGCGGTATAAATAGCATTTTGGTGACCCGTTAAAACTGCAGCCTGAGTAACATTCAGCATAATCAATAATTTTGTGTTATTGTTTGGCAGAATGCCTTTTTTCCAAATTATGGGCAATTGTATCCAGGCTCAGATTTTTTGCTCTTAATAAAACCATCAGGTGGAATATCAAATCAGAAGCTTCATTGATCAGATCTTCTTCAGTTTCATTTAAAGCAGCAATTACGGTTTCCACACCTTCTTCGCCAACTTTTTGGGCAATTTTATTTAATCCTTTTTTTCGCAAACTGTTAATATATGAACTGTCTGAAGGATTGCTAAACCGATCGTCAATAATATTTTCTAATTCAAAAAGGAAATTCTGGTTAAACTCTGTAGAAAAACAACTTCTGGAACCTGTATGACAAGTTGGCCCAACCGGATTTGCCTTAATCAGCAATGTGTCATTATCACAGTCGAGCTGGATTGATTTTACATGCAGTTTATTCCCGCTTTCTTCTCCTTTGGTCCAAAGCCTGTTTTTAGTTCTTGAAAAAAATGTAACAACATTTTCTTCTTTAGTCTTCAAATACGCTTCTTCATTCATATAACCCAACATAAGCACTTCTAAAGTTTGCTCATCCTGGATAATTACGGGCACAAGTCCGTCGCCTTTATTAAAATCAATCGTCATTTTTACTTTTTATAATCTAACCTCGATTTGGTTTTCCCTTAAAACTTTTTTCAAATCGGGTATAAGAATTTCGCCGTAATGAAACACCGAAGCGGCCAAAGCTGCATCTACATTTCCTTTTTGAAATACATCAACAAAATGTTGTGTATTTCCGGCTCCGCCGGATGCAATTACCGGAATGGAAACCATATTATTAATATTTGACAGCATCGAACAGTCAAAACCTGCTTTGGTGCCATCATGATCCATAGACGTTAACAGAATTTCTCCGGCTCCTCTGTCTTCTGCTTCCTTAATCCAGTCTTCTGTATTTAAGTCAGTTGCAATCCGCCCGCCGTTTAGGTAAACTGTATTTTTTCCATTCAGGTTTTTGCTGTCTACCGCGATAACCACGAACTGTTTGCCGAAAGCCGCTGCCAGTTGATTGATCAGATCAGGGTTTTTAACGGCCGCAGAGTTGATGGCAATTTTATCCGCACCGGCGTTAAGTAAAATATCCGCGTCCGCTAATTCATGTATTCCGCCACCAATTGTAAAAGGAATATTCACTTGTCGGGCAACAGATTTTACCAATTCAACGATAGTTTTTCTACGTTCGTGGGTAGCAGTTATGTCCAGAAAAACCAGTTCATCTGCACCTTGCTGCGAATACTGCCAACCCAGTTCAACCGGATCTCCAGCATCTTTTAAATCAACAAAATTTACGCCTTTAACGGTTCTGCCATCTTTTACATCCAGACAAGGGATTATTCTTTTTGCTAACATCCGATTTTTGGGAAGTAAATTTATTAAAAGCTGATAAGCGCTTTCAAATTCCAGTCTTTGATTTCATCAATAGATATGCGGTTTTCATAGATTGCTTTTCCGACAACTACCGATTCTACTTTAATTTTTTGAAGGTCTTCGATATCGGCCATAGAACTAATTCCGCCGGAGGCGATCAATTTAATAAAAGGAGAATGATCTAATAATTTTTGGTAAAGTTCTACCGATGCGCCGCCTAATTTTCCGTCTTTATTAATATCTGTACAAAGAAATCTGAAAAAGCCTAAACCTAAGCAACGATCCACATATTCCATTAATTTTATGGGCGAGCTTTCCATCCAACCTGAATATTTGATCACTTCGTCCAGCACGTCTATTGCCACAACAATCTGGTCAGAACATTTATCTTTTCCGCAAATTTCAACACTTAATTCAGTTAAAAATTCGGGATTTGTAATAGCCTGTGTTCCTACAATCACGCGATGAATTCCGACATCAATTAACTCTTTAACTTTGTCGATGCTTCGAACTCCGCCGCCATACTGAACTTTGATTTCTGTTTTATTAATAATATCAAACAGATATTTTTGATTACTGAAATCGCCTTTGGCGCCATTCAAATCTATTATATGTATAAATTCAGTGCCATTGCTCTGATACTTTTCAATCATTTCTTCGAGCGTGACCCCGTAAAATGTGGCTTGTTCATAATCTCCTTCGCGTAAACGAACAACTTTGCCGTTCAGGATATCAATTGCTGGAATGATGTACATTTATTTAGACTAAGAGTGAGAAATTTTTTAATAATTTTTCGCCGGCCAGACCTGATTTTTCAGGATGAAACTGAACGCCAAAATAATTGTCTTTTTGTACCGCCGCCGAAAACCGAATGCCATATTCGGTTGAGGCGATAGTAAATTTAGTATTAAATTCAATAAAAAAGGAGTGAACAAAGTAAAAGTATTCACGCAAAGCGATGTCTTTGAATAATTTATGACCTTGAACGTGCTCAACTTTGTTCCAACCTGTATGCGGAACCTTTAAATGGTCCTTGGCAATAAACTGTTTTGTTTTTAAAGGCACAATTCCTGTTAAGGTAGAATTTCCTTCTTCAGAGAAATCTGTCAAAAGCTGCATTCCAACACAAATTCCGAGGACAGGTTTCTTGATTTCCAGAATCGCAGGAACCATTTTACTGTCGTTTAACTTATTCATTGCAGCGCCGGCGTGACCAACTCCGGGAATAATATATCTTTCGTAATTCCCCATTTCTGACGGTTCATTTATCATCCCGTAAGGGATTTCCAAACGTTTTAATGCCGCCGTAAGTGAAAATATATTGCCAGCACCGTAATTAATAATTCCTGTCATTATTGATGATTTGTTTATTTGTAATGGAGTTTTACCAACGGTTATAAAATTCCCTTGGTGCTTGGTAATTCGGTTCCGGTTACATTTATGGCCTGTTTTATGCATTTTGCCAATGCTTTAAAACTGGCTTCAACCTGATGGTGCGTATTATTTCCATCGATAATTTTGAGGTTCAAGTTCATACCCGAATGCTCCGAAAAAGATTTCATCCAGTGTTCGAACATTTCTGTAGGGAAATCGCCCACATATTCCCGGTCAAATTTGCCTTCATAAATAAAGTAAGCACGGTCAGAAAAATCAATAGCACATTGGACCAAAGCTTCGTCCATTGGTAAAAGAAAACCATACCGCTCAATGCCTTTTTTATTTCCCAATGCCTGTTTAAATGCCTTTCCTAAAGCAATTGCGGTGTCTTCAATGGTATGATGTTCGTCAATTTCCAGATCACCTTTAACAGAAAGTTCCAGATCAACGCCCGAATGTTTAGCCAGCTGATCCAGCATATGATCATAAAATTTAAGTCCGGTATCCATTTTATGTTTGCCGGTTCCGTCTAAATTTAATGATAATTTGATTTTGGTTTCGTTGGTGTTTCTTTCAAAGTTAACCAAACGATCTTTTTTTGCGGTTAAAAAATCAGTTATCTGCAGCCATTTATCACTTGTAAATATTGCTTTTTCATCTTTTTCTTTCGCAAAGCGGATGGCTTTGCAGCCCAGATTTATAGCCAGTTCAGTGTCTGAGGGTCGGTCGCCAATAACAAACGAGTTCCAAAGATCAATGGAATTGCTGATCAAATATTGGGTTAACATTCCCGTATTTGGTTTTCTGTTCGGACTTTTATCTGCCGGAAATGAATCATCTATAAACACTTCCGCGAAACAAATGCCTTCATTTTCCAGAATACCCATCATTTTTGAATGTGGCTTTATAAAGTCCGCTTCCGGAAAACTTGCGGTTCCGAGGCCATCTTGATTGCTAACCATAACCAATTCATACCCAAAATCCTGTAATCTTTTAAGTGAAGAGATTGTATAAGGCAAAAAATCTAACTTTTCCAGACTGTCTATCTGTTCATCTTCGGGTTCAGCAATGATAGTTCCGTCGCGATCTATGAATAATACTTTTTTCATTCTATAATTATATTCTGAAGTGTTCTGATCAATAATTCGTTCTCTTCCGGAGTCCCTACAGTTATTCTTAAACAACCTTCGCAGAGCTCAATTTTAGATCGGTCTCGCACGATAATGCCTTTTTCTACCAAGATATTGTAAATGCTTTTTGGGTCCGAAGTTTTAACCAGCAGAAAGTTGGCATCAGAAGGGAAAATGGTTTGTACAAAGGCAAGTTCTGCTAGTACTTTTATTAAATTATCACGCTCAACAATCGTTTCTCTGATCCAGGTATTCACCTGTTCTACATTTGCCAATGCATCTAAAGCTAATTGCTGTGATGCCTGATTGATGTTATATGGCGGTTTAACTCTGTTTAAAACCTCTATAATTTCCTCACTGGCAAATGCCATCCCAATACGTAAACCTGCCAATCCCCATGCTTTTGATAGTGTTTGTAAAACCACCAGGTTAGAAAATTCGGTTAGTTCCTGGATAAAAGTCTTCTGACGGGAGTAATTTATATAGGCTTCGTCAACTATCAGCAACCCTGAAAAGTTGGTTAAAATCGTTTGTATGGCATCCCTGTCTATCGAATTCCCGGTAGGGTTATTAGGCGAGCAAATGAAAATCAGTTTAGTGTTCTCGTCAATTGCTTCCGCAATGCCTTCCAGATTTAACTGAAAGTCTGTTTGCAGAGGAACTTTCCGTACCTCAATATCATTGATGTTAGCAGAAACTTCGTACATTCCGTAAGTCGGCGGAACAGTGATGACGTTGTCAATTCCCGGCCGGCAAAATGACCTGAAGAGTAAATCGATCGCCTCGTCGCTTCCGTTTCCAACAAAAGTATTTCTCGGCGGAACGCCTTTAATTTCTGCAATTTTTTGCTTCAGTTTAAATTGTAAAGGATCCGGATAACGGTTGTAATTTGTATCTAAAGGAGAGCCGAAACTATTCTCATTCGCATCCAGAAAAACCGAAGCTTCACCCTTAAATTCATCACGGGCGGAAGAGTAGGGGACCAAGTTTTTTATGTTTTCCCGAAGGATATCTGCTAACTTAAACATCAATTTTATTCTTTTATGTTTTTCAATCTGACTGAAACTGCATTTTTATGACCGTCCAGCTTTTCCATGGCGGCAAGTATTTCTACCGTAGGTCCGAGGTTTTCAATTCCTGTTTTACTAATATGCTGGAAGGTGATCTTCTTAAGAAAAGAATCTACTGAAACACCTGAATATGCTTTTGCATAAGAACTTGTGGGCAAAGTATGGTTAGTTCCTGAAGCATAATCACCTGCACTTTCGGGCGTCAAATGTCCGAGAAAAACCGATCCTGCGTTTATGATCTGATCCGTAATTGATTCCCAATAATCGCTTGCAATGATCAGGTGTTCAGGAGCATATTCATTACTGAAAGCCATTGCTTCATTTAAATTGCTAACCAGAACGGCGTAAGAATTTTCAATCGCCTTTGCGGCGATATCCGTTCGGGAGATTTCTTTTAGTTGTAAATCAAGCTGTTTGTTAGTTTCATTTATCAACTCAATTGAAGTGGAAACCAAAACCGCCTGACTATCAATTCCATGTTCTCCCTGAGCCAGTAAATCTGCCGCTACAAAAACCGGATTAGCGGTTTTATCTGCAATTACCAAAACTTCTGAAGGACCTGCAGGCATATCAATGGCACATTGCGAATTAGCCTGAATGTAGCTTTTAGCCCGTGTAACATACTGATTTCCCGGGCCGAAAATTTTATCAACTTTCGGGATGCTTTCAGTTCCATAAGCCATGGCGGCTATAGCTTGTGCGCCTCCCGCAAGGTAAATTTTATCGATCTTCAAAAGGTCTGCGCAATAGGCGAGGTATGGGTTTATTTTGCCGTCTTTTTGAGGCGGAGAACATACCACAATTTCTTTGCAACCGGCAATTCTTGCAGGTATGCCCAGCATTAAAAAAGTGCTTGGCAACACTGCAGTTCCTCCCGGAATATACAAGCCAACTTTCTCAATAGCACGACTTTCTCGCCAGCAAATAACACCCGACGTGGTTTCTATTTTTTGTTCGGTTGTAAGCTGACTTTTGTGAAACTTTTCAATGTTGTTAAAAGCAGTTTTTAAAGCTGATTTCTCTTCTTCTTTTAACGCTGTTGTTAAGCTCTCAAATTCAGATTTTTCTACATAAAGCTTTTTTAACTCTATGCCATCAAACTTGTCTGCGTATGCGATTAGTGCCTTGTCACCATCCTGTTTAACAGTCGAAATAATTTCTACTACTGCTGTTGAGATCGAATTATCACTATCTAAATTCCGCGAACAAATCGTTTCAATCTCTGCTTTACTTAAATTTGATATATTGTAGATTTTCAACATTTTAAGTTTTCTGTTTAACTTTAAGTTAATGCGATTTAAAGGATTATTTTCTCAATTGGCATGACTACAATGCCTTGCGCACCCGCAGATTTAAGCAGGCTTATCTTCTCCCAAAAATCCTTTTCAGGAATTACTGTATGAATGGCAACCCAGCCTTCTTCGGCTAAAGGAACTATAGTCGGACTCTTTACTCCAGGTAGTAATTTTAAAATCTTATCCAGGTTTTCGCGGGCGACATTAAGTACTACATATTTGGTTTCTTTGGCTCTTAAAACAGATTGGATTCTTTGGATCAGTTCTATTACTAAAGGATTGTTTTCCTCGCCTTTTTTACCGATCAAAATTGCCTGCGATGACATGACATCAGCGAACGGTTTTAGACCATTGCTCTTCAACGTTCCGCCTGTAGAAACGATATCAAAAATGGCATCACTCAAACCAAGTCCCGGCGAAATTTCTACCGATCCGGAAATGGTTCTGATCTCTGCATCGATCTTATTTTGGTCGAGAAATTTTTTAAGAATAACGGGGTAGGAAGTTGCAATTGCTTTGCCGGAAAGGTCCTGTATAGTCTCAATATCAGAACCGTTTTGTATAGCCAGTTTTAAGGTGCATTTTCCAAATCCAAGGAGCTGCAAAAAGCTGACATCAACTTCAGTTTCGCTGATCACATTTTCGCCAACAATTCCAATATCGGCAATTCCGTCCTGAACATATTCCGGAATATCATCATCACGTAAGAAAAGTATTTCTAATGGGAAATTGGAAACTGTTGAAATTAAAGAGCTTTTATAATTTTCGAAACTTAAGCCGCAATTTTTAAGAAGTTCAACAGATTTTTCGTTTAACCTACCCGATTTTTGGATAGCAATTTTTAATGTTTTCAATTTTTATATGTTTAGACCAGGAAATATATTAAGAAACAG
>JBBRCI010000003.1:0-75037 GCA_038204935.1 Sphingobacteriales bacterium | reverse complement strand
CCTGATTCCCGGATCAATAATTACAACGGTTTTAAATCCATCATCCGCAAGCTCCTTGATCATCCGCTTCGGGTCCGGGAAATATTTTTTATTCCAGGTAAAACAGCGGTATCCGTCCATATAATCTATGTCGAGATAAATAGCATCACAAGGAATTTTACGATCGCGGAAATTTTTAGCAACATCTTTTACCTTCGCTTCTGGGAAATAACTCCAGCGGCATTGATGATATCCCAATGCCCATTTTGGCGGCATTGGATGTGTTCCTGTTAGAATATGATAGCGTTTTACAACATCCATCATATGCGGACCATGAATATAATAATATTGCATTTCGCCACCATCGGCCCAAAAACTTGTTTTATTGTTTTCCTGGTGTGCGAAATCGAAATGAGACCGAAAGGTGTTGTCAAAGAAAATTCCGTAGCTCACGCCTTCATTAATGCCAATATAAAATGGAATGGTTCGGTAAAGCGGATCCTGGTCTTTTGCAAAGGAATAGGCATCGGTATTCCAGTTTGTAAATCGCTTGCCGCGGATGTTAAAATCGCATGATTTATCGCCTAAGCCAAAAAAGTTTTCGGAATGATGACAAGCTTTAGTTGCATAAACATAATATCCGCCAAACTCCGCATTTTCTTCCCAGTGCATGGGCGTAAAATCCTGGTTGATAATTTTCTCATCATTATCAACAAACGAGATCAGGAAATCTTTTTTCTGAATAACGCAGGTTACCATATTGGTAGAAACCTGATACGTATCTTCGGTTTCTGTTAATTTAAAAACAGTAACACGTTGTTCAGGTTTGATTACAGCATATGAAAACTCATCCAGAAAAACTCCGTGCGGAGCCAGTTTAATCCGGATGATCTCATCGCTTACTACTCTAACTTCAACTATTGCATCGCCATCAGAAAAATAGAAATTATTCTGAATCTGTTTTGCTTCTGTAACCCTTGTCAGATATTTCTTAACAATTGGTTGCAAATCCAGAACCGGGTTATTCAGATGCTGAACACCCGATTCTAATTTCTCAATGTTTAAATCATCTGTTTCCAGATGTTTATTTCCCTCCATAAACTTAGATCACTGTCGGAGAAGGCACCACTTTTTCTTCAGTTATACCCGCTTCGTCTTTGACAAACAAAGTTAATATGCCCGCCAAAACCATACAAAAACCGCCCAACATTATTGTTTTGGCAGTATGCCCCGCAAAGAAATGCGTGGTTAAAAATCCTAATAAAAGTCCGCTAACAATTTGCGGTATCACAATAAAGAAATTAAAAACTCCCATAAAATATCCCATTTTGTGAGATGGCAATGCGCCGGCCAAAATTGAATATGGCATAGTTAATATACTTGCCCATGCAATTCCAACCCCTATCATCGGGATGATTAATAATTCTTTCTGCGTTATTGTAAAAATACTTATTAAACTTAAGCCTCCAATTACAAGGCATAAAAGATGTACAAATTTCCTGCTTGTTCGTTTTGCTAAAACCGGAAGTAAAAATGCAGCAAGAGCAGAAACTCCGTTATACACGGCAAACATAGTTCCAACCCAGTTACCCGCTTCCTGATAGGCCGGAGATTGCGCATCTGTAGTTCCAAAAACATTATCTGCTACCGCCGATGTGGTATAAATCCACATGGCAAATAAGGCCACCCATGTAAAAAACTGTACAAAGGCTAGTTGAATCATAGTTTTAGGCATTTGCCCGAAACCTCCAATAATCTCTTTAAAAGCTTTGCCTATTCCACCGGCTGTTCTTCTTTCCTCATTAAATTTCTCCATATTTTCAGGCGGAAATTCTTTGGTGGTAAATACTGTCCACATCACAGAAAGTAAAAATATTAAACCACCAATATAAAAGGAGTAGCGTACAGAATCTGGAATAGTTCCGTCTGCTGCCGAATTGCTTACACCAAATCCATCAGAGAAAATAGTAGGCAATAATGAAGCGATTACAGCGCCGCAGCCAATAAAAAATGTTTGCATGGCAAAACCTGCAGTTTGTTGCTGCACGTTTAATTTATCGCCAACAAAAGCACGGAATGGTTCCATTGAAATATTAATGGAAGCATCCATCAACCAAAGAACGGCAACAGCCATCCAAAGAACGGTTGAATTTGGCATCAGAAATAAGGCAATAGCTGCCAGAATTGCTCCTATAAAAAAGAAGGGACGGCGTCGGCCCCAGAACGGATGCCATGTATTATCACTTAAATAACCAATAACGGGCTGCACCAATAATCCGGTAATGGGCGCAGCGAGCCAAAATAATGGTAAATCATCAGCCGAAGCTCCCAGAGTTGAAAAAATACGACTGGTATTAGCATTTTGAAGGGCAAAGCCAAACTGGATTCCGAAAAATCCAAAGCTCATATTCCAGAGTTGCCAGAAAGACAATTTCGGCTTAATAAATCGACTCATATTTTAGGTTAAAGTTATATGGGGTTAATAAAGTTTGTTCAATTTATCATTAAAAACTTAAAATCCATGCATCACTCGGATTCACTTTTACAGGAATACCTTTGCTAATATCATCTACTTTAAATTTCTCTCCGGTAAGCAAGTTTGTGAATTCAACATGCTCTTTTTGATTTTCTTTTAAATGGGATAAAATTTCTTGTGGCAATCTGATCTCCGAATTCAATTGAGAATCTCGTTCAAAATTGGCAATAACCAATGTTTGCATATTATCAGTATATCTTAAATACGCATAATTTCGATTAGAAAAATGTTCCTGATCTTTCAGTTCTATAAATTTCCCTTCTCTAATTGGCTTATCAGAACGTACTGTGTTTAATAAAGTCTTATAAAAATTACGAAGTTTCTGTTGCTCATTTGTTAAGCCTGCGCCATCAAAAGCTCCACTATTCATCCATTGCTGATGATTTGGAACTCCCCAATAATCAAAAATGGTAGTTCGGTTATCATCGCCGCCGAAACCTTCCGCATTTTTCGCCGGCTCTCCAACTTCCTGACCAAAATAGATCATAACCGGACTGCTGGATAGAGTTGCAGAAACTACCATTGCCGGTTTTGCCAGCCATGGATTTTTTGCAAAACCATCAGAAGCAATTCTTTCTTCATCATGGTTTTCTAAAAAGCGAACCATTTTAGAAGAAAATCCGCGACTTTCTACATCCCAAACATGTGTGATGTCTTTAACGTCAGCATTATTTTCGTTTTTAATCAGGCGTTTTAATCCGTCATACAAGCCAACTTTATCATATAAAAAATCAAATTTTCCGGTAGTCAGAAAGTTTTTATATTCTTTTGGATTATATGCTTCCGCGATGAAAATAATCTCTGGTTTTACTTTTTTAACTTCGGGAATAACCCAGCTCCAGAATTCAACCGGAACCATTTCTGCCACATCACATCTAAAACCATCCACATCTTTCCTGGCCCAAAAAACCAGAATATCCCTCATTTTTACCCAAACCGGAGGAATCGGATCAAAATGATTTTGATGATTCTGATAATCGATGCCATAATTCAATTTTATAGTTTCAGACCAGTCGTTTAATGATGGTGCTTCAGAAAAAACATTATTTCCGGTAGCTCTTGCCGGATTTTCATCGAAATGCCCATCTTTCAACGGATGGGTAAAATCATTTCCCCCTGCATTTGTGCCTTCGGGAACCACAAAAGATTTTCCCGGAAGGTAATAGAAATCATTCTTCGCATCAAAGCTTACCGAATGATTATCGTTCTGTCCAAAATCTGCAACCCCTGACGGTTTCGCATCAGAATTATAGGTTCTGGCAACGTGATTCGGAATGAAATCTATTAGTAGTTTTAAACCATGCTGATGTGTTCGGGTAACCAATGATTCAAATTCCTGCATACGGTTTGGAACGTTAACGGCCAAATCCGGATCTACATCATAATAATCTTTAATGGCGTAAGGCGAACCTGCAATACCTTTTACAATATCCGGGTCGTCCATTTTTATACCATATTTGGTATAATCCGTCATGGTTGCGTGCTCTATAATTCCGGTGTACCAAACATGAGAAATTCCCAGTTTCTTTAATTCCTCAAGTGCTTTATCTGTAACATCATTAAATTTTCCAACTCCATTTTCATCGCGACTGCCGTAATATTTATTGGTCGTATTTTTATTTCCAAAAAGGCGCACCATCATTTGATAGATCACCAGTTTCTGATCTGTAATTTTTTCTTCGTTACTATTTGATATCATATTCTCTTTTGGCTGCAATACCGGAGAACATGATCCCACAATCAAGGCAGTTAATATTATTAATGTATAAATTCTATATTTCATGAGGTTGCGTTAATATTCCTGAGAAAGTGGATGAATCATTAATTCATCAATAACAACATGCGCAGGCGCCGAAAGAATATAATTTACCGCTCCTGCAATATCTTGCGGTTGCAAGCGATGAAAATCAGTATTTGGTCCCGGAACACTATTGTTAAAATAGGTTTCAACCTTTCCGGGATACAGAACACTTACTTTTATGTTCAGGTCTCTAACTTCTTTTCGCAAAGCGGATGAAAAAGCATCCTGAGCATATTTACTGGCGCAATACATCGCACCATCCGCAAAGGTTCTTTTGGCAACATCTGAGGCAATGTTAATGATGTGGCCCTTTTTATGTTTCTGCATGTGCGGAACTAAATACTTGCACATCAAAAAAGTACCTTTCACATTTACGTCCATCACCTGATCCCAGAAATTACTGTCTGTTTCTGTGACAGGTTGAAAACTACCAATTCCGGCATTGTTTATTAAAATATCAACCTTATATTCGGCAGAATTAATTTGACCGATGAATGCAGATACTTCAGTTTCATTACTTAAATCAAATGGAAAAGCCGTTGCTTTTCCACCCGAACGTGTGATGGAAACAACTGCTTCATTTAATTCCTTTTCATTACGGGCAGTAAGCAAAACATGAACTCCGGCTTCTGCCAGGTTTTCTGCTATAGCTTTACCAATTCCTCTGGAGGCACCCGTAATTATTGCGATTTTATTTTTCAGACTCATGCGAAGCAATTATTTTGTATTTTCCGGAAACAGTATAAGATTTATCATAAACCTGTACATCAATAGATTTATCTGTTTGATTTAAAATCTCCACTCCGGTCTTGCTCACTTTAACGTTTATCAAGGATCCGCGGAAGCCAACTTTAAATGAAAATGAGTTCCATTTCTCCGGTAGAAAAGGATTAAAAACCAATTGTCCCTTACGAACCCGCATTCCTCCAAATCCTTCGACCACACTCATCCAGGTTCCGGCCATTGATGTTATATGGCAGCCATCTTCTGTATCGTTATTATAATCGTCCAGATCTAAACGAGCGGTACGAACATAAAACTCGTAAGCACGTTCTTCATCACCCAGCTTTGCCGCCAAAATTGCGTGTACGCAAGGTGATAACGAACTTTCGTGAACCGTTCTCGGTTCATAAAAATCAAAGTTTCGGCGCAATGTTTCCAGGTCATAATTTTCCTCAAAGAAATATAAACCCTGTAAAACGTCGGCCTGTTTAATATAGCAAGAGCGCAAAATTCTGTCCCAGCTCCATTTTTGATTTAAAGGACGATCTTCAGCCGGTAAATCCTTAACCAGGATTTGTTCCTTATCTAAAAATCCGTCCTGCTGTAAAAACACACCCAAATCTTTATCTTCAGGGAAATAAATATTGCCAGCAACTTCTTTAAACTGAGCCAGTTCTTTCTGATCGTCGAATTTGGTTTTCTCCAGAATTGAAGCATAACTTTCCGGATCATTATTTTTAATTGTCTGCAGGCATTCTACCGCATAATCAATACACCATGCGGCTATTGTATTGGTGTACCAGTTATTGTTTACATTATTTTCATACTCATTCGGTCCAGTTACACCCAACATAACATATTGCTTACGACTCTCGCTCCAGTTAAAGCGTTGAACCCAGAAACGAGCAATAGCAAGAATAACTTCTAAACCATATTCATTCAGATAGCTCACATCGCCTGTATAGCGGATATAATTAAAAATCGCGTAAGCAATTGCACCATTGCGGTGAATTTCTTCGAACGTGATTTCCCACTCGTTATGACACTCTTCACCGTTCATGGTAACCATTGGGTAAAGAGCTGCTCCATTTTTAAAGCCTAATTTTTCGGCATTTTCAATGGCTTTATCTAATTGCTTATAGCGATAAATCAGCAAGTTTTTGGTCACCTGCTCATCGGCTGTTGCCAGATAAAAAGGCACACAATAAGCTTCGGTGTCCCAATAAGTAGAACCTCCGTATTTTTCGCCTGTAAATCCTTTCGGACCAATATTTAAACGGGCATCTTCACCGGTATAGGTTTGGTTTAACTGGAAAATATTGAAACGAATCGCCTGCTGCGCAGAAACATCGCCTTCAATAACAATATCACTTTCTACCCATTTATCTGCCCATGCCTGAGATTGTTCCTGAAGCATTTCAGCAAAACCTTTGGCAGAAACTTGTTCAATAAGATCTTTGCAGTTTTGCATAAGATTTTCCTTATCGTGATTTTCTGAAGACAGATTAGCCGCGAATTTGTAGATTATTGTTTCCTGATTTTCTTTTATTTCCAGGCTAATCTTATTGCCAACATATTTTTCTTTTTCTATCGGAGCTGATAAAAACTCAACTGGTTCTCCATTCTGGTGAATGCTCGTTTTCATTCCCGTACAAACATGGAAACCCGTTTTCTTGGTTCGCATATTTAGAAATGCAATACCGTGATGAGTTTCCTTTTGAACTTCGTCCCAGAATTTTTCGTCGTAATTGGCATCCTGATTTTTAACATCACCATCAATAAAAGATGTTAATGTTAAAGAAGCATTAAAATTAAGAGGTGTTATGCTGTAGCGGATTGCTCCGGCTTCATCATCAACAATACTGCAAAAACGAAGAGCATTTACGCGAAGTTTTTTGCCGCTTTTTAATTCGGCGACAAAAGAACGCTCCAGATAACCTTCTTTCATGTTCAGTATACGTTTAAAATCAGATACTTTACAATTATTCAGATCCAGCGTTTCGTAATCAATTTTGATGTCGAGACCAATCCAATTTGCTGCGTTTAGTACTTTTGCGAAATATTCCGGATAACCGTTCTTCCACCAACCTACACGGGTCTTGTCAGGATAATAAACTCCTGCTACATAATTTCCGGGAAGTGTTTCGCCTGTATAAGTTTCTTCAAAGTTCGCCCTCTGCCCCATACGGCCGTTACCAAGGCTGAAAATACTTTCAGATATTTTATTCAGATGAGGATCAAATCCTTCTTCAATGATGTTCCACTCATCTATTTTAATGTAATTTTTCATTCAACCTTTTAAATTTTTCCATCAGAATTATGAATTAATTAGTTCAAACTCTGTTTATAAACCCTGTAAAAAATATCCTCGTATTATAAATTCCTTAAAATTTCCAGATCCATTTTATCCAGGCCGGAAACTACCAAATTTGCTTCACTCAACGTTTCTTCTGATCCAATTCCTACCACTTTCATCCCGGCAGATTTGGCCGCTTCAACACCGGCAATTGCATCTTCAAAAACAACACATTCTTCCGGATCTAAATTCAAAGCTTTTGCTCCTTCTAAAAATACTTGTGGATCTGGTTTGGATGCGGTAACAGAATTACCATCCACAATGGCATCAAATAAATATATCAGGTTTACCTTTTCTAATATCCGAACAGAATTTTTGCTGGCCGACCCTAAAGCGATTTTATAATTGGCATCGCGGGCAGCTTCAATAAATTCTCTGGTTCCGGGTAAAATTTCATCCGGCTCCATCGCATCAATCATCTCAACATACCAGTTGTTTTTTTGCGTGGCTAAAGCAAGTTTTTCATCATCAGATTTTTCTACTCCGCCCCAACCTAAAATTAATTCTAAAGATTGTTTCCTGCTGATGCCTTTTAACTTTTCATTATCTTCCTCAGTAAAATCAAATCCCAAGGAATTGGCCAACCTTTTCCAGGCTTTAAAATGATAAACCGCCGTATCTACAATTACCCCGTCAAGGTCAAAAATGCAGGCTTTTATTGCTGACATATATTTATTTTAATTCGAAAACTGATGTTGATTTACCTGGTACTTTTACCGTTTCAATGTTGGCTAAATTTTCATCAGTAACAACATTGCTTGCTTTTGTAAATCCGCCTGTACGTTCTGCAAAGCGTTTGGTATTCAGGTTTATTTCTTCCTCATTAGAGTTCATAACAATCATAACCGTTTTGTTATCGTCATATCTGAAATAAACATAAACTCCATTTTCCGGAACAAACTGCATTAATTTTCCGGTTTGTAAAGCAGGAGTGTTTTTGCGATAATTGGCCAATTTTTTAACGTAGTTGAAAGCATTATTTTCTTCTTCGGTTCTTCCTGCGGAAGTAAATTTATTACTCTTGTCACCTTCCCATCCGCCTTTAAAATCCAATCGGACCAATCCATCGGGATTTGTAAATCCTTTCATCAGGATTTCATCACCATAATAAAATTGTGGAATTCCGCGGGTAGTTAATAACCAGGCTATACCCGATTTATATTTTTTATAATCTTCGCCAACTACAGAATAAAAACGAGCCAGATCATGATTATCTAAAAACACTACCAGTTTAGTTGGATCTTTATAAAGAAAATCACTGGCAATGGTGGTGTACAATTTATTTACGCCATCGGTCCAGCCGAACTTGCCATTTAAAGCTTCATTAATTCCCCAAAGAGATTGAAAATCTGTAACAGATTGCAAACCGGTATCAAATCCCTGATTAACAGTATTTCCTTCGGTAAAGTAGGCCTGATTTGGTAAACCCTGAACCCAGGTTTCGCCAAAAAAAGTAAACTTAGGATATTCGGCGGTTATGGCTTTTGCCCATTCTGCCATGTATTCCAAATTATTATATGCATAAGTATCTAAACGAAACCCGTCTAAACCTGCATACTCAATCCACCATATATGACTTTGCGTAAAATAATTTTTAACAAATTCATTGGTTTGATTTACATCCGGCATGTGATGATCAAACCAGCCATTGCTCATTTGAACTTTATCTGACTGTGCTGCATGCGGATCAAATAGAACCTGATCCTTATAAGTTGTGCGTGTAAATTCCGGCCATTGATGTACCCAGTCTTTTGAAGGAAGATCTTTAATCGTCCAATGTTCGCTACCCACATGATTATGAACCAGATCTTTGATCATTTTCATTCCATGCTGATGCAATTTATCTACCAGTTGTTTGTAAAGCTCATTGCTACCATAACGGCGATCGATTTTATAATTTTCTGTATTTGCATATCCGTGATATGAAGTTTTTGGCTGATCATTTTCCAAAACCGGATTTAACCACAAGGTTGTGACACCTAATTCCTGCAGGTAATCCAAATGATTAATAATTCCCTGTAAATCTCCGCCGTGGCGTAAATACATGGAGTCGCGATTAAGCGAAGTTTCCTTCATCCCGGCAATTACATCATTTGATTTATCGCCGTTGGAAAAACGATCCGGCATGATGAGGTATATAAAATCTTTATTTGTTACACCCTGATATCTTCCTTCTGGATTTTGCCGTGCTTTTAATTCGTAACTATATTTTAGTTCTTTGGATTTCTTCTTGCTAAAATTTATCGAGAACGTTCCCGGGAGTGTAGCCGGATCTATTTCCAGATCAAGGAAAAGATAATTGGGATTTTCAACTTTATGTACTTCGCGTAAGCTAACGCCGGGATAATTCAAAGAAACATTTCTGTCGGAAATATGGTTACCATGAACTATTAATTGAAGCTTGGTATTTTTCATTCCTACCCACCAGTTAGCGGGTTCAATTCGCTCTAGTGCAGGTACTTGAGCATAAATACTGTTTATACAAATAACATAAAATAAGGCAAATAAAAAGGCTTTTAATCTCATTAAAAAAGTGTTAAGTGAACACTAAGTTAGCCTTAAATTAAAGAATCCAAAATTTAAATTCGGAAATTTAAGCCTCAGAAGAATCTACTCCTGCATTTTGTGTTTCTAAGGAAATTTTTGAGTTAAGTTTCTGAACAAAAAAATCAGGACAAAAAAAATCCCGTTGCCTGGTGAGGAACGGGATTTTTAAGAATTTAAAATTTTATCTCATGAACTGATCAAACAAAATTGACACATAATAAAGACCTCCAATTTGTGGATTTCCGTATGATGTTCTGTAGTATTTGTTCAATAAGTTAGAACCACCAAATTTAAGAGTTGATTTGTAAGTTGGGATTTTAACACTAACCTGTGCGTCTACTGTTCCAAAAGCCGGAACTTCACCAGCTGCGAAAGTTGAAGACCACTGGTATTTATCCTGCCATCTGTAAGAAGCATTAAATCCAACGTTTTTAATTACTTCGCGATTTGCTAAACCGATGTTGAAACGATACTCCGGAGTATTGAACTCGCTTTCTAACTGACTGTTGTTATCCTGTAATTTATTGTAAGATACGTTACCGTTAAAGTTAAACTTACCCATTACATAATCTAAACCTAATGCAGCACCCTGAGATTGAACTTTATCAGGATTGTTTACTGTTGTAGAGAAGGTTTTAGCAGGATTTGTAGCACTTGGCAACTGACCATTTGCAGTTTGAAGAATCACAATTGAAGAGATGAAATCTTTGTAAGTGTTATAATAGTAATAAGCATCTAACAACAAGTTTGAACTTAATAAGCCTTTATAACCAACTTCGTAAGCATTTACGCTTTCCGGTTTGAAATCACGCTCGAAAGCATATTTTGCAGGAGCACCCGCACGAACGCTTGATAAACTGTAACCAGGATTAGATCTCAAATCATATTTATTCAATAATGATGGCAAACCACCAATTAAACGTGTTCCGCTACTTCCGCCAACTAATAAATCAATGAATTGATTTTGAGTTGTTGGGTTTCTAAAACCACTTTGGTAAGATGCACGAATATTATTATTTGGCGCAACAGTTAATACTCCAGATATTCTTGGGGTAAAACGACCGTCAAAATTTTCACTTTTATCGTAACGTAAAGCCGTAGTTAATTTCAATTTATCATTTAAGAATTTTTTACCGATTTGCGCAAAAGCACCAACTTCATCAATGGTAATTTTTTGATTCAAATCATCGAAGATTGTACCATCAGAACGAAGATCATAACGACGGAATGAACTTCCAACCTGGAACTCGACAACATTGTTGAACAGGTTAGTGAAATTGTACATTCCTTCATAATGATTCATATTGGTTTTATCATTAAACTTTGCTCCTCCAGCGGGACCTATAGTTTTAGAAGTAACATCTTTCTTAACTGCCTCAAATCTGGCAGAACCAGGTTGCGCACGGTTTCTGTCAGCATAAGCACGGGCAGCATTGTTAGCCTGCTCTTCGTTTGCACCGGATAAACGAGCCTGAGAATAAACTGCAGTATATTCTGCAAACCATCCCGGGCCGGCAGCTGAAGGACTTGACGGATTTGTGTACTCATTAATGTAAGTTCCTAATAAGGTAGCATTATAGGCATCTCCGGAACGTTCCTGAGTTGTATAAGCTCTTAAAAAGAAATCACTTCCTCTCAATTCCGCTTTGTATTGTCCAATGTTGAAGTTACGCAATGAGTAACGGTCAGATCCTGTATAAACAGAAGTTCCTGCTCCCCAGTTTGCCTGTAAAACAGCTTCTACTTTATCAGTAAATTTATAATGAACTGAACTTAATGTTTTAAATGATTGCGTGTTGTAATCAACAAGGTCTTTTTCTAAATAACCAGTACGTGTTACAGAAGAGTTAGGTAAAACGTTATTTCTTAAACCAAAGTAAAATGGAATTAAGTTAGTAACAGTTGGTCGCAAAGCAGCTGGCAGAGTTCCAATAAAACCACCAATTTGTGCAGGACTCGCGTTAGCCGGCAAGAAATTATCTAGTAAAGTTTTGATGTTAACCGTGTTTGCAGTTGCAGCTAAAATTCCGGCTACAGTTTGTGCCTGAACCGCTTGAGCCACATTATTTAATGTAGGGTATGCAGCGTTTGGCTCATCACCGTAAACGTTTACACCATCATATAATGGATCAGAAGATCTTGTTCCAGCTTTTGGAGTATTTGCCGCACGATTGAAGTTTGAATAATCCTGGCCTTCCCAATCTTTTGCCTGTAAATAAGATACATTCACTTTAAAAGCGAATTTGTTGTTCCATGCTTTCGCATAACGGAAAGACATATCTTCAAAACCTGCCTGATTACGCTGGTAATCATCTACGTGATTTAAACCTTGTTTAAAGCTCATGCTTAATCCCGGAGAAGTAAAAGGGCTTTTAGAAGTTAAGATCAAAGTTCCGTTAGTACCACCAGCACCATATAATGCAGAAGAAGCACCCGGTAATAATTCAGCGCTCTCAACATCCAGATCAGAAATACCAACGATATTACCCACTGAGAAGTTTAAACCAGGAGCCTGATTATCCATACCATCAACATACTGATTAAAACGAACGTTACCATTTGCATTAAAACCACGTGTATTAATAGAACGGAAAGTTAAACTCTGCACACTTGATTCAACACCTTTTAAGTTTGTTAAAGCATCATAGAAAGATGGAGCAGCAGTTTCTCTAACAGCTTGTGCACCTACCCGCTCAATAGAAACTGGAGATTCTAAAATTCTTTCCGGAGTACGTGAAGCTGCAACAACAACTTCCTGACCTAAAATTGCCTGACTTTCTAATGAAATATTCAGGTTAGATATAGAACCATTAATTGTTTGCTCATAAGATTTGTAACCTATATAAGTTACAATCAGGGTAAAGGGTGTGCTTTCTTTAGTCGTTAAAGAAAAGCGCCCATTTTCATTTGTAGAAGTACCAATGGCTTTACCTTTTACGGCAACGGTAACTCCAGCAAGAGTTTCTTTAGTAGCCTGATCTGTAATAGTTCCGGAAATGGTTGTTTGTGCCATAACCATTGATCCGGTTAACAGAAAAATGGCAAGCATTCCGGTTATGCGGGTAAAATTTTTAAGCATAGAATTTAGATTAATTATTAAGGTTGGTTAGTTTGAGTTGGTTAGTATTACTTTTCTAAGTTATAAACTTAATGTTTATTTTATTTTAAGCAAAAGGATTTAAATTATTTAATGCTTGCATAGTTAACATTTTTTCTTTTAAATTGAAATTCATAAGCAAAAATATTTATTTTTCAGAAAGATGGCTTTACAGCGTCTAAAGCACTTATTTTACACTGATAACTCATAAATTTCTCAATGAATTTCTTTAAAGCAGGCATTACACTTTTAATAGCACTCACTTTAGTCATAGTTTTAAATTTAAAATTGGGAGATATTCCTCCATTAGGTAAATTTTTAGATCCGTTTCATGGATTCTGGAACAATGCCGAAAGCCGCAAAGTGGATAAAAACAAAGATCTTACTTTCGCAGGTTTTAAAGGTAATGCCGAGATCCGGTTTGATGAGCAAATGATCCCTCATATTATTGCTGATAACAACTACGATCTGTATTATGCTCAGGGCTATATGACCGCGAAAGACAGGTTATGGCAAATGGATTTTCAAACCAGATTTGCATCCGGAAGACTTTCTGAAGTTGTTGGAAAAAAAGCAATAGAACTGGATAAATATCAACGACGCATGGGCATGATGTTCGGTGCAGAAAGAATGGTTGAAGAAATGAAAAAAGACAACCAGATTGAAGAAACTATGGATGCTTACACCGCCGGGGTTAACGCATACATACATTCGTTAAAACCTGAAGATTATCCCATTGAGTTTAAACTCTTAAATTATAAACCCGAAGATTGGAAACCAGTTAACTCTGCTTTGCTGCTAAAATTAATGTCGGCAACGCTAGCAGGTGGATCCAATGAGTTTTACATGACCAACATATTAAATAAATATGGGCCAGATGTAGTTAAAGATCTTTTTCCTGATTACCCTTATCGGGAAGATCCAATCATCCCATCCACAACTAAATGGGATTTTAAACCGGTAGAAGTTCCAAAACCTTCGGCAGACTTAGAAGTTAAAGGAGAAAAAACTTCATACAACATCAGAACTAAAGTATTAAAAGAAGGAATTGGAAGTAATAACTGGGCATTAGCCGGTGCAAAAACTGCTTCTGGAATGCCAATGTTGGCCAACGATCCTCACCTGGATTTAACTTTACCGGCAATCTGGTACCAGATTCAACTTATATCAAATGATATGAACGTTTGCGGTGTTTCTATTCCGGGTGCCCCGGGAGTAATTATTGGTTTCAACGAACGTGTTGCATGGGGAGTTACTAATGTTGGAGCCGATGTTCTGGACTGGTATTCTGTAAAATTTAAAGACCAAACAAAAAAGCAATATTGGTATGATAACAAGTGGAATCCAACTAAATTACGAATAGAAAACATCGCGATAGCAGGAGCTGATGCAGTTTTAGACACTGTTTATTATACTCACCAGGGGCCGGTAGTTTATTTAAACGAACAAAAACCAGGAAGTTTTGCAAAGGCTGACAACATCCCGGAAGGATATGCCTTAAGATGGATAGCACATGATGCATCAAACGATACCCGAACTTTTTACATGCTTAACCGGGCAAAAAATTACAGTGATTATCGCGAAGCATTAAAATACTATGCTGCTCCCGCCCAAAACTTTGCCTTTGCCAGTATTGATGATGATATTGCAATTACCCCAAGTGGTTATTTCCCATTAAAATGGAACGATCATGGAAAGTTTTTAATGGATGGCAGCAACCCGGCAAACGACTGGAAAGGCCGGATTCCAGTTGAACAAAACCCAACTGTTAAAAACCCGCCACGCAATTTTGTGAGTTCGGCAAATCAGTTTTCTACAGATCCAACCTATCCTTATTATTTAAACTGGGAATTTGCGGGCTATGAAAGGGGCCACCGAATTAATAATCGTTTAACGGTAATGTCGCAAGCAAATGTGGATAGTTTGCAAAGTTTACAGAATGATAATTACAGCATGCTGGCAGAAAACATTTTGCCTTTACTTATTAGCTCTGTTGATACTAAAGGCTTAAATGCAAGTCAGCAGGAAAGCTTTGGAATTTTAAAAAAATGGAATAAGTTTTTTAATGCAAATGAAATTGGGGCCAGCATATTTGAGATCTGGCAAAAAGAACTTGGAAATGAGATCTGGAGAGATGAGTTTGCTGATGAAAAATCTCCAATGCGTTTTCCTTCGCGGGATAGAACCGTGGAAATGTTATTGAACGAGCCGAAAGCAAAATGGTATGATAATGTAAATACCAGCAAAAAAGAAACACGCGAAGATCTGATACTTTCATCCTATAAATATTCTGTAGACAGTTTGGAGAAAAGATTCGGGCCCATGAATAAAGATTGGCAATGGGGAAATGTAAAACATACTCATATTCCGCATCTGGCAAAAGTTGCCGGTTTTGGGTCGGGCTTTATTAATAACGGCGGTTCTAAAACTTCTGTAAATGCCATGAGCGAAAGTAACGGACCATCCTGGAGAATGATTGTTGCGCTTGGCAAAAATATGAAAGCTTACGGCGTATATCCGGGTGGCGAATCGGGCAATCCTGGAAGTTTTTATTACGACGACATGATTGGAACCTGGGGCAACGGAAAACTGAACGAATTACTTTACCTAAAATCAAAATCTGATAACTCAGACCGTATTATTTCCACTTGGAAATTAAGCGGCAAATAATTTAAACCTATATGCTTTTTCTATTCATTTTTATCGCCTGCCTCGTTTTTCAGTTAGTATTGCCTTGGTGGATTATTTGTCCCATTGCAATGGGATTAGCTTTTTGGAAAGCTAAAACTGCCGGCAATGCATTCTTTTCAGGGTTTGCTGCCGTGTTTTTATTATGGGTTATTGTTGGACTTTTTCACAGCATTCCCAATGAGAACTTATTGGCAAATCGTATCGGTCAGTTATTTACCTTACCGGAATCTCAGTTTAACTGGGTGATCATATTAATTGTTACCGGGATTATTGGAGGTTTAGTGGCTGGTTTTTCTGCCCTTGCGGGATTTTATTTAAGAATTGCCTTCTTAAAACCTGCCAGAGTTTAATTTTGATAAACCAGTAGTTGTATCTTTGCCGCGTGAATACGGAGAGTATATTTTCTATCAAAACGGAATCAGATTTTCTAAAAGAAGCAATCCGGGTTTTTAAATTCCAGGCCGAAAACTGCGCTGTTTATTCTGACTTTATAAAATATCTTGGGGTTAAACCAGATGATGTTTCCTCGTTAGATGAAATTCCTTATTTACCGGTAGAATTTTTCAAAAGCCACAAAGTCATTTGCGGAGATAATGATCCTGAAATCATTTTCAGCAGTTCCGGAACTACGGGAACCATTCAAAGTACTCATCCCGTAAAGGATTTAAAAATTTATGAAGAGAGTTACCGTAAGGGATTTGACTTTTTTTATGGAGACGTAAAAAATTATGCAATTCTGGCGTTGCTTCCCTCCTATAGCGAACGCGAAGGTTCATCACTAATTTATATGGCCGATGACCTCATCCGCATGAGCGAAAATAAGAATAGCGGTTATTTTTTATACAACCATGCAGAACTTGCAGCAACCCTGGAAATTTTAAAAAAATCAAAAAAGCACACTATTTTGCTGGGTGTTACTTACGCTTTGCTGGATTTTGCAGAAAGTCACATGCTGGATTTTCCGGAATTGATTGTAATGGAAACCGGAGGAATGAAAGGAAAGCGCAGAGAAATGGTTCGCCAGGAATTGCATCAAACACTTTGCGAAGGTTTTGGTGTTCCTTCAATCCATTCGGAATACGGAATGACAGAATTACTTTCGCAGGCATATTCAAAAGGTGCCGGGATATTCCATTGTCCACCCTGGATGAAAATCAGAATTCGGGATACCAATGATCCATTACAGCTTTTAGAGTCCAAAAAAACAGGCGGAATAAATATTATTGATCTGGCAAATGTGCATTCCTGTTCCTTTATTGCAACGCAGGATTTAGGACAAGTTCATGCGGACGGCAGTTTTGAAGTTTTAGGCCGTTTTGATAACAGTGATATCCGCGGTTGCAATTTACTGGTACAGTAATTAATTAGTTCGCAGAAGCATGCAACTCGGCAGTTGTGGGATCAATTATCGTCTTAATTTCCTGAATTGAACTTGCCGGAATCCCACTCTTGTCAGCGTGTTCCCGAATCAAATCTTCGTTAGCTGCTATGTAAATACAATATACTTTATTAGCAGTAACAAAACTCTGTACCCATTGAATTTGAGGGCCTATTTGCTCCAGTGCTCTGCAAGAAGTTTGTGAAACAATCTGCAAATCTTCTCCGTTCATATTTCCCGCTCCGGGAATATCACGTTCAATAACATACTTTGGCATATCCTTAATAATTACATTATTAATAAACACAGTTTGTTATGTAAGAGTGCATTACTCTTAGGTAAATTTAGGAATTATATAAGCCATTTTACATCATAAATTTATTCGATTAATAATCATTCAATTATTTGAAAAAAACTACCTTTTAAATGAATTTCTCAAATTATGATTGCAGATATTCATTCAAAATATTAATAACTTTACGTGAGACTTGATTGGAAAGAACTCGTCTACTCCTATTCCGATACTGCATTGGATCATGTATTACATTTTAATACCCAAAAAATGATAGCAGTAATCAGGGTAAAATTTAATGACACCCCACAGGAAAATGTTTGGTCGGATGAAGCGATGAACAATTGGTTAAATCCGGGAATTGAATTTAGTCTTGCACATTTTTGGGCCCGAACTTCTTTTTTTCAGGCCGATATGCGCTATTATTTATTTCCGCCTATCAGCATGGATGATCCCCGGACTAATACACCACCCGATGGAGATACCAGGTTATATCTTGTAAATGGTGTAACCGATCAAATTACCCAAATGTTTAACCCTGACTGGCGTGTTTTTGATAGCATGCTTATTTGTTTTGCTCAATTAACTGATTTGTTTGGAGGCGGATCTTATCCCGTTTCAGTTGAAGGAGGCAAAAAATATCTTTCTGTAGCTGTTTGTGATATTGGCAGCCCCTTTAGTGATATATGCCAGGAAGTTGGCCATGCTTTCGGACTAGAACATGAAATGGATGATTCTGGAAATGAATACATGAGCCCGTATTCAAGCATGAGTAGTGAAAGTTATGGTGGTGCCACAACTTCTTTTGAAAGACCAGAAAATCCTGATTTTCCAACTGGAATAGCTCCCGCACCCAATATTACGCATATAAATACTAATGACGTTCAGCGAATAATTGGACCATATATTACTCCGGCTCAGCTTTACTGGGTTAATATGGGAATTTTTAAATTCTCAAATTCGATTTATCATTTACCTGTAAGCTTTCACACAACACCTCATACATTTCAGCTTAATGCCCTTGATAATGCAATTGATACCTGGCCTCAACAAAAAATTGCACTTGCCGTTTTACCGCCCGAAAATGAAGGTGGCGAAACTTATTTTCTGGAATTGAGAAGGAATGTTGGATATGATCGCGGGCTAAGTATTGATGGTTCTAACCGGGCTCCTGTTGCAGTGGTAATTCATGCCCAAAATGCTTCAAACGGAAGAATTCGGTATGTGGACAAAATTGCCCTGCAGGCCTCCCCGGGCGACAGAGATTACCATTGCTTTAGAGGACATTTTACCGTTAGGCTAATCTCTTTAGAAGAAGATTTTTCAAGATGCAGCTTAACAGTTGGAGGTGGAGATTTCTGGAAATATTTTGGCGTAGATATAGAAAAATTGATTCCTCAAACCATTTACCAATATTCAGGAGAATGGACAAATGCCTCTATTTCTCCCTGTTTTATGTTCCCGGTATCAAATTACCTATACAGAAATCTTTACAGCAGTACAGAAATCATAGCTGTAGCCTCCTCATTCGGATATGAAAAACCGAACTACCGCTGGCTGATAAACGATATCCCATTAGATATTTCTAAAACATTTATTAAAGTGCCGTTAGCGGTTAAGGTTCCGCAAAATGGCAATCTGGATACCTTAAGCAATGAAGAAATACTCATTAACTATCAGCTTAACCAGAATATGTTGAAATTAAGTTTAAACCAGCATTTCGCAGGAATATATATATCATTAAGTGTTATTGTGAATGAATCATCAACTGAAGTTTTACAAAACATGTACCCTGACAGATCCATCTGGACAGGAATAAGCATTAATAATGTTTCTATTGAATGGGATCAGGCTTTTAATCAAGCCCAAAAAGCGTGTTCTAAAAGAATTCATGATGTAAATGATCATTATTCAATTAGCGAATCACCTGTTCCACAACGTGGACCACAACCTGGCTGGGAAGTTGATACCGGAGAATTATTAAATGAAATGGTACGTACAAATCCGGCCCTTGCTAACATTATGATTAATGAAGTTGCCAGAATTGGAAATATTAGCAAATTGGATGTAATTAAAAGGTTGAGATAAGTTCAACTCCAAAAAAGCCTGTCTTGATGATCTCAAGTCAGGCTTTATCTTATATTTATTATTAAACATGCAAATCCCAACCTTTTCTATATTCGCGTTTCACAAATTGGTTGGCCTCATCAAAATTGGTCACTTTCATACTCGGACCATCCCACAGAAGCTGAATATACCTTCCGGGATAAGTAAATCCTCCGCCATCAGCAGCTTGTTTACGAATATCAAATCCACGGATAGCGAGATTTCCCATTAAAACTGTTTCAGTTAAAGGTCCGGCTATAGAAAAATCAGAACTCAGTTCCTTTTTACCGTATCCGGCAATAGCCGCTTCAACCCATTCTGTATAATGGCCTTCTTCACCGCCAGGTACTAAAGGAATACTGCCTTTAAATTTATGATCTTCAGTCTTGGTTAGAGGAAGTAATCTTGGATTCCGGCCATAGGTACTGCACATCATTTTTCCCTTTGTTCCTATAAACAGAACTCCGTTTCCTCCATCGCCCATCATTTCGTTCGGACCTAATTCTTCCGGCCTTTCAGGCTGAATTCCGCCATCCATCCAGTGAAGTTTAATTGGCTTTCGGCCTTTCTTTTTGTTTTCAAAGGTCATAATTGCATGCGATGACGGCGGACAGCTTTCAGGAAAATAGCCACGCTTAAATTCATCTACATATACACTGCCAACGCTGGCTTCCACTTGCGTGGGATAATTTAAACCCAGCACACGGAAAGGAGCTTCGACTAAATGGCAAGCCATATCTCCCAAGGCGCCGGTACCATAATCCCACCATCCACGCCAGTTAAACGGAACCAGTTTATCTATATAATCTTTTTCCGGAGCTGTTCCCAACCACAGATCCCAGTTTAAACCCTGAGGAATTTCTGCCTTTGTTTGCGGCCATGGAATTCCCTGCGGCCAAACAGGTCGGTCTGTCCAGCAATATACTGTATGCACATCCCCAATCACATCGTTATTGTACCATTCTCTCAACTGCCTTACTCCGTCTCCGGATGCTCCCTGATTACCCATTTGGGTAACAACTTTATATTTTTTGGCACCTTCTGTAAGCATACGGGCCTCGTAAATATCATGCGTTAAGGGCTTTTGCACATACACGTGCTTTCCCATTTGCATGGCTGCATGTGTTATAATAGCATGATTGTGATCGGGCGTGGCAATAGAAACAGCATCAAAATTTTTCGCTTCTTTTTCAAATAGTTCCCTCCAGTCGTGATAGTATTTAGCTTTTGGGAAGTTTTGAATAGAGGTTGCGGCTCGCCTGTCATCTACATCGCATAAAAATGAAATATCAGCTTTCCCGCCTTTCATAAAACTTGTCAAATCAGATTGACCTTTGCCACCAACACCAACGCCGGCGATATAAAGCCTGTCGCTGGGAGCCAGAAAACCTTTTCCACCCAATACATAGCGTGGAACAATCATAAATCCGGCAGCCGCAACAGCAGCGGTTTTAACAAAATCTCTTCTAGTAGTTTTATTTTCAGACATAGCTAAAGTTTCAATTTTACAAATGGATTAAATTTTTCTTATCAGGATGTTGCCCAGGCGTGATCGCCTTTTTTGTATGGCATATTTCCATCATATTTTCCCGGAATGGCTACATAACGTAAAGCTTTTGTAGCACCCACTTCAGAAGTGAAAAATCCAAGAATGGTCAATTCCTTAAGCATTCTGAAATAATGTGAAGGCTGCTCCGGTTTTTTGTTAGCCATATAATACTTTTGCTTTTTATCCATTTCTGTAAAAAATGCATTGCGCTGTTCTGGTGTACAATCCATAAAGGCTTTACCATTTTCTTTTCTGCATTTTTCATCCAGGCGTTTTAGACCTTCTAAAAATACTCCCTGATCTCTTTTATCATAACAATCACGAACCATAACTGCCATAAATGCGCCTACATTTGCCTCTTTAGCACCGGGAGTGCTTGTTTTGGGCAAAATAGTTTCACCCATCTCATTCATCAGCGTAATCTGATTCTGGTTAAAAAGCTCGTTGTCTTTTAATTTTTCCGGCGTTGGATTACAACCATATTCTATAAACATGCTTGAACCTATAATTGTACCACCAAGTAATAAACCTACTTTGGTAATGGCTTCTCTTCTATCCATAATTTTATTATAAATCCTGTTTAGATCGTTTAAATATTTCCTTTTTTCAATTCATTAACCGCATGATCTACTGCCCGTGCCGTCATTGCCATATAGGTTAATGAGGGATTTTGACATGCAGCAGATGTCATGGCCGAACCATCTGTTACATACACGTTCAGTGCATCCCAAACCTGGTTGTTTGCGTTTAAAACAGACGTTTTCGAATCGCGGCCCATTCTTGCTGTTCCCATTTCATGAATTCCCATACCCATGGTATATCCTGCATCATATGTTCTTACGTTCTTCAGACCTGCGTTTTCCAGCATTTCTTTTCCGTCTTCCATCATATCCTTACGCATTTTGTGTTCGTTATCTTTGATATCACAATCAACCGCAAGCACATTCAACCCCCATTTGTCTTTCTTGGTTTTATCCAGCGAAATCTTATTTTCATGATAAGGCAGAGTTTCACCGAAACCGGTTATTCCCATACTCCATTGTCCGGGTTCTAATAAGGCATCCTTAAAATCACCTCCAATATTCATTTCAGCAATTTCACGGCCCCAGCCTTCACGGCTTGCACCGCCCTGATAGCCAAAACCCCGAATGTAATCTCGTTTATCATTTCCAATATTCTGAAAACGAGGTATATAAATCCCGTTAGGCCGGCGACCATAATAATATTTATCATCATAACCTTCGGCTATGCCGGATGCTCCGGCACGGAAATGATGATCCATCAGGTTATGCCCCAATTCTCCACTGCTGCTGCCTAATCCGCCTTCCCAAACATCAGTTGCCGAGTTCATCAAAACCCATGTTGAGTTCATTGTTGAAGCACAAACAAAAACAACTTTTGCATAGTACTCATAAGTCTTATTTGTTTCGGCATCTAAGACTTCTACACCTTTAGCTTTCTTCGTGTCTTTATCGTACAAAATTTTAGTTACGATTGAGAAAGGACGCAAGGTCAAATTTCCGGTTGCAACGGCCGCAGGCAATGTAGATGACTGGGTGCTAAAATATGCCCCGAAAGGGCAACCTAACCAGCATTTATTTCTGTACTGGCAGTTTGTTCTACTTTGCAAAGGTTGGGTAATGTTGGCAACACGTCCCATAATCATGTGACGTTCGCCTTTATAATGTTCTTTTAACCGGGCCGCTACATCTTTTTCTACAATGTTCATTTCCATTGCGGGCTGATAATCTCCGTCCGGAAGATTTGGGATACCATCACGGGAGCCGCTAATACCGGAAAATTTTTCAACGTGGCTATACCATGGAGCCAGATCTTTATATCTCAAAGGCCAGTCGATTGCGATACCATCTTTTGCGTTTGCTTCAAAATCCATATCGCTTAAACGGTAACTCTGTCGGCCCCACATTAAAGACCGGCCACCAACCTGATACCCTCTGAACCAGTCAAAACGCTGAACTTCTGTGTAAGGACTTTCCTTTTCATTAACCCAGAAATTCAGATTTTTTTCATTCAATGGATAATCGCGGCTAAGCACCGGATAATCTTTGATCATTTGCTGCGTGCGTCCGCCACGGTGTGGAAAATCCCAAGGATGTTTGTTCGCACTAACGTAATCTTTAATATGCTCAATGTTCTTTCCACGCTCAAGCATAATTGTTTTCAGCCCTTTTTCAGTAAGTTCTTTGGCAGCCCATCCACCACTAATCCCGGAACCTATTACAATTGCATCATAAGTGTTATCAGCCATAATTATTAATTCTGTATTTGAAGTTTAAAATCGGTTATACTATTTTTTTTATCGGTTTCTTTATACATCGCAAAGCGAAACTGCTTTTTTTAATGAGTCTATTTTATCTTCCCTTGTCGGGATAAATTCCTGTGCTACCACGCCTTTGAAACCCGTTTTTAAAATTGCTTCCATAATTGCCGGATAATTCAATTCCTGACTTTGTTCAATTTCATGTCTTCCGGGAACGCCGGCTGTATGATAATGAGATATAAATTGGTGATTTTCATTAATAGTTCTGATCACGTCGCCTTCATCAATTTGCATGTGATAGATATCATATAAAAGCTTAAAATAATCTGAATTTACACGTTTACAAAGTTCAACACCAAAAGAAGTCCGGTCAGCCTGATAATCTTTATGATCAATTTTGCTGTTCAGCAATTCCATTGAAACCACCACCTTATGCTTTTCTGCCAGAGGCATTATTTGTTGCAAACCAATACGACAGTTTTCGAGGCCTTCTTCATCGGTCATTCCGCGTTTGTTTCCACTAAAACAAATTAGATTATCATAGCCGGCCTGCGCAACTAGCGGAATCATCTCCGAATAATTTTTAATTAACTTCGGATGATTTGCAATGTTATTCCAGCCATCAATCAAATTAATTTCTGCGCCGTTGCACATGGTAGATATTAATCCGTATTTTTTCAAAGTTGGCCAGTCAGCAGGACCAACCAAATCAATACCTACCAAACCTATCATTTTAGCTTCTTTACAAAGTTCTTCAACTGATAAATAATTGTAGCACCAGCGGCAAACCGCCTGTTGAATATTTCCTTTCAATTTAGTATCACCCTTGGTATAATCAGAATCAGCAGAAAACGAATTAAAGGCACTTAACGAAGTGGCGGCAATAGTTCCGGTTAAAATTGTTTTAATTGCCTTGCGGCGATTCTGATTAAGCGGCATAAATTTTTAAATATTAAGCACCGGTAATAGATGATTCTGTAAATACTTCAATTGTTTTTGGCTCTTTCTCATTTCTAAAAAAGATAAGAAATATTAAGGTAACCACTGCGGCAATTCCGGCAGGTATTAACCAGATCATTTGCCAGTTATGTGTAGTTTCAGAAAGTTTATAAGCATCAGTAATTAATCCGGCTACGTAAAAACCAATTAACATTCCTACCCCATAAGTTGCCAGCGTAATTAATCCCTGAGCTGCACTTTTAAATTTTTCTCCGGCCTTAGAGTTGGTATATATTTGTCCGGAAACGAAAAAGAAATCATAACAAATTCCATGTAAAGCAATTCCCAGAATTAGCATCCATCCTAATTCATTGGCATTACCAAAAGCAAAAAATGCATAACGTATTACCCAAGCCAACATCCCGACAAGGATGGTATTTTTAAAACCAAAACGTTTAAAAAATACCGGAAGCAGCAACATGAACAATACTTCAGAAACCTGGCCGATAGTCATTTTTCCAGTCGGATTAGACATCCCAATATCAGATAAAAAGGGATTGGCATTCTGGTAATAAAATGCCAGGGGAATACATATCAGAATAGATGAGATAAAAAATACAAGGAAATTTTTGTCCTTCAATAAACCTAAAGCATCCAAACCAAGTATATCAGAAAGTTTTACCTTTTCATCTTTACTAACTTTTGGCGGCGTTTTAGGGAGCATGAAACTAAATAAACCTAACACCAGAGAAGCAATTGAAGCCATTAAGAAGGTATTTCTTAAAAATCCTTCTGTAATTCCTTCGGCAGAATCCCAATGAAAAAGGAAACTGATTAACAATCCGGCCACGATCCAGCCAATGGTTCCCCAAACGCGAATAGGTGAAAACTCCTTTTCAGGATCTTTCATCTGATTAAATGAAACCGAGTTTACAAGTGCAAGGGTTGGCATGTACATGATCATATATCCTAATACATAAGGATAAAACGCCACGAAATCTGTTGAATTATACATTTGGAACATTAATAACGCACCAATTATGTGAAGTATTCCAAGAATTTTTTCTGCGTTAAAATAACGGTCGGCAATTAAACCTATAATAAACGGAGCGATAATAGCTCCTAAAGATTGAGTTGAGAAAGCAGATGCGATCTGTGTTCCGGAAGCATCCAGATTTTTCCCCAGAAAAGTCCCAAGCGTAACAAACCATGCGCCCCAAATAAAAAATTCAAGGAACATCATAAAAGAGAGTTTAAATTTAATGGTTGAGGTCATAAAATTGGATTGAGGTTTATATTGGTTGTTGATTGTTAAAAAAATTGATTTAAAATTCTCTCAAATAAGAAACTCTGTTTTAATTACTGATTAATTCTTCGTCTTCCCCACAAATCCTCTTCATGTGTCTTAAATACACTATAAAGAGGGCAAACAAGCAAAAATTTCTGCATAAATCGCTTGTTTAAATACTATTAGTTAGATTAGTACTATTAACTAAATGTAAATTTTTATTTTTAAAAATCATATCTAATAATCATTCAATCAAAAATAATATGGATAGAAAATTAAGGATGGGCATGGTTGGCGGAGGCAAAGACGCCTTTATTGGAGCTATTCATAGGATAGCTGCAAACATGGACGGATTAATAGAATTAGTTTGCGGAGCGTTAAGTATTCGCCCGGAAATTGCCAAAGAAAGCGGAGAAATGCTTTATCTCCCTGCAAGCCGTACCTATCTTACTTTCGAAGAAATGATTGAAAAAGAAAGCAAGCTCCCGGAAGGTGAGAGAATGGACTTTCTAACTATTGTAACTCCAAACTTTGCTCATTTTGCTCCCGCGATGATGGCTCTGGAAAATGGGTTTCATGTGGTTATTGAAAAACCTATCGCTTTTACTACAGATGAGGCCAGACAGATAAAACAGAAAGTTAAAGAAACAGGCAAAATTTTATTGCTTACACATACTTATTCCGGTTACCCGATGGTCAAACAGGCTAGGGCAATGGTTGCCGGTAATAAATTAGGTAAGATTCGGAAAATAATAGTTGAATATCCGCAGGGCTGGTTAAGTAAATTATCAGAACGGGAAGGAAATGCGCAGGCAGCCTGGAGAACAGATCCGAGTAAAAGTGGCAAAAGTGGTAGTATGGGGGATATTGGAACTCACGCTGCACATCTGGCCGAATACATTTCAGGATTAAAAATCTCTCAAGTTTGTGCCGACCTGAATGTGGTGGTTGAAGGCCGTAATCTGGATGATGACGGGAACGTTTTGCTAAAATTTGACAATGGCGCAAACGGAGTTTTAATTGCTTCGCAAATTGCTGCGGGAGAAGAAAACGCGTTGAAAATCAGAATATACGGCGAAAAGGGCGGTCTGGAATGGGCACAAATGGAGCCAAATTCGTTGATAGTAAAATGGCTTGATGAACCTACTCAAATTTTAAGAGCCGGATCAAATTATTCATACTTGTCATCTTATGCAACACATAACTGCCGTACGCCGGGCGGACATCCCGAAGGTTATTTAGAAGCTTTCGGAAATCTGTACCGGAATTTCGCAATTACACTTGTCGCAAAAATGGACGGAACCGAACCGCCAAAAGAAGCTTTGGATTTCCCAACCGCCGACGATGGCTTAAGAGGAATGGCATTTATTGATACCGTAGTAAAAAGTAATTTGAGTTCTGAGAAATGGACCGATTTTGAAATTTAATGTTCTAAAATATGAATACTATAAAAGGTCCGGCCATTTTTTTGGCGCAATTTATAAGCGATGAACCTCCTTTTAATAATTTAAAAAGTATTTGCGAGTGGGCAAGTTCATTGGGATTCATCGGCGTTCAAATTCCTACATCCGATCCGCGTTTTATAGATCTGCAAAAAGCGGCAGAAAGTAAAACTTATGCCGATGAAATCAAGGGGATTGTAAATGAAACCGGCATGGAGATAACCGAACTGTCAACGCATTTACAGGGACAATTAGTTGCCGTTCATCCGGCTTATGACGCACAGTTTGATGCTTTTGCTCCGGCAGAATTGAGAGGAAATCCGAAGGCAAGAACCGAATGGGCCGTTCAGCAATTAAAATACGGTGCTTTGGCTTCAAAAAATCTGGGTTTAACGGCTCATCCCACTTTTAGCGGATCTTTATTATGGCATACCTTTCATCCCTGGCCGCAAAGGCCGGAAGGTTTAGTTGATGCCGGTTTTACAGAATTAGCCAAAAGATGGACTCCGATACTTAATTATTTTGATGAACAGGGCGTGGATGTATGTTATGAAATTCATCCAGGCGAGGATCTTTTTGACGGAGTTACCTACGAAATGTTCCTTGAAAAAGTAAATAATCATCCGCGGGCATGTCTGCTGTATGATCCTTCACATTTTGTACTTCAATGTTTGGATTATGTGGCTTATATAGATCATTACCATGAGCGCATCAAAGCGTTTCACGTAAAAGATGCGGAGTTTAATTCTACCGGAAAACAGGGAACCTTTGGTGGTTATCAAAGCTGGTTAAAAAGAGCCGGAAGATATCGTTCTCCCGGAGATGGTCAGGTTGATTTTAAAAAAATTTTCAGCAAACTAACCGAATATGACTTTAAAGGCTGGGCAGTAATGGAATGGGAATGTTGTTTAAAACATCCCGAAGACGGAGCACGTGAAGGTGCACAGTTTATAAAAGATCATATTATCCGGGTAACCGATAAAGCTTTTGATGATTTCGCGGGAGCAAATCATGATCAGGATTTGAACAGAAAGATCCTGGGATTAAATTAAAAACATTCAATTCGATATTTAAGTTATATAAAACAGCATTAATCAATCAGCAAATAAATTTCAGGAAGTTAATCATCATTAAACCTTAAAACAGAAATGAAAAAACCGCTCATTATTATTTCTCTGGGACTGGCAATGCTCGCAGCCTGTACTCAAAACAATAAATCAGAAACTGCAGGAGGAGATTCAGATACAACTGAATTTGGCGAGCTTAAAAGTGCTTCGGCACAGCAATCAAGCGTTGATACAAATGTGAATAAAATAGGAACCGATCCAACGCCTACAGGTGCTGCAGCAGGTTCTTCCAGCAATGGCGAAATGCTGATCTCAAAATCAGATTGTCTGGGTTGTCATAAAGTGAATGAAAAATTAGTGGGACCGTCTTACCTGGAAGTTGCTGCCAAGTATGAGGCAACAGAAGCAAATAAAGAGCTTCTTGCCAACAAAATTGTAAATGGAGGTTCGGGAGTTTGGGGCGAAATCCCAATGGCTCCGCACCCAACAATCAGCAAGGATGATGCAAAAGAAATGGTTACATATATACTCTCATTAAAATCTAAATAATTATGCGAAATATTTTATTTCTGGTAGCAATAAGCGCTGTGCTAAGCAGCTGCGGAACTCAAAAATCAACAACTGAAAATATGGGTAGTAACACTACAGAATCAAACAGCAACATGAATTCAAATACAGATGACGGCTGGGTATCTCTTTTTGATGGAAAAAGTTTAGACAACTGGCATACTTACGGTAAAAGTTCTGCCGGTGCCGCGTGGAAAATTGACGATAATGCCATCCACCTGGATGCAACCAATAAATCAAGCTGGCAGGTTGAAGGTGGCGGAGATTTAATTACTAATGAAGAATATGGAGATTTTGATCTGAAACTGGAATGGAAAATTGCTGAAAACGGTAACAGCGGAATAATTTTCTATATCCATGAAGACACCACTCAATATAAATATCCCTGGAACACAGGTCCGGAAATGCAGGTTTTAGATAATAACGGTCATCCGGATGGGAAAATACTCAAGCACCGTGCGGGAAATCTTTATGATCTGATTGCCAGTAAATCTGAACCGGTTAAACCTGTCGGCGAATGGAATCAGGTAGAAATTACTTCTAAAGATGGCAAACTGGATTTTTATTTAAATGGCACCAATGTAGTTTCAACCACTTTATGGGACGATAACTGGAAAAATTTAATTGCCGGAAGCAAGTTTGCAACCATGCCCGGTTTTGGAACTTATAAAACTGGACATATTGCATTGCAGGATCATGGCGATAACGTTTGGTTTCGAAATATAATGATCAAACGTTTGTAAAAACAAAAAGCCGTCATTCACAAATTGACGGCTTTTTTATGATCAGAAAAATAGCTTATAAAAGATTATTTAAAACATATTTACTGCTGTTGGCAATACTTACGTATGGATCTTTCCCTGCCGGCAAAACATCATATTCTACAAAATAATGCTTTGCTCCTGCTTTTTTCGCCTGACTTAAAATTCGTTTAAAGTCAATACTTCCATCGCCAATATCAGTGTTCAGAGTTTTATCGGCTTTGCCCATATCTTTAATATGGAAAGAAATAAATCTTCCCGGATATTTATTAAAATACTCAATCGGATCTTTGCCCGCACGTACAATCCAATACAGATCCAATTCCATTTTTACCATTTCGACATCGGTATTATTCAGCAAAATATCGTAGCCTGTTGTATTGCCATACTGCTCAAATTCAAAATCGTGATTATGATAAGCAAGCTGCAAACCGGCATCTTTACAAAGCATCGCCGCATGATTTAATTTTTCAGCTATTCGCTTATAATCATCCTCGCTATCGCGAAGCTCCGGAACTAACCATGGAACTATTACGACCTCCTGATTAAGTCCTTTAGCGGCCTCAATAGACATTTTCATTTCGTCATCAGAATTGCTTTTAATGAAATCGTTAGAATTATAATGCCCGCAAGTAGATTTTAAACCATTATCATTCAGCATGCTTTTAAAATCAACAGGCTTAAAGCCGAAAAAGTATTTCTCTTTATCGTAGCCAAACGTTTCCACATCTTTATAACCTGCTTCTGCGATGTGTTTCATCACTTCATTTAAACCGGAACTCAACTGATTCCGCAATGTATAAAGCTGTATTCCCAGCACTTTGGCTTTTTCCTGAGCGGGAAGCACGGAGCAGGAATTTAAGAGCAGCGCACCGGAAAGAATTCCGGCTTGTTGAATAAAAGTTCTTCTGGTAGTCATCCTTGAGATTTTTAATTTACTTATTGAAAGTAAGAATTAATCCCGAAAAGATGATCTAAAATCAGATAATAGCTTTGATTCTTATTCAGCCTTAAGCAAAAAGTAATTTTTCTTTCCTTTTTGAACCACAATGAATTTCTCATTTAGCAGGTCATGATTTGTTAACTGCTGATTGGCATCTGCCAGCTTTACTTTATTTACAGAAACTCCGCCACCCTGGATCATTTTACGGGCTTCACTTTTTGAAGGAAATATCTGAGATTTTTCAGCAAAAAGATCTATGGCATTAATTCCTGCTGAAAGTTCTGTCTTCGAAATATTAAAGTGTGGAATGCCATCAAATACGTCTAAAATCTCTTCATCGCTTAAAGCGGATAAAAATTCAAGAGAACCGTTTCCGAAAAGAAAATCTGAAGTTTTTAACGCAGTTTGCAAAGCTAGTTCACTATGAGTACGAACTGTAATGTCTTCGGCAAGTGCTTTTTGCAGGGTCCGCAAATGCGGTGCTTCTGCATGCTCCTTTTCTAATTTTTCAATTTCCTGCTGTGACTTTAATGTAAAAATCCTTATCCAGCTTTTGGCATCATCATCACTGCAGTTCAACCAGAACTGGTAAAATTTATAGGCTGAAGTTCTCTTCGCATCGAGCCAGATTGCACCGCTCTCCGTTTTTCCGAATTTAGTGCCATCGGCTTTTTTAATCAATTTTGTGGTAATGGCAAATGCATTCCCGCTTCCCTTACGGCGAATCAGTTCTGTTCCGGTTACAATATTTCCCCACTGATCTGAACCGCCCATTTGTACCTGACAGTTTTTTTCTTTCCAGAGATAGTAAAAGTCAAAGCCCTGAACCAGCTGATAACTAAATTCTGTAAAAGACATTCCTGTTTCGCCTTCCAGACGCTTTTTTACAGAATCCTTGGCCATCATATAATTTACCGTGATGTGCTTGCCAACATCACGAATAAAATCAAGAAAGTTGAAAGATTTAAACCAATCGTAATTATTAACCATCTCGGCACTATTGGCACCGCAGTTAAAATCAAGGTACTTGCTTAACTGGTTTTCAATACATTTTACATTGTGATTCAGAATTTCTTCTGATAATAGATTTCTCTCAGCAGATTTCCCCGAAGGATCACCTACCATTCCCGTTGCGCCACCAACCAAAGCAAATGGCTTATGTCCGGCACGCTGAAAATGAATTAACGTCATGATCTGTGTTAAATGTCCTACGTGCAGAGAATCGGCGGTTGGATCGAAACCAATATATCCGGAAGTGACTTTCTTATTCAGCTCTTCTTCAGTTCCAGGCATAATATCATGCAACATTCCACGCCAGCGCAATTCTTCTACAAAATTCATATCTACAGATTTTAAGGATTGCAAAGATAAAATAATTAGTAAAATACGCCTGCTTTAATCCAAGCGGCTTTGGAAATTAATATCTAACCATTTTATACTTACTGCTGTTATAATTTTATAAACATTGCACCGCAATTCAGCCGAGGCGCACAAATCCTAATATTAAATTGATATGGAAGGTTTAAAAATATTGAAGAAAAGTATTCTATCAGATAAAAAATATCTCCTGGAAATGGTATCATATGAATTAAATGGCGTTTTGGTAAACCGCGAAGTTTACCACAGGAAAGAAAGTGCAGCGGCTTTATTAATTGATAAAAATAATGGAAAAGTCTATCTCACTCAGCAATTCAGATTACCCGTATATCTGGCTGAAAAATCTGATGAACAGTTGATAGAATGCTGTGCCGGCATGATTGACAAAGGCGAAACTCCTGAAGAATGTATGATTCGGGAGATTGAAGAAGAAATGGGTTATCGCGTAGATGGCGTAGAGAAAATTGCTGAAGCTTTTTATTCGCCGGCAATTTTAACAGAGAAAGGACATTTATTCATTTCGTACATCACTCCGGAAATGAAAGTGAAAAAAGGAGGCGGAATTGAAGACGAAGGCGAACAGATTAATACTGTAGAGTTTACCGCCGAAGAACTAAAGTTTAAACTTAAAAATGCTGCCTTTAAAGACGCCAAAACAATTATTTTAATCCAACATGCGCTTCTTTACAATCTCATTTAAAGCATTTTACACAATTTTAAGTATCTTTCTAAAATATTTTTATGTGGAAATAAAGATTGCTGCCGAATGAATTTTTTATCTCATTATTATTTTGACCGCAATTCTCCTGATCCAAATCAGGTTTTGGGCTCCGTTTTGCCCGATCTTTTGAAAAATGCAAATAAATTCTGGAATTTACATCCTGATAAAAAAACAGATCATTATTCTGAATCTGAAATTTTAAAATCAATTCATAATGGCTGGCAAAGGCACATTTTTGTAGATAATTATTTTCACGGGTCGGAGTTTTTTGTAAATCACACTCGAAAAATCCGAACGGAAATTGCACCTATTCTGGTAAACTCGCCGGTTCGACCTTTTTTCCTGGCGCATATTGGCTTAGAAATTATGCTCGACAGTTTGTTATTGACCCGCAAAATTGCTAATCCACACCATTTTTACAGACATCTCAGCACCACAGACCGGCCATCTGTAGATCGTTTTCTTCAAATTAACCAACTGGAAGACACTCAGATATTTTTTAATTTCCTGGATAAGTTTATAGAAATAAACTATTTACATAGTTACCTGGATGCAGAAAATATCATGTTTGCACTCAACAATATTTGCAAACGTATTTGGGATAACCCGCTTAATAAAATTGAAATTGCTCAGCTTACGGTAGTTTTTGATAATTATATGCAGGAACTCCAGAATAGTTTTATGGATATTTTCGCAGAGATTGATGAAGTGTTGAATATTCCGGATATAAAAGTTTCTAAAACTTCATTTCCCGAAACCTCCCTTGATATTGAACATGAAAATACTTGAACTTTCTATTCTGAGCAACAACCTGCAGGAAACTAAAAACTTTTACAGCAGTATTCCCGGATTTAAAGTGTTAGATCAAACCAACACCAGACTGGATTTAAAAGCCGGCAATTCAATTTTGCATTTTGAATACATTTACGGGTTAAAGCCGGTTTATCATTTTGCTTTTAACATTCCTGCAAATCAACTAAACCAAGCATTAAAATTAATTTCAAAGCATACAGACATTTTACGTTTGCCTGAAACTGATGAACTGATCTCTGATTTTAAAAACTGGAACGCCAAATCATTTTATTTTAATGATAACAATGGCAATATTTTAGAATGTATTGCCCGTTTTGATTTAAATAATGAACAGAAAATCTGGAACGAACATGATTATATTTTAAATATCAGTGAGTTTGGTTTTGTAGTTGAAAATGTGCCCGAAACTCAGGATCTTTTAAAATCTAAAGGAATTCCGGTTTTTGAAAAAGGACCGCAGACTATAGATTTTTCTGTTTTAGGTACAGATACTGGTTTAATTCTACTTACCGATAAGAGCCGCGGATGGAAACCACATAATGTAAATCCACAGCCTTTCTGGAGCAAACTGGAAATTTTAAACTGCAATCAGAGTATGGTTTTAAATTTCAGCGATCAGCTTCAAATTACTTAAACTCAACTGGCGTTTCAACGCAGAATTCATATCTTCGTTTCCATGTCTGAATTGAAGATTAAAGAGCAAATGGACGAGCTTGTACAAGAGCTTAACCAACACAATTACAATTATTATGTTCTGGCTCAACCGGCCATTTCCGACTTTGAATTCGACAAAAAGCTCGAAGTACTTGCTGCTCTTGAAAAACAATATCCGCATTTTCAGGATCCTGATTCTCCTACCCAGAAGGTTGGAGGAGAAATAACCAAAGAGTTTATAACGGTTAAGCATAAATATCCGATGCTTTCTTTAGGGAATACCTATAATGAGCAGGATTTACAAGATTTTGATGAGCGCATCCGGAAAGCGATAGGGTCTGATTTTGAATATGTATGCGAATTAAAATTCGACGGTCTGTCCATAAGTTTAACCTACCGGGATGGGAAATTGCTCCGGGCAGTTACACGTGGAGATGGTTCAAAAGGCGATGATGTAACTACCAATGTAAAAACCATTCAACGAATTCCTCAACGTGTTAAAGGAAATGATTTTCCGGAAGAATTTGAAATTCGCGGCGAAGTATTTATGCATAGACCGGCCTTTGATAAATTAAACCAGGAAAGGATCAGCAACGATGAAGTCCCTTATGCTAATCCAAGAAATTTTGCTTCCGGAACTCTAAAAATGCAGGATTCTGCCGAGGTTGCCAAACGCCCTCTTGATTGTTTTATCTATTTTCTTTACACCGATAAGAAGCTATATAACTCTCACTGGGAAAGTTTGCAGGCTGTAAAAGAATGGGGTTTCCACCTTTGCGAACATGTAAAACTATGCAAAAACATAGATGAGGTTTTAGAGTTTATCCATTTTTGGGATAAAAACCGACATTCTCTATCCTATGATATTGATGGAATTGTAATTAAAGTTAACAGCTATGCGCAGCAAAACGAGCTGGGCTTTACCGCCAAATCTCCACGCTGGGCAATTTCTTATAAATATAAAGCAGAGGAAGTAGAAACCGTTCTGGAAAAAGTAACTTACCAGGTTGGCAGAACAGGAGCCGTTACCCCGGTTGCTAATTTAAAGCCTGTTCTGCTTGCCGGTACTACGGTTAAGCGGGCAACTTTACACAATGCCAATGAAATATCCAGACTTGATCTGCATGAAAAAGATACTGTTCTGGTAGAAAAAGGCGGAGAAATTATTCCAAAGATCATTGCTGTTAATACTTTGAAACGAAAACCGGATGCTTTAAAAGTTATCTATCCTTCGGTTTGTCCGGAATGCGGAAGTAATTTAATAAGGCAGGAAGGTGAAGCTGTTTTTTATTGCCCTAACGATGAGGGTTGTCCGCCACAAATCGTAGGCAAAATTCAGCATTTTATCAGCCGGAAGGCAATGAATATTGAAGGTTTAGGAGCCGAAACTATCGAGGCATTCTTCCGCCAGGGATTTTTAGAACACATCAGCGATCTATATATTTTACATGAGAAAAGCGACCTTTTAAAACAACTGGATCGGTTTGGCGAACGTTCTATAACCAATATGCTCGAAGGGATTGAAAGTTCAAAGCAAATGCCCTTCGAGAAAGTTTTATTTGGTTTAGGAATAAGATATGTAGGCGAAACAGTGGCCAAAAAAATTGCAGCTTACTTCAAAAATATCGACAGCATTATTAACGCAAGTTTTGAAGAGCTAACTTCTGTAGATGAAATTGGCGATCGTATTGCGGAAAGCCTTCAAGCCTATTTTAAAGAACCTCGTCACCTGGAGCAGATTGAAAAGTTGCGGAATCATGGTTTACAATTCCAATCTAAAGAAATTGTGGTTGAGCTGGCAAGTAATAAACTGGCTGAGAAAACATTTATCATTTCCGGAGTATTTGAAAATTTTAGTCGCGATGAGCTAAAGGACCTGATTGAAAGTAACGGCGGAAAAATTTTGAGCAGCATATCCGCAAAGCTAAATTACCTTCTAGCGGGTGATAATATGGGACCTGCCAAACTGGAAAAAGCCAATAAATTAGGCATCCCCATCATCAGCGAAAGCGAACTTTTAGCAATGATTCAATAATCGTGGCTAAATTGTAGATTTGCATTCATCAAAACGATATAAAAAATAAATGAATAAATTCCACGGTACAGGAGTTGCATTAGTTACTCCATTTAATGCAGATCATTCCGTTGATTACAACGGCCTTAAAAACCTGATTGATCATATTATTAACGGAGGCGTAGAATATCTGGTTTCTTTAGGAACAACCGGGGAAACTTCGACCTTAACCAAAGAAGAAAAACAAAAAGTTTGGGATTGCACAATTGAACATACCAACGGACGTGTGCCCTTAGTTGCAGGCATTGGCAGCAACAATACGGCAGAGCTGAAGGATACACTAAAAAGCTTTAAATCAGAAGGGTTTGATGCCGTATTATCTGTTAGTCCGTATTATAACAAGCCAACTCAGGAAGGAATTTATCAGCATTATAAAATCGTTGCCGAGAGTTCCCCTTTGCCGGTTATTTTATACAATGTTCCCGGACGTACCGGAAGCAACATGACCGCAGAAACTACATTACGTTTGGCACACGATTTTAAAAACATTATTGCCGTAAAAGAAGCTTCCGGAAATTTTGATCAGTTTAACCAAATTGCCAAAGACAAACCTGAAGGGTTTCTTTTCATATCCGGCGACGATCCGATTACGCTACCCTTAATTTCTATGGGTGCGGCGGGTGTAATTTCTGTTGTTGGCAATGCCCTTCCGGGGATGTTTTCAACAATGGTAAGAATGTGCCTTGACGGAAAGTTTATTGAAGCCCAGCCCTTGCATTTCAGCATGCTGGAGATAACCAAATTGATTTTCGCAGAAGGAAACCCTGCAGGAGTTAAAGCGGCTTTAAAACTGCTGGAAGTTTGCGGAGATGAAGTAAGATTGCCGCTGGTTAAGATTAGCGATGCAACATACGGTAAAATCAGGCATGAGCTAAAAGAGTTTAAACTAATCGGGTAAACCCACAACCTGATTTTATATCATGAAAAAGCCCGCTATGATTCATTCATACCGGGCTTTACAATTTATTTCAGGAGATTATTTACCTTCCTCTTTGTTTTTCATTTCCTGAACTTCAAGACGGATAGCCTGTGCTAAGTTTTTTAAATCTTGCATTCCTTTTCTCACACGCGTTCCAGCAGCACTGTTAGCTTTGTTGTAAAACTTGTCTGCATCAGCCTCTAAAGACTCGATTAAATTTTTTGCTTCAGTAAATTTTTTCATTGTTTTTTACTCCTTTTTAGTTTTGTGAGGGTTTGTATTGATTATTAATATTACTAATGTATAACTTTTTTTGTAAAAAGAAACTTTTGAAAAAATAAAAATTATGCGTTTTTAATCGTTTTTTTCCACATTAAGACAGTTTTTGAACAGGAAAATGTTATTAATTTTTAACAACTATCTGTAAATAAACAAGTTGCAACATTCATTAAAACAAAAAAAGCCCCTTAGAAGCTCTAAAGGGCATTATTTACAGATAAGAAAAAATTTTAAGCTGTTGCCAGTTTAACCTCTTTATACAAACCTTTTTTTAATTTTTCTCCAACTTCACTGTATGCATCCAATGTCCGCTGAACATCTTCTAAGGTGTGCATAGCAGTTGGAATGAGGCGTAACATAATTAATCCTCTCGGAATTACAGGATACATAACTATTGAACAAAATATACTGTAGTTTTCACGAAGGTCCATTGTTATCGCGGTAGCTTCATTTAAATCTCCCTGAAAAAATACCGGTGTAACCATTGTATTGGTTATCCCAATATCAAAACCACGATCCCTTAATCCTTTTTGCAATGTTGTAGCAATCTCCCAAAGTTTAGCACGTAATTCCGGCTTACTTTTCAATAATTCTAAACGTTTGCGTAAACCCAACACCATTGGCATGGGTAATGATTTTGCAAAAGTTTGTGAACGCATATTATAGCGAAGGAAATTTGTAATCTCTTCGGTTGAAGCAATAAATGCCCCTATACCAGCCATAGATTTTGCAAATGTTCCGAAATAAATATCAACTTCTTCAATACAGTTCTGAGCTTCGTGAGTTCCTGCACCGGTATCTCCCATAGTTCCAAAACCATGCGCATCATCAATTAATAATCTGAATTTGAATTTTGATTTTAAATCGATAATCTCTTTCAGTTTTCCCTGAGCACCTGACATTCCGAAAACACCTTCGGTAATAACCAATATTGCTCCGCCAGTATTTTCAACCCAGCGGGTTGCTCTTTCTAATTGCTTTTCTAAGTTGTCTATATTATTGTGGGTGTAAACAAAACGTTTCCCCTGATGTAAACGAACTCCATCAATAATACAGGCATGAGATTCTGCATCGTAAACAATCACATCATGTCTGTCTACCAAAGCGTCAATTGCTGACATAATTCCCTGATAGCCGTAATTTAAAAGAAACGCATCTTGTTTTCCAACAAATTCGGCAAGATCTTTCTCCAGAGCTTCGTGATGATTTGAGTTACCCGACATCATGCGTGCACCCATTGGATAAGCCATTCCAAAATCTTTGGCAGCCTGCGCATCAGCTTCTCTGATCTCAGGATGATTAGCCAATCCCAAATAATTATTCAAACTCCAAACCAGGTGATCTTTCCCGCGGAATTTCATATGAGGACCAATCTCCCCCTCTAATTTTGGGAAAGCGAAATATCCATGAGCCATCTTTTGATGCTGGCCCAGGGGACCCATATTTTTCGAAATTTTATCAAATAAATCCAAATCTGTTTTATTTTATGTTATGTTATTCAGTCGGCAAAGTTAGCCTTTAGACCGCTGATTATCAACTAGGATTGAACCATTTTATAAAATGGTTCAAAAATAAGCTCTCAGAATGCAAAAAGCCTCTATTCTGTTAAGAATAAAGGCTTTGTATATATCTATTTTTTTAAATTAATCTACATTATCGTGTAGAAAAGAATTATTAGGTCTGATCTCCGTACCATCCTCATCGGATGATAAAGTAAACCTTGAAACCTGAGATTCGGAAGAATGCGGAACTTGTTGTAATGACATTTGCTTGCGTTTGTATGCCGGCTCATTTTCCAGCTCCTGCAAACCGTTTGAAGTTCTCAGTTTCATGCTCAGATCTTTTAAACGTAAAATACGCTCTTTAGATTTACGCAATTGCTCCTCTATAGATTCGTCGGTTTTATGCTCATCCGGATTTTGAACCCTAGATTGTGGAACCGGCTCTGGCTTAACCGGAACTTTCTCTGCAACATGCTCTTGGCGAACAGGCTGCTGATATTTAGGTTCAGATTCCTTAATGCTCATGTCCATTTCAAAAGAAGCAGTTTCTTCCTGCTGCTCTTCCTCAACTTCTTCAAGCAAAGTATGCTTTATAACGGGGTTATTATTATTTGCCTGAGGCTGTGGTTTATCTTCGGTCTGTGGTTTTGCAGATTGAAAATATCCGGCAAATAAATCTACCTGACTTTCTTCCTTAACCTTTAAAACAGGCTCAGCAGAATGCTCTTCAACTTTTGTTTCAATAAATGAATTAGTATTCACCGGACGAACCAATGGCGCATGATCTGGAGTTAAAACAGAAACTTTACGCTGCTGACTTTTCTCTACCTGTCTTTCTTCCATGGTCTGGAAACCGGTAGCGATAATAGTAACCGATAATTTCTCACCTAATAATTCATCAGTACAGTTACCCCAGATCAAATCTGCAGCTAAACCGGCTTCCTGCTGAATAAAGTCAGTAATAATACTAACCTCGTCCATAGTAACCTCTTTTGTACCAGAACTTATATTTAAAAGAATATAACGAGCACCTTCAATTTCATTATCTTTCAATAAAGGCGAAGCTAAAGCACCTTCAACAGCACGTAAAGCACGATTTTCACCTTCGGCCGCATAACTACCCATTATAGCTACACCGCTTTCTTTCATCACTGTGCGCACATCTTTAAAATCCACGTTGATATAACCGGGAATAGTTATGATCTCCGCAATTCCTTTGGCGGCAGTTGTTAAAATATTATCTGCCTGCGCAAATGCAGAACCTAATGTCAGGTTACCAAAAATTTCGCGTAAGCGATCATTTGAAATAACCAGGTAAGAATCTACATATTTTTTAAACTCATCTAAACCTTCTTCGGCCTGGATCTTACGTCTTTTACCTTCGAAAGAAAACGGAGTTGTAATTATTCCAACTGTTAAAATATCAAGCTCTTTAGCTGCTTTAGCAATAATGGGACTGGCACCTGTTCCGGTTCCACCACCCATTCCTGCGGTAATAAACAACATTTTTGTGTTGCTGCCCAGCATTTGCTTTATGTCTTCAATATTTTCTATCGCAGAGTTTTTCCCTACCTCAGGAATTGAACCGGCACCCATACCTTCGGTTAAACTGGCTCCTAATTGAACCTTGTTTGGTATCGGGCTTAATTCCAAAGCCTGGGCATCTGTATTACAGATAATGAAGTCTACACCTGTAATTCCCTGACGGTACATATGGTTAACGGCATTCCCACCGCCACCACCAACACCAATTACTTTAATAATTGATGATTTTTCTTTGAGCATTTCAAACTGCATAGCCTTAATAATCAGTTAGGTAAATGGCACAGCCTTAAGGCCATACTTTTTTTGTAATTATAACTAATTTCCAACATGCGTTTTCCACAAATGTTAATTATGTGGAAAAGTTATTTGTTGTTGAAAATTAATGGATATAATCTTCGTCTTTTATATCATCCTTAATAAATTTCGCTCCTGTTTGCAGTAACTTATCAAACAGGCCGAATGCTTTCTTCGCTTTTTCTGCCGGAACAATTTTAACCGTTGAAGTTGTATTTCTACTGGCTTCTTCCTGCTGTTCCGCTTTTTGAATTCCCTTTATCAGCAATCCAATACCGGTAGCAAACATCGGACTCTTCAACTCGTCGTAGATGTTTTTTGCCAGCGTTTCATTCTTCGCCAAATGTTCGTTTGGATAACCAATACGTGCATCTAAACCTGTAACATATTCTACCAGCTGCGGCAAATGCTTTAATTGCGCACCACCACCGGTTATTACAATACCTGCAATCAGTTTTTTCTCGTATCCGGAAGATTTTATCTCGTAATAAACATGTTCGATAATTTCTTCCATCCTGGCCTGAATTACATAAGCCAGATTTTTAACGGAGATCTCTTTGTGCTCGCGGCCACGCAAACCCGGAACACAAATGATTTCATTATCCTTATTTTCATCAGCTAAAGCTGAACCAAATCTGGTTTTTAAAGATTCTGCCTGATTGCGCATTACCGAACAACCTTCGCGAATATCTTCTGTAACACTGTTACCGCCAAAAGGAATTACTGCCGTGTGGCGGATAATGCCTTCGTGGAAAATAGCCAGATCTGTTGTGCCACCACCAATATCAACCAGCACAACACCGGCTTCTTTTTCTTCATCGCTCAGAACCGACTCAGATGATGCCAATGGCTCAAGAATTAATTCCAGAGTTTCCAGATTTGCATTACCAACACATTTTAAAATATTTTTTACCGCACTTACGTGACCGGAAATAATATGGAAATTGGCTTCCAGACGCACGCCTGCCATCCCGATAGGATCTTTTATGCCCGGCTCATTATCAACCGTAAATTCCTGCGGAAGAACATGGATAATTTCTTCGCCGGGAGGCATAACCAATTTGTACATATCTTCAATAAGCTTATCAATATCCTTGCGCTGAATTTCGGTATTCAACTCCTTGCGGGTTAAAATTCCGCGATGCTGCAAGCTTTTAATATGCTGACCTGCAATACCCACATTGACAATTTTTACATCAACGTTAGATTGAGAACCAGCTTCTTCAACAGCCTGCAGAATGCCATGCACAGTTTTTTGAATATTAGAAACCACACCGCGGGTTACACCTGCAGATATAGCTTTTCCGATACCTAAAATTTCAATTTTACCATGATCGCTGCGTCGACCAACGGTTACGCAAATTTTTGTAGTACCGATATCTAATCCGACTACGATTGGTGAGTTTTTAGTTGAAGTAATGCTTTTTTCCATATTAAAATGCGTTAATTTTTATAGTATCCTGAGGTTCTTTAATGTCACTGTCTGGTTCAACTGCCACTGTCACGCTTTCCTTCGCAATTGGCTTAACAAGTTTGGAACTGTCAATTATATTTTTTTCGCAAACTATCTGGTTTGCATATTTTAGGTTGATTGTTTTATAAGTATTCCAGCCTAATTTTGGCAATGCTTTTTTATAAAAGGCATATAGATTTCTAAATTTTACAGCCAGAGAATCTGCATTTCCAAGTATAATTTTCTGATCCCCAACCCTTGGAACAAGCTCTATCTCGTTTTTTTCATTTACATACAACTGCTCTATCTGATCATTCCAAAGCGTATCTGCAGCAATAAAATTTGCAGTTAAAAACAGATCTTTCGCCATTTTACTTTTAACAGTATCAACGGTACCGTTAAAATTCTCTGCGATATAGCCATTTGCAACCAACACATCAGCAGTAAAATTATCTGATGTCGGTATTTTATAACCATTGTAATCAATATAAAAATCCTGATTCTGCATATTTAAAACCCGCAACAATGGTTCACGCTGCCTGATCTGAACTTGTATTACACCGTCCATATCTGCATACACTTTGGCAAACTCAATAAACGGATTGGCTTTTAATGCTGCTTCCAGTTTTTGGATATTAATACTTTTCAGCTCACGGCCCACTAAAGGACCACCGTTCATCCTTAAAATACCGTCAACCTCTGCACGCTCAATAAAATTCTGGTTTCCCGGAATAATAACTTTGACCGAGTTGCAGGTAGTTGCAGTTTTACGACTCTCGATAAAACTCATAAGCACAATCAATCCGCTAAGGCAAATTACCCAGGTAAATACATAAAAGACCGCCTTCCAGTTGATCTGCTTAAGCATTTTCCAAAATTGTTTTTAAAGGTTTAACTAATGTATCTATATCGCCTGCACCAACTGTTAAAAGTAGTTCGGGCATTTCATTTTTAATTAATTCCAAAGCTTCCGGTTTGGTGCATTTTTTTTTATTCCCTCCCGGGATTTTGTTCAAGATCATTTCTGAGGTCACTCCCTCTATCGGAAGTTCTCTTGCCGGATAAATATCAAGCATAATCAGTTCATCGCTTGCAGCCAAAACTTCGGCAAAACCATCTGCAAAATCGCGTGTACGCGTAAACAAATGCGGCTGAAAAATAACCGTTAACTTTTTATCGGGAAACAAAGTTCTTACAGCCTGAATGCAGGCTCTTAATTCTTCCGGGTGATGAGCATAATCATCTATATAAACATGTTCATCGTTTCTAACGATGTATTCAAAACGGCGTTTAACTCCTTTAAAATTGGCCAGAGCCGTTTTAATTTTATCAGCAGGTATATCTAAAAGAAGCGCCACTTCTATCGCGGCAAGCGAATTTTCAACATTGTGTAATCCCGGCAAGGCAACTTCAATATTATTTATTTCAGTTTCCTGATTTTTAAAATCAAATACAAAATGACCGTTTTCTATGCGAACATTCTGAGCCTGAATCTCAGCATTCGCATTTACAGAATAGGTTTTCCCGTTTTGCAGATCCAAACCAGTACAATAAATCAACTGTCCGTTTTCTTTAAGCTGAGAAGCAAACAATTTAAATGATTCCTTTAAGTGCTCTTCGTCTCCGTAAATATCCAGATGGTCGGGGTCCATAGATGTTACTACAGAAATATCCGGGTGAAGCGTTAAGAATGAACGGTCGTACTCATCTGCTTCAACAACCAAAGTGTTATTTTCTCCAAAAAGAACGTTCGAATTATAATTAGTAGCGATTCCGCCTAAAAAAGCAGAGCAATCATAACCGCTATCTTTTAAAATATGGGCAATAATGCTTGATGTTGTAGTTTTTCCATGCGTTCCGGCAACGGCAATTGTAAACATGCCCTTGCTTAAAATTCCCAAAACTTCAGATCTCTTTTTTAGAGTAAATCCAGCATCATTAAAGTGATTTAAAATTTCAGAATCTTTCGGAATAGCCGGCGTAAAAATGATCAGTGTATTTTGGTCAGGCTGATTGAAAATGGAAGGAATTTCTGAAAGCTCATCTTTAAACGAAATTTCAATTCCTTCTTCAATCAATGCAGAAGTCAAAGCAGTCTGGGTTTTATCATAGCCGAAAACATCGCAGCCGCGTTTCTTAAAATAACGGGCAAGGCCACTCATTCCGATGCCTCCGATGCCAATTAAATAAACCCGATTGATATTTTCCAGTTCCATTTTAGTTTACCAGATTTTCCGCTTTCGCGATTCGTCTAACTTCATTTGCAATAACCACATCAGCATCTGCTAAAGCAAGGTTGCCAATATTTTCACTCAGTTCTTTACATTTTTCCGGATTGTTAACAAGGCTTAAAGCAATGTCAACCAATTCTCTTTCTGCAACCGTATCGGCAACCAAAATAGCCGCAGAATTTTGCACCAGGGCCATCGCATTTTTAGTCTGATGATCTTCTGCCACATTTGGCGAAGGAACCAGAATGACCGGCTTTTTGATCACGCATAATTCAGCAATTGTTCCGGCACCGGCACGTGAAATTATTACATCAGAAGCCGCATAAGCCAGTTCCATTTTATATAAAAATTCCAGAACCCTAATATTTTCGCTTCCGCGACCTTCCATTTGCTCCTTAATAAATTTGTAGTAGAACTTACCGGTCTGCCAGATCAACTGAATATCAGCTGCAATAATTTTATTGATGCCGGCAAGCATACTTTTATTTAAGGTGCCTGCGCCTAAACTTCCGCCAGTTACCAAAATCGTTTTCTTATGCGGAGATAAGCTTAGTAATTCCGCGGCAGCGTAACGTTTACTTTCTATATCAACCGCTTCCTTACGTATTGGATTACCTGTTTTAATGATTTTTTCTGCCGGAAAAAATTTGTCCATACCATCAAAGGCAACACAAATTTTCTCAGCCTTTTTCCCGAGCCATTTATTTGTTATACCCGCAAAAGAGTTCTGCTCCTGTATTAGATAAGGAATTCCCATCTGACTGGCTGCATACAATAACGGACCGGATGCATAACCTCCAACGCCAACTGCCACATCAGGCTTAAAGTCTTTAATTATTCCCCGAGCTTTAACTATACTTTTGAAAAGCTTTACCGGAAGCAACACGTTTTTAAATATAGAATTACGTTGAAAACCCTGAATATCTAAACCTAAAATCTGGTAACCTGCAGCCGGAACTTTTTCCATTTCCATACGGCCATTTGCACCAACAAATAATATCTCTGTGTCGGGATCGATTCTTTTAAGCGCATTAGCAATTGCCACCGCCGGGAAAATATGCCCTCCGGTACCGCCACCACTAATAATAACTCTCAATGCTCTACTCATAACTATGCTGTCACAGAAATCTCGCCAACTACTACTTTTTCATTGTCTTTTATTTGTTTTTCTTTCTTTTCATCGATATCACGACTTACGCTTAAAATAATTCCAAATGCAATACTGGTGAACAAAATTGAAGTTCCACCCATACTTACCAACGGCAGCGGAACACCCGTTACCGGACCTAAACCTACTGCAACCGCCATGTTTGCAAATGCCTGTATTGTCAGACTAAAACTCAATCCGGCGGCCAGCAAAGCACCGAATGCTTTCGGACTTTGGGTTACAATAAGCACACATCGATAGAGAAATAACAGGTACAGAAATACCAGGAAAACTCCGCCAACCAATCCCCATTCTTCAATAATCAATGCAAAAACAAAATCTGAATATGGATGCGGTAAAAAATTTCGTTGTGTACTATTTCCCGGTCCTTTACCAAATATCCCACCGGTTGCTATCGCGATTTTAGAATGATTTGATTGAAAAGCTTTATCCGGATCTGCCTTTTCAGGATGCAAATATGTTTCGATCCTTGAAATGTAAGTTTGCCGTCTCGGACCCAATAACATTACTCCGGTTAGCAATATTAATCCGCCAAGGCAAACCAAAGAGATTTGCTTAATACTAATACGACCCATGATCAGCAATAAAATACTTACACCAAATAACATTAATGCCGTAGACAAATTGGCCAGGGCAATCAATACAAAAATCCCGCAAACGGAACCCATAATTGGCAGAAATGCTTTTTTTACATCCTTAATATTTTCCTGTTTTTTAGTTAATGTTCTGGCTAAGAAGGTAATCAGGGCCAGTTTAGCCAAATCGGAAGTTTGAAAAGTTTGGTTAATTACAGGAATGGTTACCCATCGGCTGGCATCATTTACATGCGTTCCAAAAAGCAAAGTGTAAAGCAATAACGGAACGGTGATAAACATTAAAATTTTTGAAATACCGGCATAATATCGGTAATCCAGCAAATGAGAAAAATACATCAGCGCCAGTCCGCCAACAATCATTACCAAATGCTTGACAAGAAATTGCTCGCTGCCCACCCCTTGCTTATACGCAATGGTTCCGGTTGCACTGTAAACTGCCAGCAAAGACCATATGGAAAGCAGGATGACAATGAGCCAGATCCAACGGTCGCCTTTAGTTTTACTGAAAATTCTTTCCATTTCTATTTTTTTATCTTCCCCAAAAGGGGAGAAATTATTTTCTTATAATTCTTTTACAGCCTGCTTAAACTGATCGCCGCGATCTTCGTAATTTTTAAAAAGATCAAAACTGGCGCATGCCGGAGAAAGTAAAACTGTATCTCCTTTTTTTGCCAAATGATAAGCGATCTGAACCGCTTCCTGTGCAGTAGCCGTATTTACAATCACATCCACATCATCTTCAAAAGCATCGTGAATGCGGCTATTATCTTTTCCCAGACACACAATACTTTTCACTTTATTTTTAACCAGATCTTTAAGCATGTTGTAATCATTGCCTTTATCAACACCGCCTAAAATCAAAACCACTTTTGCCGGCATACTTTCCAGTGCATACCAGGTAGAATTAACGTTGGTGGCTTTGGAATCGTTGATAAAATCAATTCCCGAAATTTTTGCCACATGCTCCAGCCTGTGCTCAATGTTTCTGAAATTAGCCATGCTTTCGCGGATACTCTCGTTGCGCAACTCAAGCACTTTGGCCACAATTCCGGAGGCCATTGAGTTATAAATATTGTGCTTCCCCTGTAATGCTAAATCTGTTATTGACATGGTTAATGGTTGTTGATCTGTTCGGTTAATATCTATGTGAATATTGCTATCTTGTAAGTAAGCGCCACTTTTTATCGCTTTCGTGATAGAAAAAGGATAGCTAACTGCTTTAATTTCGTGGCTTTTTAAACCTGTTGTAGTTTCTTCATCATCAGCACAGTAAATAAAAACACTTTCTTGTGTCTGATTCTGGATAATGCGGAATTTAGAATTCCGGTAATTCTCCATTTTATATTCGTATCGGTCCAGATGGTCTGGCGTGATGTTTAAAAGCACCGCAATATCTGCTTTGAAACTGTACATGTTATCCAGCATAAAGCTGCTGATCTCTAACACGTAGTAGTCAAATTTTTCTGTTGCAACCTGCGCCGCAAAGCTTTTGCCTATGTTACCCGCTAATCCTACATTCAAACCTTCATTTTTAAGGATATGATAGGTAAGCATGGTGGTTGTTGATTTCCCGTTTGAACCCGTGATGCAGATCATTTTTGCCTTACTGTATCTTCCGGCAAATTCAATTTCAGATAAAACAGGAATTCCTTTTTGCTCCAGTTTTTTTACTATTTCGGCTTTCGCAGGAATGCCAGGACTTTTAACAACTTCTGTTGCGGAAAGAATTTTTTCTTCTGTATGCTGACTTTCTTCAAAATCAATATTCAGGCGTTCTAACTCTGACTTATATTTATCAGCTATTTTTCCGGCATCAGAAACAAATACATCAAAGCCTTGCTTTTGGGCAAGCATAGCTGCGCCAACTCCGCTTTCGCCGGCACCTAAAACCACTATGTATTTGTTGCTATTCATTATCTTAATTTCAGCGTTACAATAGTTAAAATTGCCAGCATAATACCAATGATCCAGAAACGGGTTACAATTTTAGATTCGTGATAACCTTTTTTCTGATAATGGTGATGAAGAGGAGCCATCAAAAATATTCTTCTTCCTTCTCCGTATTTACGTTTGGTGAATTTGAAAAATGAAACCTGCATAATTACCGACAGGTTTTCGATCAGGAAAATTCCGCATAAAACAGGTATCAATAATTCTTTACGAATCATAACCGCAAAAGCGGCGATAATTCCACCAATAGCCAAACTTCCTGTATCGCCCATAAAAACCTGGGCTGGAAATGAGTTGTACCAAAGGAAACCTACACATGCTCCTACAAAAGCTCCTGCAAAAACAACCAGTTCTCCCGAATTAGGGATATAAATTATGTTGAGATAATCCGCAAAAATAGTGTTACCCGAAACGTACGCTAAAATTGCCAGCGTAATACCGATAATGGCTGATGTTCCGGTTGCCAGTCCATCTATTCCATCGGTCATGTTGGCTCCGTTTGATACTGCTGTAATAATTACAATAACAAACAGGAGGAATACCATTAATGAATACTTCTCATACTGCTCACCAAAAACAGTGAGAACTTTGGCATAGTCAAATTCATTGTTTTTGTAGAAAGGAACATTGGTCATGGTTGATTTTACATCCTGAGTATAATAGGTTGTATTTCCACGTTTGTGCATCTCCACTTTAGCCGCATTTTCTGTTGGTGTTGAAACCTGCTGACGAACCACAATATCCGGATGGAAGTACATTGTCCAGCCAATAATTAAAGCCAAACCAACCTGGCCCATTATTTTAAAACGACCAGCCAGACCTTCTTTATCCTTTTTAAATACTTTGATGTAATCATCAATAAAACCAATTATACCCATCCAAACGGTGGTTACCAGCATTAATATGATGTAGATATTTTCAAGCTTGGCAAATAATAAAGTCGGGACCAAAATACCAAGCAGAATTATCAGTCCGCCCATTGTTGGAGTTCCCTGCTTTTGCATCTGACCTTCTAAACCCAGATTTCTTACTGTCTCGCCTACTTGTTTTGCTCTTAAAATTGTAATTAACCTGTTTCCATAAACAGTAGTTAAAATCAGCGATAAAATAACAGACATCCCGGTACGGAAAGAGATATATTGAAATACTCCGGCTCCGGGGAAATCGTACTGCTGATCAAGATATGTAAACAAGTAATACAACATTAGCTCATCAGGTTTAAAAGTTCAGTCAATATTTGTTTATCATCAAAAGGATATTTCACACCTTTTATATCCTGATATTTCTCATGCCCTTTTCCGGCAACCAGAATAATATCTCCGGGTCTGGCCAAATGACAGGCCGTGCGGATAGCTTCTTTACGATCTGTAATAGACAATGCTTTGCGCTTATTGGTTGGCATAACACCTTTTTCCATGTCAGCAATAATCAATTCAGGACTTTCGCTTCGCGGATTATCCGACGTTAAAATCACTTTATCACTCCAATCACATGCAACCTGCGCCATAATCGAACGTTTCGATTTATCCCGGTCGCCGCCGCAACCAATTACACTAATTACCTGCTCATTTCCCTGGCGGATATCCTGAATGGTGCTTAATACATTTTGAACAGCATCCGGCGTATGCGCATAATCAACGATACCAATAATCCCGTTAGGAGATTTTATGTAATCAAAGCGACCTTCTGCACCGCTTAAACGACTCAATACTGTTAAAACTTTATTTTTATCCTGATCTAAAAGCAATGCCGTACCGTAAGCAGCAAGCAAATTGTAGGCATTAAAAGCACCAACCATTTTAAACCAAACTTCCTGATCATCAATATTCAGAAGCAATCCGCTGAAATGATTTTCAATGAGGCGGGCTTTAAAATCGGCCATATTTTTTAAGCCGTAGGTTTTTACATGTGCTTTAGAATTCTGAACCATCACTCTGCCGTTCTTATCATCTACATTTACCAGTGCAAATGATGATTTATCTAAGCCATCAAAAAATCCTTTCTTAGCTTTTAAGTAAGAATCGAAGGTTAAATGGAAATCAAGGTGATCATGGGTCAGGTTTGTAAAAACTCCGCCAATAAATTGCAGTCCTTTAATTCTTTGTTGAGCCACTGCATGCGAACTAACTTCCATAAAGCAGTAATCGCAACCTGCAGCCACCATTTCACTTAATAAAATATTTAGCGCCAAAGGATCCGGAGTGGTGTGCGTTGCAGGAACTATTGTTTTGTTGATGTAATTCTGAACCGTTGAAAGTAAACCAACCTTAAATCCCAATTCTAAAAACAACTGATATAATAAAGTAGCAACTGTGGTTTTACCATTTGTACCGGTAACACCAACAAGCTTTAATTTTGATGAAGGATGATCGTAAAAATTTGCTGCCATTAAGCCTAATGCTTCGGCAGAATCTTCAACAACAACATATGTAATATCATTTGAGGTTGATTGCGGGATTTCTTCGCAAACAATAACTTTTGCCCCGTCGTTTATTGCCTGCTGAATAAATATATGTCCATCTGAAGACGTTCCGCTTATTGCGAAAAATATACAGCCAGGTTTTACCTTACGGGAATCAAAGCATAGTTCAGTAATCTCCACATCTGCAGATTCTACAAATTTTTGCAGAGCAACTTTATATAATACGTCTTTTAACAATTTCATTATTCAAGTTCCAGTAATATATAAGCACCTTTAGCAACATGCTCTCCGGCTTCTAATGATTGTTTCGCAACTTTTCCGCTTCCTTTTATATGTACTTTTAATCCGGAATTTCCAACTAAATAAAGGGCATCCTTTAAGCCCATACCCAATACATCCGGCACGGTACCTTCAATAACTGAAACCGGTTTTTGCGCTTCAGTTGCATCAGAATCTGAAGCCATTACATAGTCTCCAGCCATTGAAACGGTTGGTTTTACATTGAAAGCTTTCATAACTTTCATTGTTGGTTTTTTCTTTCCACCTTTTACATTAGGTTTAGAAGGAACGGTAACCGCCAATTTTTCATCCTGTAAAGAATTATACATCTGCGTGTCGCTGGCATAAACTCTGTCGGCAATTTCGCGGAAAGGCGGACCGGCAACTACTGCACCGTAATAACCGTTTTTCGGATCATTAATTACCACAATTAGTGAATATTTTGGATTATCAGCCGGAAAATATCCGCAGAAAGAAGATTGATACTGCTTTTTAGCTTTATACCCTTTATTGGCATCAGCAACCTGCGCTGTTCCGGTTTTACCGGCAATTCTATACAATGGATTGTAAATTATTCCACGACCGGTTCCTTCAGTAATTACACCTTCAAGCATCGCATGCATTTTAGAAAGGGTTACATCAGAACAAATCTTTTCGTTAATTACACGGGCTTTAAACTGCTCTATGGTATTGCCCAGCTTGCGAATTTCTTTCACAAAGATCGGACTTACATATTTTCCATTATTCGCGATAGCGTTATAAAATGAAAGCATTTTTAACGGCGTTAACTGCATTTCATAACCATAAGCCATCTGCGGCAAAGTCATGTTTTTATTCCAGCTCTTGTTATTCGGGTTTTTAACCACCGGAGTAGCTTCACCCGGAATTTGCAAACCCATTTTTTCGTTCAAACCCCAATCATATAAATGTTCGGTAAATTTTGACTGATTATCATGGTAACTGCGGTTAATCAATTCGGCAACCGCCGCATTAGAAGATTCTTCAAAAGCTTTTTTAACCGTTACAACACCTATACTGCCGTGTGAATCTCTTATAATATGAGAATTACCAGGGATTTTATAGTTACCGGTATTAACCAGAGTATTGGTATCCACTTTATTATCCTCAAGCATTGCCATATATGAAGCTACTTTGAAAGTAGAACCCGGATCCTGATTTCCGGCTATGGCATAATTAAATTTTTCTTTATAAACTCCTTCAGATACTTTAGAGAAGTTGGCTATGGCACGAATTTCTCCGGTTGCAACCTCCATTAATATCACACAACCATGATCTGCATTGCTCTCAATCATTTGCTTTTCTAAAGCTCGCTGAGCCAGATCCTGCATATTGATATCGATTGTGGAGATTATATCCGCTCCATCTTTAGGCGCAATTTCTATATCCTCATTCACCGGCATCCAAACACCACCAGCAATTCTCTGCATCAGGCGTTTCCCGCTTTCCCCATCAATATAATCACCGTAAGCGCCTTCTAAACCTACAGGCTGAACGTTTTCATTTTTATAGCCAATTGTTCTGGAAGCTAAAGTTTTAAAAGGGAATATGCGTTTGTTATGCTGAACAGCAATTAATCCACCAGTATATTTTCCAATATTGAACAGCGGAAATTTGCGGATTTTTTTTAATGCAGTATAAGAGACATTCCTTTTCAATAATACATATCTGGAGCTATCGCGACGGGCATCCCGCAGAATACGGGCATACTGACGTGAACTTTTATCGCCAAAAAAAGAAGAAAGCTTGTTTGCCAATGAATCTACCTTTTCATTAAAAACTTCGTCCTTGGCAATTCCGCCTGCAAGCATATCCATTCTCAACTCGTATTCCAGAATTGAAGTAGCCAGTAAACTTCCGTCTACAGAATAAATATTACCACGGGCAGCTTCAACATTTACAAAACGGGTAGATAAGCTGTCGGACATGGCTTTCCATTTATTTCCCTCTACAATCTGCACATGGAAAAGCTTAAATAAAACCGCAAACGCAAGAAGTACAATTAACCCGAAGGCTATGTACACACGCATTAATATGTCGGTTCTAATATTCATCGTTTGCAACTACAATTTTTATGGGAGGAGAAACCGGTTCTTTTAATCCCAAAGTATCTGCCATCCGGGCAACTTCTGTCTGGGTGCTTTTAAGCATTAAATCTGCTTTCACAGACTTAAATTCCCAGCTTAATTCTTTAACTTCTTTATTTAACTTATCAATATCACGGATATTATTCTCGGCGAAATGTCTGTTACCAATGTAAATCATGGCCAGGAAAGACATATAAATAATAAAAGGCAACATATCTGTGGCCGCCTCTTTTGATATTACTCCTTCTTTAAAGAACTGACTTAAAAAGCCTCGCGGAAGTTCAGTCTTCTCTACCTTTTCCGACTGAACTTCCTGCTCGGCTTCTTCCCTATCTACCCTATGTTTGAAATGATTGCTCATTTTCTTTCCGCTATTCTAAGCTTTGCACTGCGTGCTCTGTTATTCAATTTTATTTCGTCTTCTGTTGCAGTGACCGCTTTTCGGGTTACCGCTTCTAATGGCTTTAAGTGATTACCGAAAAAATCTTTCTCAACTTCTCCTTTAAATTTTCCTTTAGAAATGAAATTCTTAACCAATCTGTCTTCCAGCGAATGGTAAGACATAACTACCAACCTGCCGCCTGGCTTTAAAACCTCAACAGTTTGCTCTAAAAATTCCTGCAAAGCTTCCAATTCCTGGTTAACCTCAATTCGTAAGGCCTGAAAAACTTGCGCTAAATATTTATTCTCTTTTCCTTTCGGGATAAGTTTCAGCAAAGCGAGTTTTAAATCAGCAACCGTGTCAATTGGTCCGTTTAACCTTACGGTTACAATTTCCTTTGCAAGTGATTTTGCATTTTTAATTTCTCCGTAAATACCGAAGATCTTATGTAATTTTTCTTCGCTGTAGGTATTTATAACTTCTTTAGCTGTCAGATTGGTTGACTGATCCATTCGCATATCCAAATTGGCATCAAAGCGAATAGAGAACCCCCGTTCTGGCTGATCAAACTGGTGTGATGAGACACCAAGATCAGCCAGAATACCGTCTACAGGCATGGCTCCCTGTAAGCGGCAGTTATTTTTCAGATAGCGGAAGTTCTGATCAATAAAGGTTAATCGATCATCATTTGGTAAATTCTTCTGGGCGTCTGCATCCTGATCAAAGGCCAGCAAACGACCATTTTTATTTAAATTTTTTAAAATTTCTTTGGAGTGACCGCCGCCACCAAAAGTTACATCTACGTAAATACCATCCGGTTTAATATCTAAACCCTCAATGCATTCCTGCAACATTACTGGCTGATGATATTCAGACATCTGTCCTCCTTCCTGCGTTACCCATTACTTCTTCGGCAAGACTGGCAAAATTTGCAGGTTCCGTATCCAAATGCGCTTCGTAAGATTCTTTTGACCAGATCTCTATTTTATTGAAAAGACATAAAAGTGAAACTTCAGAAGTGATACCTGCATAATCCAATAAACCCTTTGGCAGGTTTACCCGGTTTGCTGCATCTAAAGTTAATTCGGTAGCACCACGATTGAAATATCGAATGAATTCGCGGTTTTTTGCTTCGTATTGGTTCAGCTTGCTCAGCTCTTCAGTAATACGATTCCACTCCTGCTTAGTGTAAACCACCAGATTTTTTTCGAAGCCACGATTAACCACAAGTCCTTCACGCTCAGCTTCGGGAAGCTGTTTCTTCAGATTGGATGGAATTACCATCCGCCCTTTAGCGTCAAGTTTGCAATCAAATTCTCCTAAAAAATGGGACATACCGTGGTTTTACTTTCTATGTTAAGTAAAAGTAGAAATTTCTACCACTTTTTCCCACTATGCCCCACAAAAGTTTTCCACAAGTTTAAATAAGGATTTTCATCCCACCTCAACTGTTTCTGACTTATAATATCAGTTTAAAATAGATGTCCTATATTTTGGAGTTGAAGAAATCTTGTTAAAATTTAAGCCCCTGTGTTTGGTGGCTTTAACAAAGCTGAGGCTTATCACCTTATCCTAGATGTCCCACACTTTGGAAGTGTGGGACATCTTATTAAAATTTAATCCCCGTTTTTGGTGGCTTTAACAAAGCTGATGCTTATCACTATATCCTAGATGTCCCACACTTTGGAAGTGTGGGACATCTATTAAAAATTAACGTTTAATTATATTCAGATTCAGAATTATTCTTCATTAATTGCCTTAACGCCAGGCAATTCTTTACCTTCCATATACTCCAGCAATGCGCCACCTCCGGTAGAAACATAACTTACTTCATCTTCGAAATTAAATTTAGAAACTGCTGCCGCAGAATCGCCGCCACCGATTAACGAAAAAGCTCCGTTTTTGGTGGCTTTAACTACAGCTTCGGCTATGGCTTTGGTTCCCTTTTCAAATTTTTCCATTTCAAAAACTCCCATGGGTCCGTTCCATAAAATGGTCTTCGATTTTTCAATTATTTTTGAAAAGGTCTTTACAGCTTCCGGACCAATATCCAATCCCATCCAATCATCTTTTATAGAATTATTTTGAGAGATCTCTGTTTTTGCATCATTTGAAAATGTATCAGCAATAATTGAATCAACCGGAAGTATTAGGTTCACTTTTTTAGCTTTTGCTTTCTCAATCAGACTTTTAGCCAGATCTAGTTTATCTTCTTCAACCAATGATTTACCAATATTTCCACCCTTCGCCTTCGCGAAAGTGTAAGCCATTCCACCTCCGATTATCAGATTATCAACTTTAGACAACAACTGTTCTATCAATTCAATTTTATCAGAAACTTTAGCGCCGCCCATAATGGCAGTAAATGGTTTCTCCGCATCGTTCAAAATCTTCTCTGCATTTTTCAATTCACCCGCCATCAGGTAACCAAAATATTTCGCGTCAGGGAAAAACTGAGCAATTACGGATGTGGAAGCATGGGCCCTGTGTGCGGTTCCAAATGCGTCATTCACATATACATCGCCAAGTTTAGATAACTTTTCGGCGAAAGCCTTATCACCTTTTTCTTCTTCTTTATGGAAGCGAAGATTTTCCAGTAACAACACTTCACCAATTTTTAAATTAGCAGCTTTTTCTATAGCTTCTTTTCCGATGCAGTCGCAAGCAAACTGAACCGGTCTGTTCAATTGAGTGGATAAATAATCTACCAGATGTTTTAAGGAAAATTTTTCCTCAGGTCCATTTTTGGGACGTCCTAAATGCGACATTAAAATAACGCTTCCGCCATCTTTCAAAATCTTTATTATGGTAGGCATGGCACCTTGTATCCTGTTATCATCAGTAATATTAAACTGATCATCTAATGGCACATTGAAATCTACCCGGATCAACGCTTTTTTCCCTGAAAAATTAAAATAATCAATCGTTTTCATATAAATCTAAAGAGGTGAAAATTTTCGTTTTATTATTTCTATAATGAGAACCTTTTCTCATTGCTTCCCTATTCGTTTTAAATTTTTAAACACATTTGGTAATGCGGACCAATACCTTCTACCTGGAATTCTTCAGAAATTATTTCAAAGCCAATTGAAAGATAAAAAGGAAGTGCTGTTTTCCGGGCATTACACCAGATATATTCAACATGCTGTTGCTTTAAATGTTCGACTACAAATTTAACAATCGCCTTACCTGCCCCTTTTCCTTGAAACTCCGGCAATGTTGCCATACCTCTTAACTGCCATCCTTTTCCCGGAACTTCAGGATGATTTACATCAAGAAAGGTAGCTACAGAGTTTACAATTCCATTTTCCAGGTTTGCCAGATGAAAAGTTGCCTGATCATTATCTCCATCGAAGTGGCAAAACTTTATTCCTTTATTATCTCTTAAAACAATATTTCGCAAAGGCAAAACATCGGCTATGCCAACAAATTTTACCATATTCTATTAAGCTTGCTGCATTTGTGCCAAAGCAAGCATTTTTTGAATATGAATTCGCTCTGCAATATCTGCCAGCCTGCTTGAATATCCGTATTCATTATCATACCAACCAACAACTTTTACCAGTCCGCCTACAATTGAAGTTAATAGCGAATCAAAAATGCAGGAATGAGTGTTCTCTAAAATATCCACCGAAACAATTGGATCGGCGGTATATTCTAAAATTCTGTGCAGATAGCCCTCTGAAGCAGATAAAAATGCATTATTAATTTCTTCAACAGTAGGTTGTTTTTTCAGGATGCAAGTAAAATCTGTTAGCGATCCATTTAACACGGGAACTCTGATTCCGGCACCTCCTAATTTCCCTTCAAGGTGAGGGAAAATGCTGGTTATGGCTTTTGCCGCACCGGTTGTCGTAGGAATTATGGATGCAGAAGCAGCTCTTGCACGACGAAGATCTTTATGCGGAGCATCATGCAAATTCTGATCGCCTGTCATGGAGTGCACCGTTGTAATATATCCATCCACAATACCCCAGTTATCATCCAATACTTTAACCAATGTAGCCACATTATTGGTGGTACAGGAAGCATTTGATAATATGCTTGCATTCAAATCAATTTCAGAGTCATTAACACCTAATACTACCGTTGGTATTTCCTTATCAGGAGATGGGGCAGAGATTAAAACTTGTTTAGCACCGGCCTGCAAATGCAATGATGCCTTTTCTGAAGTTATAAACCGGCCCGTAGATTCAATTACCAAATCGATCCCGAGATCTGCCCAGGGCAGTTTAGCAGGATTTGATTCTGAATAAACGCGGATTTTACGACCATTTATTATCAGATTATTTTCATCGTGACTAACTGTTCCTTTAAAACCTCGATGAACAGAATCGTATTTAAACAAATGTGCCAGCGTGGCTGTATCACTTAAATCATTCACTGCCAGAACTTCTAATCCCGGCTTTTGTAATAAGGTTCTTAAAGTTATCCGGCCAATACGGCCAAATCCGTTAATTGCGACTTTCATTTCGATAGATATTGTACATTCAAAGGTATAAAATTGATTCAGGCAGATACAATCTTAATAATTATAAAATCTTATTATTTGTCGGCCAACCTAAAATTTAAACAGTGCTGGCATTTTAATTGTGCATCCATTTAAAATTTTTTATGTTTACCGATGTTAGTTCGGCAATTCACCCCTCTTAATTTAATTACGCTTCTCCCCAAATGATTTTAATAGTTGATGATATCCCTGAAAATATATTTTCATTAAAAAAAATACTGGAGCTTCATAACTTTGTGGTAGATACTGCTTTATCAGGAGAAGAAGCCTTAAAAAAAGTTCTCAAAAACAGTTATTTCCTTATAATTCTGGACGTTCAAATGCCAGGCATGGATGGTTTTGAAGTTGCTGAAACCATATCAGGCTACAGCAAAACAAAAGATATTCCTATAATTTTTTTATCTGCGGTTAATACCAACAAGAAATTTATTACCAAAGGCTATGAATATGGCGGAATTGATTATGTAACCAAACCTTTTGACGCAGATATTCTAATTCTAAAAGTGAAAACGTTTTATAAGCTTTATGAGCAGAAAAAAGAGTTGAAACTTACACATGAAACTTTGCGTGAAGAAATTGAAATCAGAAAAGCTGCCGAAAATAAAAAGAATGAATTTATCAGTATTGCCAGTCACGAATTAAAAACACCTTTAACGAGCATAAAAGGTTATGTCCAGTTATTAGAGCGTTTTCTAAATAAACAGGGCGAACCGATAGTTAATAATTATCTGGCACGTACCAGTCTTCAATTGGGGAAACTTCAGAGTTTAGTTAGTGACCTTCTGGATCTTTCTAAAATTGATAACGGACATATTGAAATTAACAAACAGCCTTTTGAATTTTCAAATATGATTTTGAATGTTATTGAAACTATCCAGCAAACTCACGACTGCAATATCTCTCTGCAAAACAATTTCGATACAAAAGTTTTTGGCGATGAAATGAGGTTAGAGCAAGTTTTAATCAATTTTTTAACCAATGCGGTAAAATATTCACCGGACTGCCAGCAAATTGACGTGATTGTTTCTGAAGGCCCGGACCAAACAGTTATCACGAAAGTGAAAGATTATGGTATCGGAATTTCGAAAGAAACTCAGGAACATTTGTTTGATAAATTCTACCGGGTTGAAAAAACATCTACCAAATTTCAGGGTTTGGGCATTGGCCTGTTTATCAGTTCAGAAATAATTAAAAGGCATCAGGGCAGCTATGGAGTGAAAAGTGAGATAAATAAAGGCTCGGAGTTTTTCTTCAGTATTCCTGTTAACAGCTCAGAAAAAGAAATATAAATTTTAATTCTTTATTAGCATCATCAATTTTCATGAAATCATCTGTTATACGTAACCTGCAAATTGGCTTTGGTTTATCTCTCCTCCTGCTAATTGTAAGTTCTGCCGCTTCATACGTAAGCATTCAAAATCTAATTAAAAGCTCTGAACTGGTAAATAAAACTACTTATATAATAAATCAGCTGGACGAAATTATTTCCACTTTAAAGGATGCGGAAACTGGCCAGCGGGGTTTTTTATTGACTGGCGAAAAAGATTTTTTGAAACCCTACACAGGTTCTGAGCAGAAATGCATGTTAATTCTTAATAATATAAAATCACTGACTTCCGAAGATAGTATTCAAAGCGCAAATACTTTAGCACTCGAGAAATCAATTAATTCAAGCTTTGGGTACCTGAGCAGCCTTATTGACGATAAGGATAAAGGAGTAGCTATTTCCCTGGGCATGCTTTTGCATGGAAAAACCTATATGGATGATGTGAGAAAGATTGTTAGCCGGATGAAAGCTAATCAGATCCATATTTTGGAAGGACAAACCGTTACGTTGAACAAGTTTGCAGCAATTACACCTTTTCTGATCTTATTCGCCGCATTATCCTCTCTGATTATCACCTTATTCTTCTACCTAAAAGTTACACGCGATTTAAAAAACAAAAATAATTTACAAGATGAGTTAATTGTAAAGGAACACGAAATAACCCGAAGGATTAACATTATCAAATCTCTTGCTGAAGATATATCAAATGGCAATTACAACATCCACATAAACGATCGTGAAAAAGACGGATTGGGCAGTCTGGCTGTTTCCTTAGATAAAATGACCAAATCCTTGAAAACTTCATTTGAACGGTTAAAAGAAAATGAATGGCTTCAGTCCGGGATTGCACAGTTAAACCAAAGCATGGTTGGTGAAAAGGAATTAGAAGTTTTAACTGGAGATATTATAAAGTTTGTAGCAGAATATACCAGTAGTCAGGTGGGAGTTATTTACCTTAAAGACCAGGATGGCCTCTTGAAATTTAAGAACGGATATGCTTACACTCCGGATATTAAAAATCAGTACATTCAAATGGGCGAAGGATTGGTTGGTCAATGCGCATCAAGTGGTCGGCAGCTAATAATTTCAGATATTTCTCCGGAGAATCTGTCTATTAATTTTGCAAGCGGCAGCATAAAACCGAAAAACATTTTAGCGATTCCAATTTTCAATTCTGGAAAATTAAAAGGAGTTATTGAACTGGCTTCTATCCAGGAGTTTTCAGAAAGAGTTCAGGAATTTTTGGAAATTGGGGTTTACAATATTGGAATAGCCTTAAACAGTGCTCTTATCCATAAAAAACAACAGGAATTATTAGAAGAAACGCAGGCACAATCTGAAGAGTTACAGGCTCAGCACAGTGAAATGGGAAACCTAAATACGGAACTTGAAGCCCAGACACAGAAAATTCAGGCCTCTGAAGAAGAATTAAAAGTTCAGCAGGAAGAGCTGATGCAAAGTAACCAAGAACTTGAAAAGAGAAGTCGCTTACTGGAAGAAAAAAATCAGGTAATTGTAGAAAGTAATCTGGACATACAACAAAAAGCAGAGCAGCTTGAACTAAGCACCAAGTATAAATCGGAATTTCTGGCAAACATGTCGCATGAGTTGCGCACACCTTTAAATTCCATTTTATTGCTTTCGCGATTGATGTCTGAAAATGCAGAACTGGATAAAGAGCATGTAGAATATGCAGAAGTTATTCAAAGTGCTGGCCAAGGTTTATTAAGTTTAATAGATGAAATTCTGGATCTTTCTAAGATCGAAGCCGGAAAAATGGAACTTGAATACATTAGTTTACCAATTCAGGAAATTGTAAAAGATATGCGCTCTTTATTTGAGCCGCTTGCAAAAGAAAAAGACCTGGAACTGAAAATATTTATTCATCCCTCTACACCAGAATTAATAGTTACTGATAAAATGCGTTTAGAGCAGATCATTAAAAATTTGCTGTCCAACGCTCTGAAATTTACTGCCCGGGGTTCAGTTCAAATGAAATTCTGGAATCCGGATAATTCCCGTTTTGTTCATATCAGTGTTAAGGACACCGGAATTGGAATTTCTGAAGAAAAACAACAACTGGTATTTGAAGCATTTCAACAGGCAGATGGTTCTACCAGAAGAAAATTTGGCGGAACAGGTCTAGGTTTATCGATTAGTCGGGAACTAGCGAAACTTTTAGGAGGCGAAATCAGGCTGGAGAGTGTACCCGGAGAAGGAAGTGAGTTTACTGTAATAGTTCCATTATCTAAACCACTATCTATTGTAACAGAACCAAAAATTGCAAAAATAATTCTGGTACCTCCACCTCCAATTGAGGTTAGAGAAAAATCTCAATCTGAACCACAAACTGAACGGTTTATAGCCCCGGTAATTCCGGATGATATTCAGGATGACCGGGATTCTATCCGCGAAGGCGATAAAATTATTTTAATTATTGAAGATGATATCCCATTTGCAAAAGCCCTGCAAAACTACACGCATAAGCGGGGATTTAAATGTATCAACGTGGTTCGGGGAGATATGGGAATGCCAACCGCATTAAAATATCAGCCGCAGGCAATTTTACTGGATATTCAGCTTCCTGTTAAAGATGGCTGGCAGGTGATGGAGGAATTGAAATCAAATCAACAAACCAAACACATTCCGGTGCATATCATGTCATCCATGGAGATGAAAAAAGAGAGCTTAATGAAAGGTGCAATTGATTTTATTAAAAAACCGATGGCACTCGATAAGATGAATCAAATTTTTAATAAAATTCAGTCATTATTAAGCAAGTACCCTAAAAAGGTATTAATTGTTGAGGAAAATCCAAAACATGCCAAAGCTCTTGAATACTATTTATCAAATTTTAATATCAACTCTGAAATTTGTGAAAATGTACTGGAAGGTGTTAGTTTATTAATTAAAGAAGAAGTTGACTGTGTAATTCTGGACATGGGAGTACCTGATCAGAATGCTTATGAATCTTTAGAGCTGGTAAAGAAAACTCCGGGAATGGAAAATCTGCCGATCATCGTTTTCACCGGGAAGAACTTATCCAGAGCAGAAGAAAGTAGAATTAAGCAATACGCAGATTCAATAGTTGTAAAAACTGCGCATTCATATAAGCGGATTCTTGACGAAGTAGGCTTGTTTCTACATGTTGTAGAAGATAACAAAGCTGATAAAGGAATTGCGCATAAAAAAAATCTGGGCGCTTTAAACCAGGTTTTAGAAGGCAAAACAGTTTTGATTGCGGATGATGATGTGAGAAATATATTCTCTCTCACCAAGGCCCTGGAAAAACATGGTATGAACATTCTTTCGGCTACAGATGGAAAAGAAGCTTTGAAACAGCTGGAAGATAATGGCCATATAGATATTGTTCTGATGGATATGATGATGCCGGAAATGGATGGATATGAGTCGACTTCTTTAATCCGGAAAAATCCAAAATATAAAAATCTACCGGTTATGGCCGTAACAGCAAAAGCAATGATGGGCGACCGGGAGAAATGTATCAGAGCAGGAGCTTCAGATTACATTTCTAAACCTGTTGATGTTGACCAGCTAACCTCACTTTTAAGAGTTTGGCTTTATGATGGTTATAAATAATTTTAAATACTAATTGCATTCTGAATGTCTTTGAATAAAAAAATTCTGATAATAGATGATGATAACCGAAATATATTCGCTTTAAAAGCGGTCTTGAAAGCTAAAGGATTCATTTGCTTATCTGCTTTAAGCGCAAAAGAAGGAATCAAGCTGATGCAAACTGAAGAGATTAAATTAGTTTTGATGGATATGATGATGCCTGAAATGGATGGTTATGAAGCTATGCAGGCGATAATGGATATAGAAATTATTGCAAATATTCCGGTAATTGCAGTTACAGCACAGGCTATGGTTGGCGACAGAGAAAAATGCCTTGCAGCCGGAGCTCTGGATTATGTTTCTAAACCTATTAATGTAGATGTTCTTTTAAAAATAATTTCTAACCATTTGAACTAAGGTTTATGCAGGAAAGTGTTATTGATGAACATTATGTTGAGATATTGCTGGCTGATCTTCTTGAAGTTTATGGTTATGATTTTACAGATTACTCCAGGGCATCCTTAAAAAGAAGAATTAACAGACTGTATGCTCTTGATAAATTTCCCAGTTTTGCTGAATTCCGCTATCATTTAAGAAATGATGCGACTTATCTGAAAAGATTTGTTGAGCAGATCACGGTAAACGTAACCGAAATGTTTCGTGACCCTTGTTTTTTTAAGGCTTTACGCGAGGAGGTTCTACCTACTTTGGGGACTTATCCATTAATTAGAATCTGGCTTGCCGGGTGTTCTACGGGCGAAGAAGCTTATTCCATTGCCATTTTATTAAAAGAAGCAGATTTACTTAAAAAATCCCTGATTTACGCAACTGATATAAATCCCACAGTGCTGGAAAAAGCAGGGAAAGGAATTTTTCCTTTATCTCAAATGAAGTTATATTCAGAGAATTATATCTTATCAGGAGGTAAAAAAGATTTCTCGGCTTACTATTCTGCCAATTATGATCTGGCCAAATTTGATGAAGTTTTCAGAACAAAAATGATTCTTTCTACTCATAATCTTGTTTCAGATCATTCATTTAATGAGTTTCAGCTAATACTTTGCAGAAATGTTCTGATCTATTTTGATAAAGATCTGCAATCAAAAGTTTTTACCCTTTTTGATGAAAGCCTTGACAACTTAGGCTACCTTGCTTTAGGAAGCAAAGAAACGCTTCAGTTTTCGTCCATAGCACCAAAATTTAAAAGACTGGGAAACGAGAAAATATGGAGAAAGACATCCTAGCAAATCACACAGAAATATTATTAATTGGTGGTTCTGCCGGCAGCTTGGAAGTTATTATCAGAACGCTTCCAATGATTCGCACAGATATTTCCTTCGCAATAATTATTATTCTGCATAGAAAAAGCTATTCAGATAACACCCTTGTCCAGCTACTTCGCAGCAAAACTCAAATCCCTGTTAAAGAATGTGATGAGAAGGAACTTATTCTGGCAGGAAATATTTATGTAGCCCCGCCAGATTACCACTTATTGATAGAACAGGATCATACTTTTTCTCTAGATTTTTCTGAAAAAATAAATTATTCCAGACCCAGTATAGATGTAACCTTTCAAAGCGCCGCAGAAACCTACCGGGAAAATGTTGTGGCACTATTACTCTCCGGCGCTAATGCGGATGGAGTTGAAGGGTTGGAACTGATCAGGTTAACAGGCGGGAAAGTGGTGGTACAAGATCCGGAAACTGCTGAAGTTTCCTATATGCCGCAAAAAGCTTTGGATAAATTAGTGCCCGATCAGATTTTAAAAATTGAAGAAGTGGCAGGCTTTATCAATTCCCTGAATTAATTTTGCAGTACAGGAACAATTGAGTTTAGTGAGCGTTATTCTATTTTACTTATAAATGTCATGAATAACGAAAGCAAAAAACACGAAAAACTTAAACCTCAGGATTCTGATCAGAAAAACATTAAACATCCTCAGGACGATACCGAAGCGGTGGTAAAAACAGAAGATAAGGTTTACAAAAAAGAGGAAGCAGATTTTAAGAATCCTGCTAAACAAAGAGAGAATAGCGAACAACCGGTCAATCCTGATAAGAACGCACCAGTTACAGAATAAATTTTAGCTGGCCATTTTCATCTTCTTTTTCCGTTCAGATTTCAGAAAGCTAAGTAAAATCCTCTCATCCGAATTTAAACCTTTATCAGGAGGAAGAGCCGCGGTTTTCTTTAATTTTTTTAGGTAGGGAAGTAAATCTCCGTTCATATATGCATCAAGAAGGGCCGGAAATATATACGATTTTTTACATATTGCTCTTGTATTTCCCAGCCTGGCAGCAACTACATCAATAGCGGCAACAACAACTTTCTTCTTCTGACTTTCATTTTCAGGATAGTCGTAATTTACCAGTTCACGCAAAGTTTCTAACGTACCGCTCCAGGTTCTAAAGTCTTTGGCGGTAAAATCACAACTGGTTACTTCCCGTATGTATTTATTGATCTTTCCGGAATCTATAGAGCGCCTTTCGCCACCTTCCACATAGTATTGAAATAGTTCCTGTCCGGGAATATCACGGCATTTTTTAACCAGGTTTGCCAGTCGTTTATCAGCTATATCAATTTCATGCTCAACTCCTTTTTTGCCTTTAAAGCATAGCCGTACTTTATTCCCGTTTATTTTAACATGTCTGTCCCGAAGGGTTGTTAAACCATAGGAACCATACAGATTTTTATATTCTTCATTCCCAACCCGAATCAGGGTTTTCTGCATCACGTTCACAGAGATTGCAAGAACCTTTCGTTCATCCAGTTCTTTTCGGCGCATGTCTTTTAAAATATTCTGACGGAATTCACTAAGCTTGCTTCCAAACTCAAGTAAACGAAAGTATTTGGTTTCATTGCGATGCCTGCTCCAGTCGGCATGATAACGGTATTGTTTCCTACCTGCCTGATCGATACCTGTGGCTTGTAAATGCGCATTGGCTTTCGGAGCTATCCATACCTCTTCCCATGCAGGCGGCAAAACAAGCTTTTTAATCCTGGAAAGAATTTTTTCCTGACTTATTTTCTCTCCTTTGGAATTATAATACTCAAAACCCGAATTACTTTTCTTACGCAAAATTCCGGATTTGGAATCAGTTACATATTCTAATCCGGTATCTTCTAAAATTTGTTCTATTTCAGTCATCAAATCAATAAGCAAAAAAATGCCTGAAATGTTTAATGAGGTAAAAATTAGTTAGAGAAAATGATCAGGAGTTCTGAATGTTAATCGTTCTGCGTTCCAAAAACTGAATAAATAGTGTGAGAACTATATTAAAAGCTACGCAAACAGAAAATAGCATGGCAATAATGAAATTATCGCCCAGGTCTTTGTAATACCATACCAGCATGATTATAGAGATATTAAAGCACATTAAGGTAAATGTTGTTTGCATGTGTGAAAATCCCAAACGCAAAAACCGGTGATGAATATGATTATTATCAGCCGTGAAAGGTGAACTTTTATGTAAGATCCGAAGGAAAAATACGCGGATTGCATCGAAAAGCGGACCTATCAGAATGGCAATAGCTATGGCGGGAGCTGAAAGGAAATTGATATGGCTCGGCAGAACAATTGAATTAAGTTCTATAAATTCTATGCTCAGTATAGCGGCAATTAAACCCATCAGCATAGATCCCGCATCGCCCATAAAAATTTTCGCAGGGGATAAATTGAATACCAAAAATCCCATACTTGCGCCGAACATGGTAAATGCCATGCAAGCGAAATGAGGCTGATTCATGTATAAAAATAAACCAGCAAATGAAAGGCTAACAGTAATAGATGTTATGCCCAGCAAACCGTCTATACCGTCAATCAGGTTAAAAGCATTAGTAATGAAAATTATGACCAATACTGAAAGAAGAATACTTGCGGTATATGGAATCTCATAGATATTAAATACCCCGTGGAAGCTTGTAAGACGAATATCTGCAAGCAAAACGATAATTAAAGCCACAAGAATTTGTATAAAAAACTTGGTACTTGGATTTACTCCCCACAGATCATCTTTTAAACCAACAGCAAATAACAATATATAAGCTGTAATGATGTAATTATTAGTTTGTACGCTGGTAAAATTTGAAAATAACAGCGAGGTGATCATCAGGCTGCAAAAAACCGCTATCCCACCCAGTCTCGGTATCCCGTAATCATGGTTTTTACGATGTAAATCGCTATTATCAAAAAGTAAATGTTGTTTAGCTACGTGAATGATAGAAGGAATCACCAAAAAAACCAATAGAAATGAAAATCCAATAATGATAAAATAATATAAAGGATTATATTCCGGATGGGTCCAAATCATATAATTAAGCTAAGTAAAAAACTGGGGAAAAATAGGTGATTGATTCCAATTGTGCAATATTTGTTACCCTCAATTAAAAAATTGCTCAATTTTTCGAAAAGGTTTCATAAGTATTAATAACCATGAAAAAGCTATCCCGTTGTTTTCCATAGCCTTACGATCATTTAAGGTGGCATTAAACCTGTTAATTAAGAGTTTATTACTAACCCCACCTATTCTCATTTTCACAAAAACTTTATGCAGATATGAAGAAGTAGTTTGATATTTATAAAGGAATCGAAGCATTAAATCATAATCAGCAGCAGTTTTATAGCTTAGATCATACAGTCCATACTGTTCAAACAAAGTTTTTTTAGCATAAAATGTAGGATGAGCCGGCATCCAGCCATACTGCATTTTTAGTCTTTCGAAATTTCCTGAGATCCATTTACGAATAACTTTCTCCGGGTTATTCCTTCCAACATACCAAAGATCACCATAGATTATACCTGCGTTAGAACTTTTAAATTCATTAGCTATCGATAGCAGAACATCTTTGTCAGCAAAAAAATCATCCGCATTTAAAACTCCTATCACCTCGCCATCCGCACTATTTATCCCTTTATTCATGGCATCGTATATTCCTCTGTCAGGGCCGGGAATAAACAGTGTAACATGTTCTTTATATTTATTGATAATAGATAAGGTTTTATCTGTCGATCCGCCGTCAACAATTATGTATTGAAGATTCTTATAATTCTGATTAATAACAGATTGAATACATTCTTCGAGAAATTCTCCCGCATTGAAGGTTACTGTTATTAATGATATTTTCATTGGCGGTTGTAAAATACTCTATTAATTAATTAAAATTGATTTATTTTGGAACAGTAATAAAATCAAGCCACCTATATCTAACAAATACACTTCATGCTCTATAAATTCAATAAGGCTACCTTTCTGTTTACGTGTATTTGTTTAACATTACTTTTCTCTTCCTGCTCCAGCAGATACAGAAATGCTTTATTTACAAGCACATCCGATGTATTAGCTGATACCATAAATACAGTTCATGTGGTAAATGCAAGTCAACAAAAAACAGATGTTTACCGTATACAAGCGCATGACGTTCTCGCTATACGTAACCTCCAGGATATAAGTTATATTTCAACAGGCGAAAACAGCGGAGCAGCTAGCTCTCCCACAACATTTAATGTTGAAGAAGATGGCGGAATAGTTTTACCGGTTCTGGGAAAAGTGATTGTTAGCGGTTTATCCAGAAAAGAAGCAGCAGATAAAATTCAGAAATTGTATAAAGATAATTTGTTGAAAGACCCCATTATAGAATTAAGTATTGTAAATCTAAAAGTGACCATGCTTGGTGAATTTGGTAGTCAGGGTGCATTTCTGCTCGAGAATGAGAACACTTCCCTAATAGATATTATTTCTAAAGCAGGTGGTTTAAGCCCCCGGGCTGATCCGAAATCTCTTAAAATTATCCGCGGCGACAGATCTAATCCGGAGATCATTTACGTTAATCTGAGAAATATAAATAGCTTAGCAAGTCCTAAGCTGATCCTTCAAAATAATGATATTATCTATATAGAACCATTGGGAGTATATAATAGATCAGAAAAAGTGAATTCTTTTTCAACATCCGTTCTTCAGCCTATATTATTAGCTATAAATTTTGCTTTAGTAATATATAATTTAACAAAATAATGAAGAGCGAGTTACTCCAGGAGAATAAATTAGCAAATCAGGATATAGATTATAAAAAGGTCCTGAAAATATTATGGAGCCGCTGGTACTGGATCGCTGGCTGTGTATTAATTTCGCTTGTTATATCCTATATATATTTATGGTACACTCCCCCGATTTATTCAACTTCCGCATCTATAAAATTTGATGAAAAGAAATCAGAAATAACAGAGCTTTTAAAGGTTAGTAACTTTTACGACCGCACCAATAAGCTTCAGTCAGAAACCTATGTCATCCAATCCGAGCCAGTTATTGTAAATGCAATTTCCCAACTGGATTATAAGATCTCTTATTATATTAAAGGCAGAGTACGAACTTCTGAAACTTATCCGGAGATACCCTATCCTATCGAAATAGTATCGCAGGACTCGGTGAACTTTAACCGCGAATTATTTGACATCAGTAATGAAAGTCCAAATACTTTCCGGTTAGCACATAGCGGAGGACCAAAAGGCAATAAAAAAATATACCATTATGGCGATACGGTAGTTTTGCCAGGGCTTATTTTCAGAGTTAAAAATAGCTCTGCGGTTACCGGCTCCTTGTATAGCTTTAGGTTTAATACCAAATATGATTTTTACGGACGTGCCGCAGGTGGCTTAAGCATGCGTGAAGCAGGCAAAGGTTCGAATGTTTTGATATTAGCTCAAACAGACCCTAATCCTGTCTTCGCAGCAGATATTTTAAATGCCATTATTAAAGAATATATTCAGTTTGATGGTTCACAACGCAGTCAGGCCGCATCACAAACCATTGAGTTTATTGAAGGTCAGTTAAAATTCCTTTCAGACCAGGTTAAACAATCTGGTTCAGCTTTAGAGCAGTTCAAAAAAAGTAATAAGTTAATCGATATAGGTACCAACACTCAAATTAATCTAGGAAAATTAACCCAGCAGGAAACTCAAAAGAGCACGTTGAAGTTAGAGGAATTAGCTATCAGCCAGCTGGAACAGCAAATTCTGAATAATAAAGATAAAGTTAACCTCAATTTTAACCTGGAAGAATCCGGAGGTGGTTTATTATCAGGACTTATTTCTCAATTGAACGGATTGATCATTGAACGGGAGAAGAAACTAACTCAGTATAATGCCAATTCACAACCCGTGATTGAGTTGGATAATCAAATATCAGAGATCAGAAGAGCTATCGTCAACAATATTAAGCTTGCCAGAGAACGCAATCAAAAAACGCAAAGATATATAGACAATCAGATTGCTTCTGCCCAGTCAGGGTTAAATTCCCTTCCCAGTGCCGAACGTGATTTTGTAAACCTGCAATCTGTATTTGACATTAATCAAAAGGTATTTTCTTATTTATCCGAGAAAAAGCTCGAAGCTCAGATCAGTAAAGCTGCGGTAGTTTCCGGTGCCACCAGCGTTAATGAAGCAGCTCCGGGCTATGTTATTTCTCCTGTCCCCGGTAAAATATATACCAACGGATTAATGCTTGGGTTAATCTCAGGTATTGGTTTAATTTTAATAATCCGGATCATTAATCCGTATATCTATGATAAGGAAACGGTAGAAAGTTTAACCAACATTCCTATTATCGGAATCATCCGAAAATTTCCTAATTACATAGATAAAGATAACCGCCAGATACTTTCTCTGGAAAAACCCAAATCCATATTCGCCGAATCTGTACGATCTGTTCGAACAAATCTAAGTTACCTTGCCAGTGAGGAGAAAAGCAAGGTGATCTGCATTACTTCTGAAGTTGCTGGTGAGGGAAAATCATTTGTGACGGTTAACCTGGCAAGTACGCTTTCTCTAATAGATAAAAAAGTAGTATTGGTAGCTGCCGATTTACGTCGGTCAAAATTACACAAGACCTTTAATGTGAATAACTCCAATGGTTTGAGCAAGTATTTAGCCAGCCAGGCAAGTTTGGAAGAGATCACCTTGAAAACAGATGTGGAGAATTTGGATTTTATACCTTCAGGGCCTGTGCCACCAAATCCTTCAGAATTACTTCATAATGTAAAAATGAGAGAGTTCATCAATATTCTGAAAGAAAAATATGACTTTGTATTAATTGATACAGCACCGGTTGGTTTGGTATCCGATGCTATTCCGGTGATCAGGCAGGCAGATATAAATTTGTATGTGATCCGTTCCGGAGTTTCAAAAAATACCGCCGGAACTGTTCCTGACCGGATTTCCCGTGAATACGGGTTAAGCAATGTGGTAATTGTATTAAATGCCTTTACCGACGATGCGCTTTACAGCCGATATTATTCTACAAATTACGCGACAAGTTCGCAGGCAACATATTATTATTATTCAGACTATGTAGGCTATTCTTCATCAGGATATTATATTGATGATGAGAAAAAAACATGGTGGAAATTCTGGAATCGAACAAAAAAATAAACCCAATCACATTTTGAGTAGTAAGTTAAATAGCTGGTATCCGGTTTACACCAATCCACGTGCGGAAAAAAAAGCTGCTTTTTTACTCAGGCAAAAAGGAATAGAAACCTATTTACCTCTTCAAAAACAGTTGAAACAATGGAGCGACCGAAAAAAATGGGTGGAAGAACCACTCATTAAGTCATATCTTTTCGTTAATATTCCGGAAATTCAGCAGATGGAAGTTTTGACGACCCGGGGAATAAGTCGATTTATCTATTTTTCAGGCAAAATAGCCAGCATGCCCGACAGGCAGATAGATCAGTTAAAACTTTTATTAGCCTCTGAGTCTGAACTGGAAGTAGTTGATAGTGCATTTGTAAAAGGTGAAATTGTACGCGTTATCGCAGGTCCTTTAATGGGTCTGAGTGGCGAATTAGTTGAACATCATTCTCAAAAAAGAATGATATTAAAATTGGACAATATCGGACCGGTAGTTTTGGTTCAGATTCCTGCTGTTTTTTTGGAGCGGATCTAATTGTTCTTTAATAAAAATTTTACCCGTCTTTTTCATGAAAATGTGACTGACGCGGCGAAGCTGTGCGAAGGAAGAAGGTTTAAAGTAGAAATCGTTTATTGGAGGATAGGTTTATAATATCCAAAAACCCATAAACCAATAAACCTCCTAAACCCATAAACCAATAAACCCATAAACCAATAAACCAATAAACCCATAAACCCATAAACCTTCTAAACCCATAAACCAATAAACCCATAAACCCATAAACCAATAAACCCACAAACCCATAAACCCATAAACCCATAAAACCATAAACCCACAAACCCATAAAACCACAAACCCATAAACCCCACTCTAAAAAAAATGTGCCGCATTGCAGGAATAATTTCTAACAAATTCACCGGAGCTGATTTATATAGTCAGGTGAAAGGAATGTGCAATAGCATGAAGCATGGCGGACCGGATGATGAAGGAATTTATATTGAGGGAAATATTTGCATTGGAAACAGGAGGCTGGCAATACAGGATTTAAGTTCTGCCGGCCATCAGCCTATGCATACCGCAGATAAAAAAATCTGGATCACTTATAACGGGGAAGTATATAATTTTAAAGAAATACGATCTGAGTTAACTGCATTCAATATTCAATTTAATTCGGGCACAGATACAGAAGTGATTTTAAAAGCTTATCAGCATTGGGGTGTTGAATCATTTTCTAAACTAAAAGGAATGTTTGCATTTGCTTTGGTAGATCATATCAGCAATCAAACCTATTTAGTTCGTGATGCATCAGGAATTAAACCACTTTACTATTCCTTAAAAGAGGATGACTTGGTTTTTGCCTCAGAAGTAAAGGCATTTAAGCAGACGAATTATAATTTTTCTGAAGATCCCAACTGGAAAATATATCTCCTTGCATTGGGCCATATCCCCGAGCCATTTACAACATATCAGTCAATACAAAGTCTTCCTGCGGGAAACTATTTAAAATGGGATAACCAATCCGGTTCATTATCAGTTCATTGTTATTATAGTTTCAGATATAATTCTGAGATTAATGATAAAGCTATGGCAGAAGAATTAATTAGAACATCTCTTGAAAAGGCTGTGACGTCTCATCTTTTATCAGATGCTTCTCTTGGAGTTTTTCTTAGTGGTGGTATAGATTCAAGTATCCTGACGCTATTGTCGAATGAAAAATTAAAGGAGAAATTAAACACTCTATCTATTGATCTTCAAGAAACTGATTACTCTGAGAAGAAATATCAGCAATTAGTTACCTCCCGCATCAGCGGAACTAAAATGGAATATCAGTTAGATTATTCAGGCTTTAAAAATAATTTCCATACGGTTCTCAATGCCATGGATCAACCCAGTACAGATGGCATAAACTCCTGGTTCATCAGCAAATGCGCTAAAGATAACGGGCAAAAAGCAGTTTTATCCGGATTAGGTGCAGATGAACTCTTTGGTGGGTATCCTTCTTTTCAACGAACTAAAACTGTTAAAGCATTAAAGAATTTACCCGATTCCGTTCTTCGCTTAAGTAAAAACTTTCCCGATAAACGATATAGAAGGCTTTATTATTTAAGTTATGAAAATCCATTAGGGGAGTATTTATTCTCCAGAGGATTCTTTACTCCTCATAAAATTGCCGAAATACTGAACACTGATTTTAAAGAGGTAGATAGTGTTTTAAGAAATTTCCCGTCAAACTCACAGTTCAAAACCTTAAAAGACGGCAACAGGGCAAGCTGGCTGGAAATGAATTACTACATGCAAAATCAGCTTCTAAAAGACACTGACTCTATGAGTATGAGTCACGGCGTTGAAGTCCGGGTGCCATTTCTTGATAAAGACTTGGTCAATCTGGTTTTATCAGTTAATCCGGAAGTGAAATTTAAAGGGATCAGTAAATCCTTATTAATTAATTCATTTAGTAAGATTTTACCGGAACCGATTTGGAACCGTCCGAAAATGGGCTTTTCATTTCCTTTTCAGGATTGGATGAAAAAGTTTAAAGAAATTTCAGATCCATCATTGTATAAAAATAAAGAGTCTGCCCGCTTGATCCGGGATTTTAAAAACGATAAGCTTCATTGGTCATCGGCTTTTGCATTATACCATTTAGAAATTTCAAAATAATATTGCTGCAAACTTCAGATAAATTAACACCCAAGGTTTTGTTTTTAACACTCAAAATGTTTAGTGTAACCGGAGGAATTGAAGAGGTTTGTCGTGTTTTCAGCAGAACATTATTTGATCTGGGCTTTAAACTAAAGGATTTTAAAGTTTATTCATTGTATGATAAACCATCAGAACGGAAATCAAAATTTGTAAGCGAAAAAAACTTTAAAGGTTTTAACCATATCCGCAGTCTTTTTTTAAGCTTCTGTTTAATCACCGGCCGCCAATCGCAAATTGTAGTGATCAGCCATGTAAATTTATTATTTGTTGCCTTGCTCATTAAAAAGATCTCACCCAATACACGCATAATTATGTTTGCTCACGGAGTAGAAATCTGGCGGGAAATCAGTACCTGGAAAAAGAAATTTTTAAGAAAAAAATGTGAAATCTGGGCTGTCAGCGAATTCACTTCTAAAAAAATTCAGGAAGAGCATCAGATTGAACCGGATAGAATTCAAATTCTTCCCAATTGTTTAAATCCGTTTTTAAATATTCCTTCGGCTTTTAAAAAGCCATTATCCCTCTTAAAGAGATATAGTTTAAAGCCTGAACAACCAATTCTATACACCCTTACACGGCTTTCTTCTCACGAAATATATAAAGGGTATGATAAAGTGATTGAATCATTGCCCGAACTATTAAAACACTACCCTAATCTGCATTATCTGATTGCCGGCAGTGCCGATGAAGCAGAAAAAATAAGATTGATTAATTTGATAGATAAGTTAGATCTTAGAAATAATGTAACTCTGGCCGGTTTTATTCCTGAAGAAGAATTCATTAATCATTTTAAACTGGCAGATGTTTTTATCATGCCCAGCAGAAAAGAGGGTTTTGGAATTGTTTTTATTGAAGCTGCCGCCTGCGGTTGCAAGATAATTGCTGGCAATCAGGATGGAAGTCCGCAGGCTTTATTAAATGGAAAACTGGGTGATTTAGTTGATCCGGAAAATATTACTGCTATTCAGAAAGCCATCTGCAAATTACTTAATGATACCCGTTCAGAAAAAAAATCACTCGAGATTCAACAACTATGTTTGGAGCATTTTAATTATCAGCAGTATTTGGAAAGAGTAGAAAGGTTGTTGCTAGCGTCATATTGAACATTTCGACAGGCTCAATGTGACGGTCCAAAACAAGCTCACTCCAGCGTCATCCTGAGCCCGTCGAAGGACAGCTATATAACGAACCATTTAAGCGTCATCCTATGCCCGTCTAACATTTCGACAGGCTCAATGTGACGGTCCAAAACAAGCTCACTCCAGCGTCATCCTGAGCCTGTCGAAGGAAAGCGTAAAAGAACATTTCGACAGGCTCAAGGTGACGGACCGACGAGCTCAATGTGACGGCCCCTTGTTAGCGTCATCCTGAGCCCGTCGATGGAAAGCTAACTAACGAACCATTTA
>JBBRCI010000002.1:0-89689 GCA_038204935.1 Sphingobacteriales bacterium | reverse complement strand
CCAACAATTGACCAGGTTTCTCTTTATACCATTCATGCGGATAATTCCATAGACAGTATCAGTATATCCGGAAGTACTAAAGTAGAGAATAGAAAATTCAAACATCAGTTTTACCTTTTTGAAATCGCGTTAGCTAAAAACGAACAGGTAATTTGCTATTTAAAACTTAATAGTAATAAGCAAATTCTTGCTCCTCTAACAATTGAAACCCCAACCAGCCTTTTAAGCACCATTAGCGCTAACGATATTCTTGCCGGAATCTATTTCGGAATAATGTTGGCAATGCTTTTTTATAATCTTTTCATTTATTTCTCTGTAAAAGATAACAGCTATCTGGTCTATGTGAATTACATTTTCTGGGTTGGAATTACACAGGCAACTTTACTCGGGTTTACGCAGCGTTTTTTGTGGAATGGCAGCAACTGGATGATGCATCATATGGTGACTATTTGTGGTGCCCTGGTTGGTATTGCAACTATCAGTTTTGCCAAATCTTTTCTAAGAACAAAAATTTACGCACCTAAATTTAATCCATATTTAAACATCGTTATATATGGAGATATATTGGCTATTGCATTAATTTTTGCCGGATTCCCCATTCTAAGCTACCATATTGTTGATGCCACGGCCGGCTTTGGAGCCATCCTGATTTTAATAGTTGGGTATCAAGTTTCTCGCAAAAATTATAAACCCGCAAAATTTTTTCTCATTGCCTGGACTATTTTTCTGGTCTCTGTAATTATGTATGTAATGAAAGATTACGGGTTTTTACCTTATACTTTTTTAACCGTTCACAGTTTGCAGTTAGGCTCGGCAATTGAGGTTTTCCTTTTATCAATTGCTTTGGCAGATCGAATTAATGTGTTAAAAAAGGAAAAAGAACAATCTCAGGCTGAAGCACTTGAATCAGCTAATGAAAATGCCAGAATTATTCGCGAACAAAACATTTTGTTAGAGGCAAAGGTAAATGAGCGCACTCTTGAATTGAGCGTATCTAATTCTGAATTGAATAAAACTTTACAGGATTTGAAAGATGCAGAAACGCATTTGGTCGAATCTGAAAAGATGGCATCGCTTGGTCAGTTAACGGCAGGAATTGCCCACGAGATTAATAATCCTATAAATTTTGTAACTTCTAATATTAATCCGCTAAAGCGTGATGTTGACCAACTATTTGAAGCGATAAATATGATGGAAAAAATATGTTATTCTGAGGATCTTACATCCGAAGAAAAGCATCAGCAAATTTATAATCATAAAGAGGAAATAGATTTTGCTTATCTGAAGTTAGAGATAGCTCAATTATTGAATGGAATTAATGAAGGTGCGCACAGAACCGCCGAAATAGTTAAAGGGTTGCGTATTTTTTCCCGACTGGACGAAGATGATTTGAAAAAAGCAAACCTTAACGAAGGTTTGGATTCCACAATTATCATTATCAATAATTTACTGTCCGATAAAATTTCATTACAAAAAAATTATGCTGATTTGCCCATGTTGGAATGCTATCCGGGTAAATTAAATCAGGTGTTTTTAAATATTATTACCAACGCCATATTTGCAGTTAAAAAGAAATTTGGCGAAGATAATGGGGGTAACATTATTATTACAAGCAACTATAACAGCAGCAAAGTGTTAATTAGTATTTTGGATAATGGTACCGGAATGGACGAAAACACACGTAAAAAGATTTTTGAGCCGTTTTTTACTACTAAAGATGTGGGAGAAGGCACCGGATTGGGAATGTCTATAGCTTACAATACCATTAAGAAACATAATGGAGATATTACAGTCAAATCAACGCCCGGAATCGGAACTGAATTTATTATAGAACTACCTTTTAGTATAAGATGAGCAATCAGGCAGAAAAAAAGGAGAAAATAAAAATTCTTTATGTAGATGATGAACCAAATAACCTGACCGGATTTAAAGCGTCATTCAGATTAATTTATAATGTCATGATTGCAAACGACACGATCGAAGCAATTGATATTTTAGAGAAAAATCCGGATATCCAGGTAATATTTTGTGATCAGCGGATGCCTGGTAAAACGGGGGTTGAGTTTTTTGATGAAATCCGCAGCACTTTCCCCGATCCTATCCGGATCTTAATTACCGGTTTTACAGATATTGACGCCATTATTGATGCAATAAATCTGGGTAATGTTTTCAGATATATAAAAAAACCATGGTCTGAACCTGATATTACTACAGCAGTAAACCAAGCCAACAAATTTTATGATGCCAATAAATTAATGGTTATCAAAAATGAAGAATTACAGAAAGCATATGTTGAACTAGACAAATTTGCATATAGCGTAACTCATGACATGCGTGGCCCTTTATTGAGTGTTCTTGGCGCTATAGAGGTTTCGCAGGAGATGGATAACCTTCAGGAAATAAAAGATATGCTTTTACTGATGAAAGGATCTGTCCACAATCTGGATAATTTCATTCAAAATATTCATGATTATTATAATGTTAATCGCGGAGAGCTTGTAATTTCTGAACTTAACTTTAATGACATTGTAGAAGAACAAATAGCTACTTATCAGCTAACTGCAAAAATGAACCGCGTTGAATTTGCTACCGAAGTTCATCAGGAAGAACCTTTTAGGGGAGATAATATGTCTATGAAAATTATCTTGAATAATCTTCTTTCTAACGCTTTTAAATATCAGAGATCTAACAACGTTGAGAAAAAGGTTACTCTGGTAATTAAAGTAGAAAAAGGTGTAGCCAGCATTGATATAAAAGATAATGGAATTGGAATAGACGGCAAACATATCGGGGAGATCTTTAATATGTTTTTCAGGGCAAGTTCGCAGGAACCGGGTTCTGGTTTTGGTCTGTATAATGTAAAAGATGCTTTGTTAAAACTCAACGGGGAGATAAAAGTAGACTCAGCAGTAGATCAGGGCACAACCTTTCGGGTAAAAATACGTAACAAGTAGAACACGTATTAAATAACATGCAAAATACAATACCCAGTTTTATAATTATTGACGACAGCAAATTAGATTGTTTTATTGCCGAAAGAATAATCCAGAGTACAGGAAATTACGCTGTGCAAACCTTTATGGAAGCCACAAAAGTAATTGATCTGTTAAAAAATCACTCTTATCTTGTAAGCGAAAATAAAACAGTAATTGTTTTGGATATTCAGATGCCGATAATGAATGGATTTGGCTTTGTAGAAGAATTTGAAAAACTTCATCAAAGTACAAAAGACAGGTTTGAAATATTTATGATTACTTCATCAATCAATGATTCAGACCTAAATAGAATTGTCAATTATCCATCAATAAACAGCATACAATGCAAACCTTTAACTAAAGTTATGGTTAGCCGGATGGTAGATCAGGCTATTTCTTTTCTTTCAAACTCTGCATGAATGGCGTTAAAAGGTCAACAGGAATAGGGAAAATAGTTGTAGAGTTGTTCTCTGTGGCTATTTCTCTCAATGTTTGTAAATACCTTAATGTAAGAGCGCTTGGCTGCTCATCTAATATTTTAGCTGCATCAGCTAATCGCTGCGAAGCCTGAAACTCACCTTCCGCAGAAATAACTTTCGATCTTCTTTCCCGTTCTGCTTCTGCCTGCTTGGCCATTGCCCGTTGCATTTCCTGCGGTAAATCAATTTGTTTAACCTCCACTGTAGAAACCTTTATTCCCCAGGGTTCAGTATTGGTATCAATAATTTGTTGCAGCCTATGGTTAATTTTTTCACGTTGAGATAAAAGATCATCCAGTTCAGACTGCCCTAAGACGCTTCTTAATGTGGTTTGCGAAAATTGAGAAGTAGCCATCAGGAAATTCTCTACTTCTATAATTGCTTTTTCGGGATGAATAACCCTGAAATAAATAACCGCATTTACCTTTATAGAAACGTTATCACTTGTAATAACATCCTGCGGTGGTACATCCATTACCACAGTCCTTAAACTAACTTTTACCATTTTATCGATAAAAGGAATTAGTAAAATTATTCCCGGACCTTTAGCGCCTCCGCCTAAAACACGTCCTAATCTAAAAATTACGCCACGTTCGTATTCACGAAGAATCTTAATTGCGCTCGACAAAAATAGGATCGCTAAAAATGCCAGAATGATAAAGGTGAAAGGAATTTGCTGCATAATAGTGAGTTTTAAATTAAGATGTTTATTAAAAATTTTATCAGGTTGAGGACGAGCTTTTAAGTTTATCTACAAATAATTTTAAATCGCGGATAGCAACCACTTTAATTCTTTCTCCTTTTTCAATAATGCCAGTAAGCGATTCTGCATTCCAGATTTCGCCATGTACCCTTACATTTCCATTGGGATCCAAAATACTGAGACTTTCTCCTGTTTCACCAATAATTCCTTCTTCACCCGTAACCGGTTTTTTTTGTTGTGCTTTTAATCCTAACGTAATGATGAAAAGAAAAAATAAGGTACTAAATAAGGTGCATATAATTATCAAGCTGGTGGATATCCGAAAAAACTCAAGGGATGAACTGGTTTTAAATAGCATGAGTGAACCCAGGACCATTGAGATAACTCCGCCGAGCGAAAGCAAGCCATGACTTACAATTTTGATTTCCAGAATAAATAATACAAGTGAAAATACAAGAAGCAACACGCCTGCGTAATTTACCGGAAGTGTGTGTAAAGAATAAAATGCAACAATAATACTGATTACGCCCACTACGCCAGGAAAAATAGCTCCTGGATTGAAAAGCTCAAAAATAATTCCGTACATACCTATAAGCATTAAAATGTAAGCAATATTTGGATCGCTAAGCATATCTAATACTTTTTCTGAAGTTGTCATTTCATAATTAACAATTTTTGCATTGCGGGTATTAAGAGTTTTATTGCCGGAATTTAACGAAACTGTTTTTCCGTTTATCTTGTTCAGAAGATCTGTTTCAGAATTTGCCATCAAATCCACCACGTTTTTTTCCAAAGCTTCTTTGGCTGTAATTGAAATACTATTTCGTACGGCATCTTCTGCCCATTCTAAATTACGATTACGTTTTTGAGCGATACTTCTAATGAATGCGGCCGCATCATTGGTTGATTTGGTATTCATAACAGAATCTGACTGACCTTGCAGATTAACCGGATGAGCAGCGCCAATATTTGTTCCAGGAGCCATTGCCGCAATATTTGCTGCGAGTGTAATAAAAACTCCCGCAGAGCCAGCATGTGCGCCTTCGGGAGAAACATAAACTACAACCGGAACCTCAGAACTTAAAATATCACTCACAATAATGCGTGTTGATTTTAATAATCCTCCGGGCGTATTTAAATGAATGATCAGACATTCTGCTTTTTCATTAACAGCTTTCTGAATACCATCATGAATAAAGGAAGATGTTAAAGGATTTATCGTACCATCAATTTTCATACTCACAACAGATTGCGAATATGAATTAATCGAAAAAAACAGGATCAGAAATGAAAAAAAAACAAGTTTCTTCATAATTGCAAACCATTAATCTTTCAAGATAATGAATTTAACAGGGATTTACTATGGAAGCGATACAGTTTATTTCGTTCCGTATATTAATGATTAAACGATGATTACGTAATTTTCAACCAAAAATAAGTCAGCTAAATACAAGTAAATTAATTTTATTTTAAAATAATTTCAAAAATTCATCTTGTCTTCATCTTTCCCCAACAAATTTGTATCAGTAATAACAATTAAACGAAACAAAACTAAAACATAGAATCATGAAGACTACACTATTAGCCGCTGCCGCATTATTATTTACAGCCTCAGCATTTTCACAGACAACCGAAAAAAACGAACACGGAACAACAGTAAGTTCTAAAGCTAAAACACAAACTGAAGCGCATGCTAAAGGTTCTGATGTAAGCGCAACAGCTTCATCAAAATCTCAGGCATCATTACACAGAAAAAATAAAACAGCAGAAGAGCGCCAACAATTAAAAACTGCTGCAAAAGCAGAGCGTGAAGCTAGAAAACAAGATCAAAGAGAATTTGTGGACGGAGTAAAATCTGATGCTGAAATGCGCAAAGAGGAGCATTCTGCAGAAGTAAAATCTGAAATTGAAGTTCGTAAAGAAAATATCAATGAAGTTAAAGACAAAGCTCGTGAAGAAAAAGAGGAGCTGAAAGCAGAACGTAAAGATAAAGAAGGGAAAGTAATTTCTGCAGAAGCCAGAGCAAGTGCAAAAGCAAGCAGAAAGGCCGATAAAGCTAATCGTCCTGTAAAAGTTAAAACCGGCGCCAAAGCTGGTGCAGATGTTAAACTTAGCCGCCCTAAAGTTGGGGCAAAAGTTCACGGTTCCGCCGGCCTTGGACTTGGCAATCATTAATCGGCTTCCATATATATAGTTTTTTTTTAGAAGTTTGCCTCTGTAAGGAGGCAAACTTTCTTTAATTTGCATTGATAATGAACAACAACACAATTTTCCGCATCTTATTTATTTCCTTTTGGAGTTTACTTTTGCCTTTTCTGGCATCAGCTAAAAATTCCAAAATTGAACTAAAAAAATATGCTTCTTTAACCACTTTTACTCCGATAGATTCTACTCAGAAAAAGCCAAAGGATGTAGAGAAAAAAAGAGAAGACAAAAAAGAAGATCCCAAAAAACCGGAAATAAAAGAAGTTCCAAAATCCCGTCGTCAGGTTAAACCAGTTGCCGTAGGTGCAAAGATTAAAATTAAAACCCCAGTAAAAATTAAACCAATAATTAAACGTCCGATAGGTTTAATTCGCAAAACCCTCTAAACCGAATTTCAGTATAACCCGTATGAAACAACTTTACACAACACTACTTATATGTTGCGGACTTTCTACGTCTGTTTTTGCCCAACAAGATTCAAGCGCTAAAGCATCTTTAACATTAGCTGCCATTTATGGAAACACAGTTAATTATTACGGACAAACAACCGCAGAGAAATTGCCTTATGTTTTATCATACGGAGCTTATAAACTTAAAAGCGGTTTTTATATTTCTGCAAGCGCTTTAAAATTGTTGAATAGTTCAGATGGTATAGCATCGGTAGATCTTTCTGCAGGTTATGGATTTAATCTGGCTAAAAATTTGGATGGAAGTATGAGTTATTCCAGATCTTTCTTCCAGGCAAATTCACCGCTTTTACAAACTGCAAATGAAAATAATCTGAATGCAGATTTAACATTTGATCATATATTTAAGAGTAATTTAAGTGGTAATTATGCATTTGGTACGCAAAGCGATGCATTTTTATCCTTTACAAATTCAAAATTGATCAGCATTGGCAGTATTAATAAAGAAAAAGATTTTATATCAATTGAGCCCGGAATTACGGTTTCTGCCGGAACACAACATTTTTATGAAACTTATACTACAGAACAAAAGAAAAGGAAAAAATTGTTAGATCCGTTATTTCCGGGTCAGCAGCCTGAGCCAACTACTACAACTGTAGTATCTACCAGTTTTGATGTGCTGGCATATACATTTACTTTACCTCTTGCATATAATCGTTCCAATTATACTATTGAAGCTAGTTACCAAGCTAGTTTAGCCAACAAAAATGTAGTAGAAGCAAGCAATAAACCGGTTTCTATTTTTAACTTGAGTTTTTATTACATGTTTTAAAACAATGTTTTGAAAGTACTGATTATTGAAGACGAAAAAACACTGGCATTTGAAGTGGAAGCCTTTCTTAAAAAAGCTTTTTACCTTTGCGATTTAGCTCACAACGGTAAAAAAGCATTAGAAATGCTTGACTTGAATCTTTACGATTTTATTCTTTTGGATTTGGGTTTACCCGATACAGATGGCTTGATTTTACTTGAAAAAGCAAAGAAGCTAAATCCGGATGCTGCATATGTAATTCTAACTGCCAGAGGAAATATTGAAGATCGTATAAAAGGTCTTGATTTAGGTGCCGATGATTATCTTCCTAAACCATTTTCACTTCCGGAATTACACTCGAGAATGCATGCAATTGCACGACGTAAATTTGGCATAAAAAACGAAAGTATCCCAATAGGAGAATTTGAAATTGACCTGCAAAAACGAACAGTTTCTAATGCAAATAATGAAGTAGAGTTAACACGAAAAGAATTTGATCTTTTAAGTTACATGCTGCTGCATAAAAATCGTGTTTTATCCAGAATGCAATTAAGTGAACATATTTGGGGAAGCTTTTCTGATGATGATTGCGACTCAAATTACATTGATGTGCATATTAAAAACATCCGCAAAAAATTAGGAAAATTTGCAACAGTAGATTGGCTTGAAACAGTACGCGGTGTTGGTTATAAGGTCAAAAAACAATCGTGAAATTATTAACCAAACTCACTCTTTTCATTACTTCCTCAAAATTGATAATTGTTTTATTATTTGTTTTGAGTTTGCCTTTTCTGGTTGAACAAATCGCTTCAGAATACACTAATAATTATCTCATACAACAAAAGCAAAAAGTACTTGAAGTAATTAAAAAAAACGGGATTGATTATTATTTGCAAGGAGCGGAATCTTACGGAAGTTATACCCTTTTGAAAGAGGAATACATCGCCCTTGAGGCAATAGATGAAAATTTTCTGATTGATACTATAGAAAATTCACAGCGTATAATTGAAGCTGATACTTTAAAATACAGATTGTTAATGCATTCTTTTAAAACCAATAATCAGCAATATTTACTCGAAATAGGCAAAAGCACCGCAACAATTAGTCAGTATAATAAACCTCTGCAACGCATTGCATCTTACGTATTAATAACGCTAATTATTTTAACATTAATTACGGATCTGGTGTTTACCCGATTTCTTTTACAGCCTCTGGGTAAAATTATTAAGAGTAAATTATTAAACCGAAAATTTCCTTTTCGGGATAACATTCCACCCGTTAAAACGTCCACTTCTGATTTTAAATATCTTGATAATTCATTGATTTTATTGATGGATCAAATTCATGATGCCTTTGAAAAAGAAAGAGAATTTACCGCAAATGCATCACATGAATTAATGACGCCTATTAGCATATTGCAAAATAAGATTGAGAATTTAATGGACGATTCTCAATTAGATGAATTGTTGCAGGAAAGGTTGATTGACATGCAGCGAACTTTAAACAGATTAAAGAAAATTGTTCGTTCGCTTTTGCTGATTTCAAGAATTGAGAACGCTCAGTTTGCACGATCGGAAACTTACAACGTAAAAGATCTTTTTAATTCTGTTGAAGGGGAAATATCGCATCGAATGGAGGAGCGAAATATTACATTTAACATTGATATTGATGCTGCAACAAATTGGAAAAACATTAACCGGGATTTAATTTTTCAACTCATTTACAATCTTGTAAATAATGCTATAAAGTATAATAAAGATAATGGCCGAATTTTCATTCGGGAAGAAAGAGGAAATCCCTATCAGTTAATTGTTGAGGATACGGGAATTGGAATTGCCAAAGAAGATATCGATGCTATATTTAATCGCTTCAGAAAAGTTGGCGGCGGAGAAACTTCTGGTTATGGTCTTGGCTTATCAATAGTTAAAAGTATAGCAGATTATCATCAGATAGAGATTTCTGCATTTTCTGAGCCCGGAGTTTCTACCAGATTTACTTTAATTTTCCCCGAAAGCATTATAAGTAACAAAAATTAAGAAGTATTTTTCTTTGATTTTGATTCAAACAAATAAGAGATATTTCTTATTATCAATCTAAAAAGCGCTTGCATTGTAAATGCAGCTGAATTGTTCACTCAAAAATAAAAATTACTTATGAAAGTTTTATCCTCATTAGCAGGTGGTTTAGCAGGTGCAATTGCGGTAACTCTGCTTCATGAAATAATAAAACAATATGATCCGGATGCTCCGAGAATGGACCATTTGGCTATGGATGCGTTAGCTACCGGATTAGAAAAAACAGATCAGAAAGTTCCTGACAAGAAAGCTTTGTATAAGTATTCACTGGTTGGGGATTTGCTAAGCAACGCTATGTTTTTTAGTATGGCCGGCGGAAAAGGGGGCGTTAAAAAGGCACTTTCTAAAGGTTTAATTTTAGGAATTACAGGAGGATTTGGTTCTGTAATTGCCCCGAAACAATTGGGATTAAAATCTAAACCCACCAATAAAACTCATAAAACCCAAATTATGACGGTTGGATATTATTTGGTTGGCGGATTAATTGCGGCTGCCGTTGCTAAACTAATTGATAAAAGTTCCAAACATGAACGAGTTCAGCTTCACTAATATGTTTATCTATGCCTGCAGAATATGCGGGTTTTTTTTTGCACAATGGTTACGATAAACATTGCATGGTAATCTTTAAACCTTCGGGAAACATCACTAAAAATATCACGTTTAATACCTTATGAATAAAATTCTCTCGCTAATTTGTGCCGCAGTAATTCTGTCGTCATGCAATATTAATAACCAGGCAAAGCAGGTTAGTGCACTACAAAATTGCACGTATGAAATCGTTTCTGCAGATAGTGTTTTCGTGGCCGGAAAAGATGTAAATAAATTACTAGCCAATCGAACTATTGACATCAACAATATGCCCGAACTGGCCATAGCTTATATGCGCCAAGATATCCCGTTTAAGGCAAAAATTAATTTACAGATCAAAAACCCCGGAAATAATACTGCATCTATTAATCAGTTTGAATATATAGTGCTTCTAAAAGACCAAGAGCTAGCCAATGGAACAGTAGACCAGAAAGTAACTGTTGAACCTGGAGAAACTACTCAGGTCCCGGTAAATGTGAAAGGTAATATTTACCAGATTCTTTCTAATGGAAAAACGATGAAAGATCTGATTGATTTTGTGAAGGGCAGTAAAGCTATTGGCGGACCAGAGAAAAAAGGTATTGTTACTTTAAAAATTAAACCCATGCTTGAAGTTGGAAGTAAATTGGTTCCATATCCGGGTTATATTACGGTGAACAAAGAAATAAGCAGCAATTTATTATTTTAAATATTAAGGCAAACTTAAACCAAAAGAGCCCGGAAAATTCCGGGCTCTTTTGATGACATAAAATTTGATTAAATTTTATTGTTTCGCGAAGTTATAAACTACATAGCCTGTTCTGCCATCATAGTTAATAGGAGCTTTTAAAGTTAAATTTGCTCCGTCTGCAGATGCTACGACTAATTTATAACCTACATCTACATTTTTAGCTTTATCACCATCATTCAATTTTTTAAATTGGAAAGTCGGTGTTCCACCGTTTTCATTATAAGACCAAAAAATTGGTTGAACTGCTCCGTTAGTTAGTGAGTAAGTTCCTTTTCCGCTATTGGTTAATCTCCATGTGCTACCCTGAAAATCAGAAACGGGACCCTGATCAAATACAGTTTGTACTGCATTTTCTACAATTCCATCATAAGTAATACTATTAAGCATCCAGTTACCGGAAATTTTTCCGCGGCTGAAAGAATCTGTAGTAGCCATTTTTGTACTCGAACATGCTGTTATTACAGTCATTGCTGCAAATAATACAGCTATTGAATAAACTAATCTTTTCATAATTAATAGAGTTATTTAAATTGGTATCGCATATATCCTGCCAATACAAAAAATGATTAGTCGGTAATCGAAAAACAAATTTATTTACATTTAAAGATTAAAAAAAATTACTTAATAAATTATCTGAAGCTGTTTAGTTTAAAATAACCTAAATGAATTTCATCTTCTAGAACTTCTGTTGTTTCTTCTAAAGAAAGCCTGAATTTAGATTTAACCTCTTTGGGCAAAATATCTCCTATTTGATGAATGTCATCAACATCAACCCCAAATTTATCGTCAATATGAGATTTTGCACCTTCAAAAGTAACATGTTTATAAAAAGCAGTTTCTTTTGCCTGTTTAATTGCATCAGCCTTATTACCGGCAGCAATAATCATTTTATAATGAAATTCATCGAATTCGTCTTTCTTGTATCCACCCAAGTTGATAAAATATAGATTCGCATTTTTATCTGCAGAGGATTCGGTTTTGGGGATTACATTCACCTTAAGATTACCAACCCTGTTTACTTCACGCCAGGCATCTACATGCATTTCGCCTTTTGCTTCCGGCCAGAAAGCCTCAATTTGTGGAAGTAATTCAGTCATGTTTTTGGCGATACTAAAAAACATATCATGCTGCTCTGTATTGCGCCCTTCAGGCGTACAGCCAATTAGAATCATAAAAAGTTTGTATTCAGACATTCGTTTAAATTTAAACGCAAAATTATAGAAATACCTTACTGTGTTAAGCTTTTGAACAATTAAAATTCTTTCATAATTAACAAACAAATTTTCGTACGTTAAACAATATGGAACTCTTTGTCAGAAAAGATTCAGTTGTGCGGGAAATTTGGGGAAATGCAGATGTAATTCTCTTTATTTTTGCAGGTGCTTCTGCCGAATTTGCTTTAAACAAAGCAGTTGACTGGCTTTATTACACCGGTAAACTTCCTGCCGATCCATTGGGCAGATTATTCTCAACTGTAGAATACGCCAGGTTAATTGTATTTTCTAACAAAAAAGATGCAACCGCGGCCATTGATAAAATTACAGCCATTCATCAGGCCTTAGAAAAAAGCCGGGATTCTAAAATTCCGGATTGGGCTTATCGCGATGTACTTTTTATGCTAATTGATTACTCCATCAGATCCTTTGAATTGCTGGCAAGAACATTAACCTACAGCGAAAAACAAGAGGTTTTTGAAGTATTTTTAAAAGTTGGTCAGGGAATGAATTTAATCGGATTACCTCAAAATTTTAATTCATGGATTGAAATGAGAGATTCTCACCTGGAAAATGATCTTCAAAAAAGCGAATTTACGATAGATCTGTTTAAGCAATACAAAAAACATCTGGGTTTTATTCGCTACAAAATTTTACTGGAATCTCAAATTTTGGTACTACCAGACGGGGTCAAACACAAACTGAATTATGGAAATCACTCCTGGCTTAAATTCATACTTTTGGTATATAAATTCAGCAAATTTTTATCTCTCGATAAATTTTTAAGGTATCTGATTCTTCCTTCAAAATATTTTAAACAAATTGAAGAATTAAATATGCATCAAAAAATTAAATCTAAAGTTTTAATTAAAATTTAAAACACATTATCTGTTTTATACTTAATAAAATATCAGCAAATTAAATGGATGAAAGAATTACCTATCACGGTTAAACGTTCTATAGAATTATTAGGATTGTTTTTAGTCGGAGCATTATTTGTAATTGGCAACAATATCATTATGCCTATTTTACTGGCTTTTTTTATCAGTATCATGTTATTGCCGATATATCGATTCTTTAAACGAAAAAAATTCCCTGAATCTCTTTCTATTCTATTACCAATTTTACTTTTATTATTGGTTGTTGCAGGACTTGTCTGGTTTTTTTCATCCCAAATAAGTGTTTTAGTTCATGATTTCCCCCAAATAAAAAAAAATATAAATGCACATTTAACTTCACTAAGTTCCTGGATCAACAATCGATTTGATTATTCCACTGCAGAGCAGGTAAAACTTTTGAACCAGCAGAGCAATAAGTTGTTGAGCTCTACCGGAAATATATTATCGGGTGCGCTTGGTTCATTAACCGGCATTTTTATATTTTTTGGTTTGCTTCCCATTTACATTTATTTAATGCTCTACTATAAAAATCTATTGCTCCGGTTTATTTTTATGTGGTTTGAACCCGGCACACATAAAGGAGTTGAAGAAAGTTTAGGGGAAACTGAAATCATGATCAAACATTATCTGGTTGGTTTATTGATTCAAATAACTTATATCACCGTACTCCTTGGCGGGATTCTAATGCTGATAGGTATTAAACATGCTTTGCTGATAGGAGTAATTTTTGCACTATTAAACCTGATCCCATACATTGGTGCACTATTTGGAAACCTGATCGGGGTAATGCTAACCTTGTCTACTTCACAAGAACTTTGGCCTATAGTAACGGTTTTGGGAACAATTGCACTTGTTCAGTTTTTAGATAATAATATTCTGATGCCACGAATAGTGGGTTCTCAGGTTAAAATAAATGCTTTAAGTGCTATCATTGGAGTTTTTATTGGCGGTTCACTGGCTGGAATTTCGGGTATGTTTCTAGCACTACCAATAATTGCTGTTTTGAAAATAATTTTTGACAGAACAGAAATGTTTAAACAATGGGGCGTTCTTTTAGGTGACGATCTTCCGGATAAAAGTCCCATGAGTTTTCCCAGTCTTCGAAAAAAAAGAGTTCTAAGCAAAAAAGACAATAGAGAGGACAATTAATCTATATTTCAAATCTCTGTTTCACAAAAAAGCCTTCTCATAAATTAAATGAGAAGGCATTCAATTTAAAAAATACAATTATTTAAATCCTAAAACATTTACACCCTGTTCAAAAACAACATCAACAGGAATTCCTTTTTGCGCCAGGCGATCAAGATCAGATTTTAATTGAGCGGGAATAATGGCATACTCATTCTGCGCTTTTTCAACAGCTGCCTTATCTCCATTTCCCTGAAGAGTTAAAATTACTTTACTTAAATCATTCATCGCGACAGCAAACTTTTCGAAATCAACTTTATAAGTTCCGTTTTCAGAACGCTTAAACGCTCCTTTTTCCTTAAAGAAATTAAATGCCTGCATGTTTGCTTTTCCGTGAGCACTTGCAGCTCCAAAGCGAACAGAACGTAATATACCAGCCATAAAAGTGGTATAATAGTCTTTTATATCTCCGGTTAATTCGCCCTTTTTAAGCAAACTTGTAACCATATATAATCCTAAAATATCTGCTTTTGCTTCTTCCAGCCATGAGTTTTGCTCGGCCAAAGCAGCACGCACATATCCTTTTCCGTTCACAGTAGATTTAATCCCTAAACCGTGAGCAACCTCATGAAACATAACATTTGAAAAGAAAGCATCGAACTTTATATATTGCTGCTGATCTTTATCTATTAATTCATTAGCAATTGGTACCAGGATTTTATCAAATTTTGCACGCATTGCATTTTTTAGCTGAGAACGACGTGTTCCTTTTTTCTGCTGAATTTCCTCATCATTTGGAAGGTTAACGGCAATTGTTTTGGATCCCGCATTGCAATCTCCGCCATAATAAACAATATCATAGGCATTTAAATCTGAATCTGTTCCCGGTTTTTCGGCTTTATATTTTGCATCAACTGGAAGTCCTTTTTGCAATTCAGGAAGCATAGTCACGTATTTAGCCAGGCGTTTGCTCCATTCTCTGTCTTTTACTAAAACGTAAGATTCAAAAGACGATCGTGCACTGAAAAGCTTGTCTTCATAATTTTCTATTGGGCCAATAATGATATCAATACCATTGTTTTTCATGTCCATCCAGGCATAATCACTGGCTGTATAGTTACTGGTAGTAAGAGCTTCGGCACGTAGGTTTAAATATTTTTTCAATCCCGGATCGTCTGCTAATTCTGCCGCTTGTTTTAAAAACTCGGAAGCTTTTTCAAGTTCAGCTTTATATTCTACATGATAAGGAATTGACTCCAATTTACCCGATGCATTTCTGCGGATTACAGAATACTGGCCTTTTTTATCTTTTACATCAGATTTCTCTAGCTCCTCTTTGGTCATCCCGAGAGGATAAAAACCCGCACCTTCCGGTTTCGGACCAACACCTTCTACAAATGGTTTATCTCCATTTAACCGGTCCCATGGACCATAATTAATAGTTATAAATTCCTTTGTTTTTTCATCTTTTACGGCATTCATTAAACTATCCTTTTGAGGATAAGCTTGCTTCCAGAAAAGTTCATCCATCACCTGAGCTGCCTGAATTAGCAAGGGGATCATTTTACGCTCGTTCTCGGTGAGCGATTGCATATCTGCAGTCAGTTTTACCTTTTCATAAATAGGAAGGCGTTTGGAAACATAGTTTTGCATCGAGTCTGTTGTATCAGTCCCTGCAGTAATTGTTTGTTGAGATGTATTAGTTGTACAAGAGTTTAAACTACTTGCGCCAATACCTAATCCCAGAATTAGAATATTTTTTAATTGACTGTTCATATTATCCTGATTTTTTAGAACGTTAAATATAGTACAAAATTCAGGAGAGGGTGATACAGTTGTTTTCGTTAAAACAGAAATCAATCACATAAATTTAATTTTTAACCAGAGTTAACTGAACATTATTTGTTCCAGTTAACTCCATTTTGACCGGGTCTGAGTCTTTAATGATCTTGCCGCTATATTTTACTCCGTTCTCTGCTCCGCTAGTAAAGGTAAACTCTACTTTATAACTATTAAACGATCCTGTAAAAGGAATACCGTCTTCATCTCCCGTTAAAGTTCCTGATGGAACATTGCTGGCATTTGGAACGAATTGAAAATTGGTCCCTCTTGAACTTGCCCAGAGATTTGAAAAATTGGGAATAAATAAATCAGCTATTCCTCCACCACTTGTTCCGCAGCTGCTTATTAAAAGGAATAACAAGCATGCCTTAACTAAAAATATCTTTTTCATAATTATTAATTTATAACTGTTTAATGTTTAAGAACTGTATTTAATTAAATAATAGATGAACGGTGTTTAGCAATTAGTTACCAACTGTTGCATTATTATTGAGGAGTGTGTTAAAACTTGCAATCCGCTCTCCCAAAATATTTAAACGGCGGGAAAGGGATGCTGAATGTTGCGAAATATCTGCGCTTAATGTTTTGCCAAGCTCTTTTTTTCTGGACTTATTTTGTTCTGCATTGTACTGATAAATCCGGTCGAGGAAAGTATAATTTATCTCCAAAAAATAAGGTTTATGTATATCTTCAAGAGTAAAATCCATCAGATTAGAAAATTTCAATGACAGTTCTTTGCTATTCCAATATGTGTTTATGGCCTGTTCATAAGCATTTTTGTTGCCATTGAGCAATTCGTAAATTTCATTGTAACTTAATATTGAATTCGCAAATTGTCTAAAGGCGCCACCATTATCTAAAGATTTATTGATCGTAATAAAAGCATCATTTGCATCACGAGCTTCATTTAAATATTGATTTAAAGCACTGGAAATTAATGGGTAAAATTCCATTCTTCCTTTGGCCAGCATTTTTTCATCGATTTCATTTTTACTGCTTAGCAACTGAACAATTGAATCGTACCCACGTCGCGTTTCTTCCTGCAGCTTTTTAACAAGCAAAGCATCTGAATTGGCATTCATCCGGCTTATTTCTCTGATTACCATTTTGCCAAGATCCGGTCCGGGTTTGGATACAAAAATATCAGCGAATACAGAATTATCTTTAGGAAGATTAGCACGACCTTCCATAGGATAATCTATTTTATATAGCTGAGGGTTTACGCTCCCAATATTTGCGAACGTAATTTGGTTAGGAATACTTATACTGATAATTCCCTGTGGATCGGTTACTAACTGTTGCCCGTTAATCAGGAACTTTGTATTCGCTAATGCAGTATAATTTGCATACCTGACGCGGAATTTATAAGTTGTCGTCTGACTATTACTTCTTAAAGTCAGAAAACAAAAAAGAAACAGCAAATAATATTTAAACATTTCAATATCAATTAGCCGGAATACTTAAAAAATCTTTTTCGCTTATGGTTCTTAAACTATTATAAACTTCCCGGTTGCCTTTACTCACAATGATGCGGGTTTCATCGCCTGATTTAAATGGCAGAACAGCTGAAAAGTTCCCAATACTATCTGTAAGATATGCTTTAGAAACGCCTTGAAAGTGAATTAATGCTCCCGAAACACCTATTCTTTCTGGCAGTTTAATAACGTTGCCACTAACCGAAATAGAATCTAATTTCTTTACCAGGATGATGGTGAGATTTGTAAAACTTCCGGAATCACTTAAAGAAAAATCTTTATTATTTACCAGATTATAGCCTGGAACTTTTGCAGAAAGATCAATTTTATGGCCTTTATATTCCGGATTGATGCCAGTAAAAAGGGCAGAACTTTCATTATCAATTTTTTTGGTACCACTAAATTCCGCAATTCGAACGTTCACCTGTCCCTCAATTACTAAGTCCTGCGAACCTTCAGGCCCTTTAAATAGTACTGACAAACTGAGAGGGGAATTAGATTTAACTGTTTCTGGCCGGTATTTATATCCCAAATAAATGATAATAAAAAAAATAACTGCAGGTCCTGATAAATAAAGGGTTCTAGATTTAGACGTTGCATTATATCGAGCAACCGATTTCATTGCGCCAGATAAAAAAGCCGTGGAAATAAGAGCTATAATTACTACCAGAAAAAAGTATACCGGTGTACTAATAGTGATTTGCTTGCTGTAATTTATCAGAATATAAAAAAAGGCTAAAAATAGAATAAAGCCAACAAGCGAAACAATTATCCAGGTTAATGTTGATGACTTTTGCATAAGCCCAACTCTTTAATAGTTATTAAGCCGACGGCAGAACTTTAACAGAAAGTGAAGAATCTTATAAAATAAATTCGGCTAAGACAATATTAATTTACGAATAATAAATTTAAAGACTCTGTCAGAAGTTCAATTAATATCGTCGGTCTTATTTTTTGAATACAATTTTTGAAAGCTGTATTCTAGGATTACCTTCGAAGATTTAAGAATTGGATTAATGATTTCAAGATTGGTTTTCAAACCAAAAATTAGCTTTGTTAAAAAGGTTCTTTTTATCACAAATTCATAGAAAATACCAATTGATATGAAAGTTCCAGATAATATGATCAGGAACTTGAAAAAGATCGATATATCGAACTGCACTACGTAATATGCCAGTATAACAATTACTGTTTGATTTAAGATGTAAAAAGGATAAACTGCCGTATTAGCATAATTTAATGCTTTATGACTAAAATTTAAATATTTACTTGCATAACCGAGAATGGTTAAAAGCCATAGCCATCTGTTAATGGTAGAAAGTATTAAGTTAACCTTCATATCTATCTCACTAGGCAATCCTGAATTAAAAAATGAAGATCCATTTCCTCTTTCTGACCAGAAAAAGAGGTATAAAAATATACTAAAGGCAATCCCTGTTACAAAATTGTATGTCCTGTTTTTCTGAATGGTATAAATTAAATTTCGTCGGGTTAAGAAGAAAACTCCAAAGGCAAAAAATGAAAAATTAAATGCAAGCTGCGTTAAATTACTTCCCGGCATAGTGGTATTAAAAATATAAAAGAGAATTTGGAAAATAACTACAAGCATAAAAAATAACACAGGATGCTCTAATCCTTTACTTATATAAGCGAGGAATTTCTGTGAATCATCTGATCTGATGAGTGATATAAATGGGATTAAAGCTAATGTATAAAAAAATATAAAAGCCAGATACCACAGATGTAACCAGTGTAAATTTCCATTTGGAAACCATTTTAACTCTAATAATCCAGAATAAAACTGTATAAAACTATAATTATAACCTTCACTCAACCAGATAAAATAAATCTGCACAGGAATAACTAATAACATGCCTACAAAGAGGGGAATCAAAATCCGGATAACTCTGTCTTCTAAAAAACTATTTAGTTTTTTTCTTTTTAAAACAATCGCTATAGTAGAGCCAGATATCAAGAACAAAAGAGGCATCCTCCATTGTCCCACAAATAGCAGCACATGATCAATGAGTGGAGACGTTTGCGAATTTTTCATCCACCAATGATCTGTTCCAAACACTCTGGCACTGTTACTTATTATTAATATTGTAAATGCCAGTACTCTAAGCCAGTCCAGATAATGCAAACGACTTGGGGATCCTGGTAAACTTTTATCCATAGTTTGAAATAATTTTGAAATATTAATAAATATTAAAGGATTACTCTTGAAAGATTATTAATAAATTCATATCTAATGATAAAAACTTACGCAGAGGTTATAATTTGAGATTTACATACTTAAGATTTTAACTTAATTGTTACATAATTAACTAGCCTAAAAGAGAGAGATTTGAATTCTACTTACCTTTCAAAATTTGTATGTTTAAGCAAATCTGAATTAATAAATGAAATTAATAAAAAATATTTTCCTGGCAAGCACGCTTATAAGCAGTCTTCTTTCAGCATGTGCATCAAACCCTTATTCAATTACAAATAAGATGTATAAAAGCCAGAGCAAGACTTTAGCTAAAACTTTAAGCCAAACGCCTTTAGATAGCAATAACAATGATTGGGCGGGAACAACCAACTTTGGTTTGAGAAAACCTAATTACGTAATAATACATCATACGGCTCAAAATTCTACAGAACAAACTTTGAAAACTTTTACAATGCCTAAAACGCAGGTTAGCGCTCATTATGTTATAGGCAAAGACGGTAAAATATATCACATGCTAAATGATTATTTAAGGGCATGGCACGGAGGAGTAAGTAAATGGGGAAATACAACAGATATTAACTCATCTTCTATTGGAATTGAGCTCGATAATAATGGTTATGTCGATTTTTCAGAACCACAAATCGCTAGTCTGATTAAAGTTCTAGCAGATATAAAACTAAAATATAGTATTCCTACCGCCAACTTTATTGGTCATTCTGATATTGCTCCGGGCAGGAAAGTAGATCCAAACTCTAATTTTCCCTGGAAAGAATTATCAGAAAAAGGATTTGGCTTGTGGCCGGATGCTATTTTAGATTCAGTACCTGGAAATTTTAATCCAAAGGAAGCTTTACGAATTATTGGCTACGATGTTACAAACATGGATTATGCCATCCAATCTTTTAAACTTCATTTTATTCAAAATGATTTAAGTCCGATGCTTAATGAATACGATAAGCAGGTTTTATACAATCTATATCAGAAGTATTTATAAAACAGAAAAGCATGTTTTCACATGCTTTTCAATATTCCCTCAATTCTTTTTCGACTCTTTTGCCCATGCATCTTTTAGCGTGACCGTACGGTTAAATACTAGGTGTTCTGTTGTAGAATCAGTATCTAAAGTAAAATATCCTTTTCTGATAAATTGATACGCTTTACCTGGTACTGCATTAACCAGATCTGGCTCAATAAATGCTTTTGGCAAAATCTTTAAGCTCTCCGGATTGATATATTCTTTAAAATCTCCTTCTTCGGAAGCCGGATTTTCTACCTTAAATAATCGATCATATAATCTTATTTCTGCCGATTTTGCATTTTCAACAGAAACCCAATGAATTGTTCCTTTTACACTGATTCCACTTGTATCGCTACCACTTTTTGAATCAGAATTGTAGGTGCAATGTACTTCTGTAATATTCCCCTGTTCATCTTTCTGAAAATCTGTACAGGTTACAATGTAAGCATGTTTTAAACGCACGCTTAAACCCACACCAAGCCTGAAGAATTTTTTTGGAGGAATTTCCATAAAATCTTCCCGCTCAATCCACAATTCAGAAGTAAAAGGAATTTCGCGACTTCCATCGCCACCTTCAGCTTCCTGATTATTTTCACCTGTTAATACTTCCGTTTTTCCTTCCGGATAATTAGTTATAATTAATTTAATTGGATCCAAAACCGCCATTCTGCGCCAGGCAGTTTTATTCAAATCTTCGCGAAGGCAAAATTCAAGCAAACCGAAATCAATAATATTCTCGCGTTTGGCAACACCAATTCGTTCGCAAAAATTACGAATAGAATAGGGTGTAAAACCTCTGCGGCGCAAGCCACTTATTGTTGGCATTCTCGGATCATCCCAGCCACTTACATGTTTTTCATTAACTAATTGCAACAATTTGCGCTTACTCATTACCGTGTAATTGAGATTTAAACGAGCAAATTCATATTGTTTTGATGGATAAATTTCTAATTGATCAATAAACCAGTCATATAGCGGTCTGTGAGGAATAAACTCCAGCGTACAAACAGAGTGAGTTATTTTTTCAATAGAATCACTTTGCCCATGCGCAAAATCATACATCGGATAAATACACCATTCGTCTCCGGTACGATGGTGATGAGCATGCTTAATTCGATAAATAATAGGATCACGCATATGCATATTAGAAGATTCCAGATCTATTTTTGCTCTTAAAACTTTAGATCCATCCGGAAATTTTCCTTCTTTCATACCTTCAAATAATTGAAGATTTTCTTCAACGCTTCGGCTCCTGTAGATTGTTGGCGTACCGGGAGTTGTGGGAGTTCCTTTGGCTTTCGCGATCTCTTCAGCGGTATTATCATCAACATAAGCCAAACCTGTTTTAATTAGAGTTATCGCAAAATCATAAAGCTGTGGAAAATAGTCTGAAGAATATAGCTCTTTATTCCATTCAAATCCTAGCCAGTGTATATCATGACGAATACTATCAACATATTCTGTATCTTCTGTATGCGGATTGGTATCGTCAAAACGAAGGTTGGTTAGTCCGTTGTATTTTTGGGCCAACCCAAAATTTAAACATATTGATTTAGCATGTCCAATATGCAAATAACCATTTGGCTCTGGCGGAAAACGAGTTAAAACACGCCCATCATGTTTCCCAGCTTTAATATCCTCCTCAATTATCTCTTCAATAAAGTTTAATGATTTCTCTTCGCTCATAAATTCTTTCTGCAATAAAAAGCAGTTTGCAAAAGTAATAAATTTAGTCACGCAGATTTCAATTCAATAAGAATCTGACCTGAAAGACCAAATCCATTTTTCTTATTACTTTTACAGCTTATGAGTTTAGACTTTAAACGCCCAATACGTGTACTTGTAGCCAAGGTTGGACTTGACGGGCATGACCGTGGAGCAAAAATAATTGCTACTTCCTTACGGGATGCCGGCATGGAAGTTATTTATACCGGATTGCGACAAACACCAGAAATGGTTGTAAATACCGCACTTCAGGAAGATGTTGACGCTATTGGAGTTTCAATATTATCGGGAGCGCACATGACAGTTTTTCCAAAAATTATTCAATTTATGGAAGCCAAAGGTTTAAACGATGTTTTATTAACCGGAGGAGGAATAATTCCGGATGAAGACATGAACACACTTAATAAAATGGGTGTAGGGAAACTTTTTGCTCCGGGAACTCATACAACAGATATTGTAAATTATATCAGCGATTGGGTAAAAGAAAACCGGAACTTTTAAAATTAAAAACCCCTATTCAATTCCAGTAAATTTAATTTTTCAAATATGACCTATCAAAACCTGTTGCTAAAAATTAAAGAAGGCATACTTTATATTACCATAAATCGCGAAAGCAAATTAAATGCCCTTAACAAAGAAACCTTAGGAGAATTACACTTCGCCATAACAGATTCATTTCATAATGAAGAGGTTGGTGGAATAATTATTACCGGTGCCGGACCAAAGGCATTTATTGCCGGAGCAGATATAGCCGAGTTTTCTGATTTTTCAATTGATGAAGGCAGAAATTTAGCACGCGAAGGTCAGACTAAGGTTTTTGATGTAATCCAAAACAGCGAAAAGCCTGTTATCGCGGCTATTAATGGTTTCGCTCTGGGAGGTGGATTAGAACTAGCACTTGCCTGTCATTTACGTGTTGCATCAGAAAATGCAAAAATGGGTTTACCAGAAGTAAGCTTGGGATTAATACCTGGCTATGGAGGTACGCAAAGATTAACACAACTAGTTGGAAAGGGAAAATCTTTAGAGATGATTTTAACCGCAGATATGATCACTGCCGACGAAGCTTACCGAATAGGTTTGGTTAATTATAGCGTTCCATCAGAAGAACTGATGCAAAAAGCAGATGAACTGATGCAAAAAATTATGAGCAGATCACCAAAAGCAGTAGGTTCTGCAATTAGAGCAGTAAATGCCAGCTTAACTAATGGTGTGAACGGTTTTGATGAGGAAATATCAGAATTTTCTAATTGTTTTGGTACCGATGATTATAAAGAAGGTGTGAGTGCTTTTCTGGATAAAAGAAAAGCAAATTTTACTAAAAAATAATTAATTTTTACAATAAATATTTAATAGATTTAATTTTTAAATACCTGAAAATCAAATTACATAATTTTCTATTAATTTAAGCTGTATATTTAAACGCCTGTGATATTTATCACACATTATACAGTGATTGAAAACTTTGCAACCTGTGGGAATGAATAAAATTTTAATTGTTGATGACGAAATAAACATTGGTACACTTTTATCCACATTTCTATCTAGAAATGGTTTTGAAGTTACGGTTGCCACCTCTGGTACCTCAGCATTTGAACATCTATCTAAGCAACATTTTTCACTTGTATTGTGTGATTACAGATTGGAGGATACAGATGGACGCGAAATTTTACGAAAAGTAAAAGATAATTATCCGGATACCAGCGTAATTATTATTACTGGTTATTCTGATATTAAATTAGCTGTTGAACTTATTAAAATGGGAGCTTATGATTATATCACCAAGCCCTTATATCCTGATGATATATTGAAAACCATCCATAATGCTATTGATTCTCAACAAAAAATAAACAAGAAAAAAACAAAAGAAAAAGATACGGAACCTAAAGAGGAAGTACCGGAGAAAGCTGTTACAAAGGTTACCGGCGATGATTTTATTGTTGGCAAAAGCAGTGTTTCAAAAGAACTTGTCAGGCAAATAAATTTAGTTGCTCCCACAAATTACAGCGTAATTTTAACTGGCGAAAGTGGTACAGGAAAAGAATCAGTTGCCAAAAGTATTCATTTAGCAAGCCCCAGGAAAAATCAGCCTTTTATTGCAATGGATTGCGGTTCTCTAACCAAAGATCTGGCAGGAAGTGAATTTTTCGGTCATGAAAAAGGTTCCTTTACTGGCGCTTTGTTTACAAAAATTGGTCATTTTGAAATGGCTAACGGTGGGACTTTATTTTTGGATGAAGTTGCAAATCTGTCCTACGATCTGCAAGCCTTATTATTAAGAACCGTTCAGGAAAGAAAAGTAAAAAGAATTGGCAGCACTAAAGAAATTGATCTGGATGTCCGCATTATCGTGGCAACAAATGAAAATCTTTTAGACGCAATTCAAAACGGCCGATTCAGAGAAGATTTATACCATCGGTTTAATGAATTTAATATAACGCTTCCCCCTTTACGCGAACGTGATAATGATATAATGTTGTTTGCCTACAGCTTCCTGGAAAAAGGAAATGTTGAACTAAACAGAAATATTAAAGGTTTTTCTGATGAAGTTATTGAGTGTTTTAAAACCTATAACTGGTCCGGAAATATTCGTGAAATGAAGAACGTGATTCGCAGAGCAATGCTTCTGAGTGAAGGTGATATCATTCAATTGAAAACGCTTCCTTTAGAAATCTGCACATTCTCTAAAGTATCAGCTTTTGAGAATGTAATGAATACACATGAATACACTCTTGAAACTACCGGCAAAGGCCATTTAAAGAGTGCTGCCATGGAAGCTGAATATGAAACCATCCTTCGTGTTTTAAAAGAAGTGAAGTTTAACAAAACAAAAGCCGCTCAAATCCTAAATATAGATCGTAAAACACTCTATAATAAAATGAAATCTATCAATCTTGGTTAAGATATTTTGTTTATAAAAATCCTTTAAAAGTTACTTAGTAAACGTTTATAAATAAATTTTACTAAACTCAATCAATCTTTCCATTCTCATTAGGATTTTAATAAATTGGCATGATGGTAGCTACGGCCTCCCCATCAAACTAAACCTGCAATCACAAATCCTAATGAGTTTATATGTCTATATATAGTTACAAGCAACGCAACACCATTGTACTTGCTATTCTAATTTTACTGGGTTGCTTTGTAATTTATTCTTTGCGAACAATTGCCGGTTCTATATTAAGCACAATTGTATTATATACTATTCTACGCCCGGTTTATCTTCACCTGATTAATCGCTGGAATTTAAAAAAATGGCTTGCTGCTGTTTTAATAATTATTTCATCATTAATAGTAATTGTCGTCCCATTTCTGACGCTTAGTTTTATGGTGATCAAAAAGGTGTCGGAATTTAACCGCGACCCGATGAAAATTAAGGTCATCATTTCTCAAATAGATGATTTTGTAGGATCCAGATTTAACCAGCCGGATCTGGTAGATAAAGGAATTCAAAAAGCAACTGATTTTGCCGGTGAGCTTTTCCCATCTGTGTTAGGTGGTGCGGCAAATATATTCCTGGGTTTGGTTGTAATGTATTTTCTCCTTTATTTCATGTTTGTACAGATGGAATCCTTTGAAAAAGGATTGCTGAAATATGCACCTTTCAGAGAGCAGAATGCATTAAAATTTGCTACTGAATTAAGAAATACAACTTATTCCAATGTTTTGGGACAAGGTTTTATCGCTATAGTGCAGGGAGCTCTGGTTAGTTTAATGTTCTTTATTTTCGGTATTAATGATCCAATTTTTTGGGGGGTGATAGCAACCTTTTTATCATTTCTTCCGGTTGTAGGAGCCCCAATCATTTTTGTTCCAGCGGCCATTATAGAACTTGCCAATGGAAATGCTACTTCAGGCTGGGGCATATTATTGGTTGGATTTATCGTGATAACAAATATTGACAATGTAATCAGGCTTATGATAGCTAAAAAGGTATCTGATACACATCCGATCATCACTGTGATTGGAGTTTTAATTGGTATTCCAATTTTTGGAATTATGGGTTTGGTATTCGGACCAATTTTACTTTCCTATTTCATTTTAACCATCCGGATTTACGAAACCAGCAAGCTTGCTTCAGAGCGTTTAGAGAAGATAAAACTAGAGGAAGATGAATAACTAAAAACAGTTTGCGGATTTGATTTGTATAGTATATTAATTAAACAGATGAATTTAAACCTATTTAAAGAATAATACCATGAATGATAACTCAAAAACTTTAGCTGCACTTTTGGCAGGATTAGCAGCTGGTGTAGCTGTAGGAATTTTATTTGCACCAGAAAAAGGATCTGATACAAGAGATAAATTAAACGACTCTTTAAAAAATCTTGCAGATAGTATTAAAGACAGAACATCTGACGAATTAAGCAACTTATCACATTTAAAAGATAAAGTAGTTTCTAACGTAAAATCTAAATTTTCTTCTGCTGAAGAAGAAGCAGACAATGTTGCGAGTAAAGCTAAAACAGCTTACAACAAAGCTTCTGATAGCGCAGAAAACTCATTCAATCAGGCATAAGTAAAAATCGGTAAGAATTTTATATGAAAGAACAGGAAGAAGAACCCGGACTTGTCGGTAAAATTAAAGAGTATTTACAAATCCGCAAGGATTTGGCAATGTTAATGATTGCTGATAAAGCTTCCGGTGCAGTTGGGGGAATTGTTTCAGGGGCAATTTTGGTTTTTCTGGGTCTGATGATTTTCTTCTTTGGAAGCATGGGCCTTGGTTTCTACCTCGGCGAACTGATTGGAAATACGTATGCCGGATTTTTTATAATCACCGGAGTTTACATTCTTTTAGTTGTGATTGTTATGATCATTAAAAAGAATAGTATCGAACGTCCACTGGCCAATAAAATAATCAAGTCAATGTTAAAAGAAAGAAACGAAAGTATATATGAAAAGCAGGATTGAAAATACTGAAGATTTGCGTACAGAAATACTTCGTTTGAAGCTTCAGAAATTCCACCATGAAGCTGCTATTGAGCAGGATATTCAAAAAATAACTGATAAGTTCAGAATTCCTTCTTTATTACTTCACAAAGTTAGTTCCTGGTTTGGTGATCATGAAAAATCTAATTCAAACAGTGCTGAACCCGAACATGATTGGGTTACAAATGCATTTAGAATTGGATTACCCGTTTTGTTAAATAAAATGGTTTTCGGTCGTGCCGGATTTTTAGTTAAATCAGTAGTTGCTTTAGTTTCCCAAAAAGCTGCCACTAACGTTAATAAAGATGTTATTTCTCATTGGATAGATAACGCCGCTGACTGGATCCGTGGAACTGCAGCAAAGACCAAAGCTAAAAAAGGAAAGAATTTCGATTACGGCATTCCGCCCGACAGCGAAACCTATTAAAAGAATAAGCCCGTAAATAGAGCGCCCCCCAAAAGTTAGACACTTACTGGGGGCATTTTTATGAATTATTTTTTAGAAAATCCTGGTAAGCCAGCTTAATTCCATCTTCTAATTCAATAGTATGTTTCCAGCCTTTTGAATGAAGCTTTGAAACATCCATTAATTTACGTGGAGTTCCGTCAGGTTTTGTGGAGTCAAAAACTAAATCACCCTCAAAGCCAACCGCTTTTTGAATAGCTAAAGCAAGTTCTTTGATAGTTACGTCTTCGCCTGTTCCAATATTAATAAGGTTGGGCTCATTGTATGTTTGCATCAAAAAAAAGCAGGCATCGGCTAAATCATCAGCAAATAAAAATTCTCTTTTAGGTGTTCCTGATCCCCAAACTGTTACAGTATCTAAATCTCCAACTTTTGCTTCATGAAATTTACGGATCAAAGCAGGTAAAACATGCGAGTTTTGCGGATGATAATTATCATTATATCCATAAAGGTTTGTAGGCATTACAGATATAAAATTGCAATTATACTGCTCACGATAGGCATCACACATTTTAATACCTGCAATTTTTGCGATAGCATAAGGCTCATTAGTTGGTTCCAATAATCCTGTTAACAGATACTCTTCCTTTAGTGGTTGTGAAGCCAGTTTTGGATATATGCAACTGGATCCTAAAAACATCAGTTTTTTAACGCCGTTCAAATATGAATTATGAATAACGTTATTTTGAATGGCAAGGTTTTCATACAAAAAATCTGCACGATACGTATTATTGGCTACAATTCCACCAACTTTCGCAGCAGCAAGAAACACATATTCAGGTTTTTCAGTTTCAAAAAATTCAATTACTTGTTGTTGATTTCTTAGATCAAGTTCTTTAGATGTACGAGTTATTAAATTTGTAAAACCTTCTTTTTGCAGTTTACGATAAATGGCAGAACCTACCATTCCACGGTGACCGGCAATATATATTTTTGAATTTTTTTCCACTTCGTTTCTTTGTTGAGTGGCAAATATAAAACTATTTTTGCAGGCATAAGGAAGAAGCATGGGCAAGGATAAATTACGCCGCTATTCAGAGATTGCATCATTTAATAATGTACATGAACTTGAAGAGGGTAAAACATTAAAAGGGAATTGGAGCCAAAAACAGTTTTCAAATCAAAAACCTCTGGTTTTGGAATTAGCCTGCGGCAAGGGAGAATACACAGTAAACCTGGCTAAAATGTTTCCTGAAAAGAATTTTATTGGGATAGATTATAAGGGCAATAGAATATGGCGGGGAGCTAAAACGGCTCTGGAAGAAAATATACCGAATGTTGCCTTTCTAAGAATTCAGATCGAACATATTTTAGAATATTTTGCGGAAGCTGAAATTTCAGAAATCTGGATAACATTTCCTGACCCGCAACCACAAATTAGTCGGGAGAAAAAAAGATTAACTTCATCTCGTTTTCTCGATATGTACAAAATCATTTTGAAGCCAAATGGAATAATGCATTTAAAAACCGATAATGATACTCTGCATGCGTATACGCATGAAAAAATAGCAGAATTGGGACTTCAACTATTTGTAAGAACAGAAGACTTATACAAATCAGACTTTGCCGATGAGGTTTTATCTATAAAAACTTATTATGAGAAAAAATATCTGGCAACAGATAAAAATATAAACTACCTCAAGTTTAGCTTTTAAGATGGATAAAGATTCCTTTTATGATCAGGTACACCAAGTTGTTAGGCTAATTCCTTACGGCCGGGTGACATCATACGGAGCAATTGCCGCATATCTGGGATCTAAAGGCTCTTCCAGAATGGTGGGTTATGCTATGAATAATTCTCATACCGCTTCGCCACAGGTTCCGGCACACAGGGTAGTAAACAGAATGGGTTTGTTAAGCGGGAAATTTCATTTCGGTTCTCCGGATCTAATGGAACAACTTTTAAATAATGAAGGAATTAAAGTCGAGAACGATAAAGTTGTCGACTTTAAAAATCTTTTCTGGGACCCAACTGCTGAACTTCTTTAAACTTCCTTATTATTATAATCGGTTAATAACCAAACCAGTAGAATGACAATTCCTAAACCGGCATAATAAAAATGCCCGAAAGTTTCCGTTCTAAACAAGGTAAAAGCACAAATTATTAACGCAATTCCGACAACAAGTTCAATCAATCCATGTATTGGAAATGGAACTATTTTAATTAGTCCTAAAGAAAACGCAGTGAAAATGGTTAGTAATAAATGAACTGCACCCAAAGCATACGTTAAGTTTGCCAGCAGGCCAGTCATCCCAAAAAGCGTAGGACTCAATAAAAGAAATACAACTAAAATGTAATCAATAAATCCATGTACTCTGGGTGCTATTATTTTCATATCGTCATTTTTAAATTTAATAGAATGTACGCAAAAAATCATTTATAGATTTACATTAAGTAAACACAGAAAATATTTAATTAGTTTAAAAAATAATGAGCAAGTTAATAGAGGAGTTTAATGATTACCGCACAAAAATGAACGGTCGGATTATGGAGAGCGCAAATACCAATATTAAGCGGTTTTTTGCTCTTGATACCACAACTTATGCAGATGGTGCTCTGGATGTTAAAACCAAAGAAATGCTTGGCCTTGTAGCTTCCATGGTTTTACGCTGCGACGATTGTATTAAATATCATTTAGGTAAATGCCATGAATCTGGTGTAAATAATACTGAAATAAATGAAATTTTTATGATCGCCAATTTAGTAGGCGGTTCCATTGTAATTCCACATTACCGCAGAGCGGTTGAGTACTGGGATGAGTTAAATCAGCAATAAATTCCATGGAAATTAGTCAGGAAAATTCTGCTAAACGTTGCGCCTGGTGCGGTACCGATCCGCTATATGTTAAATATCATGATGAAGAATGGGGAAAAACTGTAAACGATGATAAAGTGATGTTTGAGTTTTTAGTTTTGGAAAGCGCTCAGGCCGGACTTAGCTGGATTACTGTTTTGCGTAAACGCGAAAATTATCGTGAAGCTTTCGCTGATTTTGATGTAGAAAAAGTAGCGGCTTTTACTGAAAATGATGTGGAACGTCTGATGCTCAATTCCGGAATTATTAGAAATCGTCAAAAAATTATGGCTGCCATAAATAATGCAAAACTATTTATTGAGATTCAGAAAGAATTTGGCAGCTTCTGCGAATTTATGTGGTCTTATCTTCCCAACAAAAAACCCATTGTAAATAATTGGGAGGATCATAAAAATGCCCCTGCCCGAACAGAAATATCTGATAAAATTAGCTCTGATCTTAAAAAACGAGGCTTTAAATTTTTTGGAACCACCATTTGTTATGCGCATATGCAGGCAACCGGAATGATCAACGACCATATAATTGATTGTATTTCCCGATAGTACTTTTTAATTCATTGGGCAAACCGTTCATATCTTATTAAATTTGAAAACCCGGGTCAAAAATCCGGACCAACAGAATAATGAAAAAACTCTTCCTTCTTGATGCTTTCGCTTTAATCTATCGTGCACATTTTGCTTTAAGTAAAAATCCCCGCTTTACTTCCGGTGGTTTAAATACTTCGGCAGTTATGGGATTTACCAATACCCTTTTAGAAGTATTAAAAAAAGAAAATCCAACGCACATGGCTGTGGTTTTTGATACCGATGCCCCAACCGAAAGGCATGCAGATTTTAGCGCATACAAAGCTCACCGGCAAGCCATGCCCGAAGATTTAGCTATCGCGATACCATATGTTGTCAGGCTTATAGAAGGTTTCAATATCCCTGTGATTTTTTCGGATGGATATGAGGCAGATGATTTGATTGGAACTTTAGCTAAAAAAGCGGAAAAAGAAGGTTTTACAGTCTATTGCATGACTCCCGACAAGGATTTTGGACAATTGGTTTCAGAAAATATTTTCATTTACAAACCTGCCAGAATGGGCAACGGAATGGAAATTCAGGGTGTAAAAGAAATTTTAGAGAAATGGGATGTTGAACGTGTAGATCAGGTTATTGATATTTTAGGATTATGGGGCGATGCGGTTGATAACATTCCCGGCATACCCGGCGTTGGCGAAAAAACAGCCAAATCTCTGATAAAGACTTACGGATCAATTGAAAATATAATCGCAAACAGCCATGAGCTCAAAGGGAAGCTTAAAGAAAATGTGGAACAGTTCTCTGAACAAGCATTAGTTTCTAAAAAACTCGCAACTATAATATTGGATGCTCCGGTAGATTTAGATGTAGATTCACTTCATATTGATGAACCCAACCGCCCAATATTAGAACAGTTGTTTGCTGAGCTTGAATTCCGGACCATTGGAAGACGGGTTTTTGGCGATGAATTTAACGTAACTGAGATCAATACTTCATCTGTTTCCGGACAAATGGATTTGTTTGGAAGTTCTGCTTCTTCAACAACTGTGCACGAGAAAACCGAAGTGGTAGAAATTGAATCAAAACCTTTAAAAAACATAAACACAACTCCACATCATTATCATGTGGCGGATAGCAAAGAGAAACGTCAGGAGTTAATTACTCTTCTTGAAAAAAATGGAAGTTTTTGTTTTGATACAGAAACAACATGTTTGGATGCTAACGATTGCGAATTAGTTGGAATGTCGTTTTCAATTAAAGCAGGTGAAGCCTGGTATGTTCCTTTATCAGCAGATCAGCCAGATTGCTTTTCAGTAATGAATGAGTTTAAAACATTGTTCGAAAATCCGGCAATAGCCAAATCGGGCCAAAATCTGAAGTATGATATATTAGTTTTAAACTGGTATGATATCCAAGTAAAAGGCGAACTGTTTGACACGATGCTGGCGCACTATCTTTTAGATCCCGATTCACGCCATAATATGGATCTGTTAGCCGAAAATTATCTGGGTTATACTCCTGTAACCATAACTTCTCTGATAGGGAATAAAGGTAAGAAACAGGGAAACATGCGGGATGTTGAACTGGATTTAATTAAAGAATATGCGGCTGAAGATGCTGATATCACGCTTCAGTTAAAAGATGTTTTTGTGCCTTTATTACAAAGTGTAAATGCCGATAAATTAGCCAATGAAGTTGAAAATCCATTAATTTATGTTCTTTCTGATATGGAACGCGAAGGCGTAAAAGTTGATCAGGAAGCTTTAGCAGAATTTTCTAAACATTTAAAAACTGATTTGCAAGAACTGGAACGCATCATTTATGAAAAAGCCGGTGTGAAATTTAATATCGCTTCACCGAAACAGTTGGGTGAAGTTCTGTTTGATAAATTGGAACTGGATCCGAAAGCTAAAAAAACAAAAACGGGTCAGTACCAAACCGGCGAAGATGTGTTGACGGCTTTGGCTGGAAAAAGTGACATTGTAAAAGATATTCTTGATTTCCGTCAGTTACAGAAATTAAAATCTACTTATGTTGATGCTTTACCGCTTTTAATTAATAAAAAAACAGGCCGCATCCATACATCTTATAATCAAGCTGTAGCCTCAACTGGAAGACTGAGTTCGAACAACCCCAATCTGCAAAATATTCCGATCCGCACAGAACGTGGTCGCGAAGTTCGGAGAGCATTTATTCCGCGTGACGAAAATCATATTATTATTTCTGCAGATTATTCTCAGATAGAATTACGCTTAATAGCGGAAATTAGTCAGGAAATGAATATGCTGGAAGCTTTTGCACAGGGATTGGATATCCACACGGCAACCGCTGCCAAAGTATATGGCATTCCTTTAGAAGAAGTGGATTCTACACAGCGCAGAAATGCCAAAGCTGTAAATTTTGGTATTATTTATGGTCAATCAGCTTTCGGACTTTCGCAAAGTCTTTCTATTCCACGTAAGGAAGCAGCAGAAATTATTGAAAATTATTTTACCCAATATCCGGGAATTAAAAATTACATGAATAACACCATGAATTTTGCCCGCGAAAACGGATATGTAGAAACCATAATGGGCAGACGACGATACTTACGTGATATTAATTCGGCAAACGCAACCGTAAGAGGTTTCGCAGAGAGAAATGCGATCAATGCACCCATCCAGGGTTCTGCGGCAGACATGATCAAAGTGGCCATGATCCGCATTCATCAGGATATCAAAGATCAGAAACTGCAATCAAAAATGACCATGCAGGTGCATGATGAATTGGTGTTTGATGTATTAAGATCTGAGGTAGAACCAATGAGGGCCATTATTGAAAACCGAATGAAAAATGCCATGAAGTTAGATGTACCAATTTTAGTAGAAATTGGTCAGGGAGAAAACTGGCTGGAAGCGCATTAATTTTCATCCGGCAAAAACAACCCCTTCTGGTTTAAGTGTTCCGCAGGATCACTTAAACCTTTAGTGAAAAATCAGGACTCCGTCCGGTCCTTTTACCACATAACTTCAAGCCACAGGCATTCCCCTTCCCTTCTGGTTTAAGTGTTCCGCAGGATCACTTAAATCTTAAGGGAAAAACCAGGACTCCGTCCGGCCCTTTTACCCACATAACTTCAAGCCGCAGGCATTCCCCTTCTGATTCAAAACTAAGTTTGCCATTATCTCAAAAACGTTATCTGCTTGACATAATCTAATGTAATTTCATTTCAATAAATTATTTTTATATCATGGTGCCGGACGGAGTCCTGATTTATATATTCAGATTTAAGAGCGCTAGCGCTGAACTCTTAAACCAGAGGGAATTTATCAGGGATAAAACTGGCTGGAAGCGCATTACTCTTCATCCGGCAAAATCGATAATATTTTAATTAGTTATTTTGTAAAGAGAAACGATATTTTCTGGGATATTCAGTAACATTTATTAAATTAAGACACCAAATGTATTTTATGAATGTTATTCACCTAAGTGCAGAATGCTATCCCGTAGCCAAAGTTGGAGGTTTAGGAGATGTAGTTGGTGCGCTTCCAAAATATATGAATTCTCTTGATGTTGATGCCTGGGTTGTAATGCCTTTTTACGATCGAAAATTTACGCGTGAAAATAAATTCGAAACTGTTTTTGAAGGTTGTGGGAAATTGGGTCATAAAGATTTCAATTTTAGCATTTTAAAAGAAAAAACCAATATTCTTGGTTTTCCTTTATATCTCATTAAAATTCCGGGATTGGTTGACCGACAGGAAGTGTATTGTTATCCGGATGAAATTGAACAATTCATTGCTTTTCAAATAGCTTTTTTGGAGTGGATGGTTCAAACTAATTCTGAGCCCGATATTATTCATTGTCATGATCATCACACCGGATTAATTCCATTTTTAGTTTCGCATTCTGCGAGATATAATTCATTACGAAATATTCCCACGGTATGCACCATCCATAATGGTGAATATCAGGGCTGGTTTGGCTGGGATAAAGTAAGTTATCTCCCTGAAATTGATCTTTCAAAAGCCGGATTTTTAGATTGGGGCGGCTGTATAAACTCTCTTGCAACTGCTGTTAAAAGCTGCTGGAAATTTACTACAGTTTCTCCCGGATATCTAAAAGAATTATCTTACAATTCTAATGGCTTAGAACTTCTTTTCCAAATGGAAGCACAAAAAGGTCAGGGAATTATAAACGGAATAGATACAGAAGTTTGGAATCCGGAAACGGATCCGAGAATTGAAAATCATTTTAACAGTGAAACTTTTTCTCATGGGAAGAAGCTAAGTAAATCTCAGCTTTGCAAAGAATTTGGGTTGAATGAAAAACTTCCCTTATTTGTGTTTATTGGACGACTTGTAGGTGAGAAAGGGGCCGACTTACTTCCGGAAATAATTAGCCAAACGCTAACAAAACATAAAAACAAAGCAAGTTTTCTGATTCTGGGTTCAGGAGAAAAGTCGATTGAAAAAGAACTGACAAATCTTAGAAATAAATTCAAAAAACAGTACGCCTTATTTATTGGTTATGATGAAGACCTTGCTCATCGAATCTATGCAGGTGCAGATTTTATAATAATGCCTTCGCGGGTTGAGCCTTGCGGTTTAAATCAGCTTTATTCTTTAAGATATGGTACATTACCAATTGTAAATAATACCGGTGGTTTGGCTGATACCATAATTGATTTTGAAGATCCTGATGGTTATGGGATCAAATTTGAAAAAGCCAGTGTAAATGATGCGATGAATGCCATTGGCAGAGCCATTAAACTTTTTAATGAACCCGAAAAGCTATCAGGTTTGATTAAAAAAATGATGACTCTCAATTTTTCCTGGGACAAATCAGCAAAAGAATATATACAGTTATATCAAAGTTTAATACCCTTAAAACATGGATTATAAAGTAATATGCGTAGTGCTTGGCGGCGGACAAGGTTCACGTCTTTACCCTCTAACTTCAACCCGTTCTAAACCAGCGGTACCAATTGCAGGGAAATACAGATTAGTGGATATACCTATCTCCAATTGTATGAACGCTGGTATTGAAAGAATTTTTGTTGTTACTCAGTTTAATTCGGCATCACTTAATAAACATATCAAGAACACGTATCACTTCAGCATTTTTAGTGATGCCTTTGTAGATATTTTAGCTGCTGAACAAACTCCGCATAACACAACATGGTTTCAGGGTACGGCAGATGCTGTGCGACAATGTCTGCATCATTTTGCTCAGCATGAATATGATTATTTGTTAATCTTATCCGGAGACCAGTTGTATCAAATGGACTTTCAGCAAATGATTAAAAATCATGAAGAAAGTCAGGCAGAAATTTCAATTGCCACTATACCCGTAAATGCCAAAGAAGCAACTAGTTTCGGCATTATGAAAACAGATAAAAACCACTTCATAACTTCATTTATTGAAAAGCCTGCTGCAGACCTTCTGAGCGACTGGGTTTCTGATGTTGGGGAAAATATGAAATCTCAAGGCCGTCATTATTTAGCTTCGATGGGAATTTATGTTTTCAATAAAGGAGTACTTTTTAGTTTACTAGAAGGAAATGAATCAACCGATTTTGGCAAAGAAATTATTCCGCAATCATTGAAAAACCATAAAGTAATGAGTTACCAGTATGAAGGTTACTGGACAGATATTGGTAATATTCATTCATTTTTTGATGCAAATATTGGTCTTACAGATGATATTCCACAGTTTAATCTGTTTGATAAAAAACCAATTTTCTCAAGGGCAAGAATGCTTCCGCCTTCAAAAATATCAGGCACAACTTTAGAAAAAACTGTTATTTCTGATGGTTGCATCATTAATGCCAGTAGAATTGAGCGTTCTGTAATTGGTATCAGAACAAGAATTGGCAATGGTACAACCATTGTTAATACTTACGTGATGGGTAATGATTACTACCAGACACTGGATGAACTAAAAAGCTCTGTTGTAACAAGTGACCCGATTATGGGAATCGGTGATCGTTGTTATATTAAAAACGCAATACTTGATAAGAATTGCCATATAGGTAATGATGTTAGAATAATTGGTAGCCCCGATATGGAAGACGGTGATTTTGAATGCTATACCATTAAAGATGGAATTATAGTGATTAAAAAAGGTGCGGTTATCGAAAACAGTAAAGTAATATCTTAATATCAATCCTGAGTCAATAAAAAGAGCCCTTTTCAGGGCTTTTTTTGGTTAAAGAATCAATGAATCTCCAATTTCCATTATTTTAAAATTAATGTTCGCATCAGAAAATTTTCGCTTTGCTTCATTAATATCAATTTCAATAACAGGGAAAGTGTTGTAATGAATTCCGATAACATTATCGCAGTTGATCATTCTGGCTGCTAAAATAGCATCGTCAATTCCCATGGTAAAATTATCGCCGATAGGCAAAAAAGCCCAGTTGAGATGTTCATTCGCTAAAAATTGCATATCAGAATGCAGTGAGGTATCTCCGGCAAAGTAAATTTTCCTCTCATCAGCATCTACCACAAACCCAGCCGGATTTCCTCCGTAAGTTCCGTCTGGCAATGAACTGGAATGAATTGCATTTACCATTTTTACACGGCCAAAGTCAAATTTGAATGATCCGCCAATGTTCATTGTGTGAACGTTTTCAATTCCTTTTTTACCCAGCCAAGCCTGAACATCAGCAATACAAATTACAGTAGCATTGCTATTTTTATAAATTTCTTCCAGGTCCGCAATATGATCACCATGCCCGTGAGATATTAATATATAATTGGGTTTTAGAGAGGCCACATCAATTTCAGAAGCCAGTTTGTTGGGACGTATAAAGGGATCAAAGAGGAGGGTCTTGGATTTAAGTTCTAACTGGACACAGGAATGCCCTAAATAAGTAGCTTTCATATTTAATCTTACTTACCGAATAAATTTCCCAAATCACCCATCATATCTCGGGTAGCAGCTTGCATTTCTGCCTGACTAACCTCATCAGCTTTGCTTAAAGCTTTATTTAGGGCTGTTAATAAAAGCTCTTCCAATTCTTCTTTATCTGCTGATTTTAAAAAATCGGCATTAATGTCAATGGAGGTAATTGCTTTATTTGCGGTTGCACGGATTTTTATTTTTCCACCCTCTACTTCAGAATCTACAGAAATGTTATCCAGATTCTTCTTTATTTCTTCGGCTTTTTTCTGAGCTTCAACTATTTTATCGAACATAATACTTTTGATTTTATTCAAAAATAACATTCTTAAGGAAGAAAGGTTTAGATAGTGCTTCGGATAATATCAGGAGAAAGTGGTTTTGAGATAAATCCGATTACAGAAGAATAAGTTCGAGATTTTAAAATATCCTTTTCATCTACAGAAGATGTAACAATGAAAATCCGAATTATTTTAATAAGTTCCTGACGAAAGTTTTCATACAAATCCAGAAAATCCCATCCATCAATTACAGGCATATTAAGATCTAATAAAATTACATCAGGTAAAGCCTGCTCATTGTTCTTATTTTCTTTTATAAATGCGATAGCACGTTCTGCTTCTGTAAAACTGGTATAGTGATCAAAAAGCTGATGCTTCTCAATCATTATCTGCGCAATGCGCTGATGGATTGAGTCGTCGTCAATTATAAAAACTTTGCTCATTTTATTTTATGTTCACAAATTTAAGTAGATATCTAATTCATTTAAAATATCTGAAAAACAGAGATTTAGGTGTAAATATGGGAGATTTCTAATTCACCCAAAACAGTTTAATAGTCAAAACATTTACGTTACAACCAATGCATAGGTTACAATAAAATATAATTTATAAAATAAAGTTAGCTGCGGTTTTAGTCTTTTATTCATCAGAAGGATCTCCCGGCGCCACTGTTGAGGCTCCGTTACCATAATATGCACTTTTTCGAACTACAGGCATGCCCACCATTTTATAGAGATCATCCAGTTTTAACAAACTTCCGTTGGTTAGATTGCTAAGCAGTATTACAGTTACATCATTTTTCATATCACGCAGGTAAATATGTCTGAACCCATGCCACCAGCCTGTATGATACAGAACTTTTTCATTTTTGTCTTCGAACATTCTCCAGCCGTAACCATAATTAAAATGACCCCGCTCAATATTGTTATGTGGTGCATACATAGAATCCATAGAAGTTTTGCTCAATATTCTACCCTGACGCATGGCTCTATCAAATAAAAACAGATCCTGAACAGTACTGTAAATACCTTTATCACCAACCGGTCCGTCCAAGAAATTTTGTACTACAGAACGTCTCCAAATTTTATCATGACCAACAACATCTACAGGAATTTTATCATATTTCACTTTTGAATAGACGTTTGTATTTTTCATCCCGCAAGGAATAAATACATTTTCTTTCATAAAATCTGCATATGACTTACCACTTACCTTTTCAATTATGGCTCCTAAAACCATAAAATTAGAATTGTTGTAATGGAATTTTTTATCCGGTTTATTGTATGGTGCCGGTTTATATTCAGCAATTAAATTCATCACATCGGTGTTAGACATGCCTTTGCGCTTATCTTTCCAGATATTATCTGTAAAATAAACGTAATTCATCATGCCGGAGCGGTGAGTTAAAAGCATTTTAATCGTAATGCCTTCGTAGGGGAAATTTGGGAAGAATTCCTTTACATCCTGATTCAATTTTAGCTTTCCACGTTCAGCTAAAATCATTATTCCGGTTGCTGTAAATGGTTTGGTAACAGAAGCAAGTTCAAATTTAGAATTTATTTCCAGGCTATCGCGATGTAAATAATCTGCCCAGCCAATTGCGTTCTGATAAATGATCTTTCCTTTTTTAGCTACCAGAACATTTCCATTAAATCCATATTTGCGATGAAGATTTTGCATGAACTCATCAATCTTCTTGTTCTCTTTTTTAGGATTATAAACTAATAAAAGACTGTCTTCTTTTTTATGATCAACTTTCTCAGCAGCGTTGCTGATATTTCTGGAAGTGGAAGAATTACAAGAGGCAAGACAAAAAAGCGTAGCAAAAACTGCAAAAGTATTACGGAAACAAAATATCATTACTGGATTTTAAAATAGATATATCAATAGAATGGCGAAAATTAGAAATTATTGCATTGAACTTTCTAGAAGAGTTTTCAACTTAGTAGAATACGACAGTCGCAAAAGTAAGTTTCGGCAGAATAAAAACTAATTATTTTATCATTTATTTAATCTGAGTGCATTCTATCTTAAAAAATATAAATTTGCAGCAAATCAAAATTCAATAAAATGACTTACAGAGTTGAACACGATACAATGGGCGAAGTACAGGTACCAGCCGATAAATATTGGGGTGCCCAAACACAACGTTCGCGTAATAATTTTAAAATCGGACCTGAAGCGTCAATGCCTTCAGAAATAATTGCAGCTTTTGCTTATTTAAAAAAGGCGGCTGCTTATACAAATACAGATTGCGGAGTTCTTCGTGCTGATAAAAGAGATCTGATAGCTGCTGTTTGTGATGAAATTCTGGAAGGTAAATTAACTTCTGAGTTTCCATTGGTAATCTGGCAAACGGGCTCCGGCACTCAATCTAACATGAATGTGAATGAAGTTGTAGCCAACCGTTCTCATGTTTTACAAGGAAATAAGCTTGGCGAAGGGAAAACTTTTATTCATCCAAATGATGATGTTAACAAGTCGCAATCATCAAATGATACTTTCCCAACTGCAATGCATATTGCAGCTTATAAAATGGTTGCCGAGGTTACAATTCCGGGAGTTGAAAAACTTCGTGATTCTTTAAATGCAAAAGCTGAGTCTTTTAAAGATGTGGTTAAAATTGGTCGTACGCACCTAATGGATGCAACACCATTAACACTGGGACAGGAATTTTCCGGATATGTTTCTCAACTTTCTCACGGCTTAAAAGCGTTAAATAACACCCTTGATCATTTATCAGAGTTAGCTTTAGGCGGAACCGCTGTAGGAACAGGAATTAATACACCTAAAGGTTATGATGTAAAAGTGGCTTCTTATATTGCTGAATTTACCGGATTACCTTTCAGAACGGCTGAAAATAAATTTGAAGCATTAGCAGCTCATGATGCCATCGTGGAAACACATGGAGCATTAAAGCAATTGGCGGTTTCATTAATGAAAATTGCAAATGATATTCGTATGCTGGCTTCTGGTCCGCGTTCCGGAATCGGGGAAATTCATATTCCGGATAACGAGCCAGGATCTTCTATTATGCCCGGAAAAGTAAATCCTACTCAGAATGAAGCTGTAACTATGGTTGCCGCCCAGGTTATGGGTAATGATGTAAGTATTTCTATTAGCGGTTCTAACGGCCATTATGAATTAAATGTTTTTAAACCGGTAATGGCTGCAAATTTTCTGCAATCTGCCAGGTTAATCGGCGATGCCTGCGTTTCATTTACTGATCATTGTGTATCAGGAATTGAACCAAATTATGCTGGAATTAAAAAGCATTTAGAAAATTCATTAATGCTGGTAACGGCTTTGAATCCACATATCGGTTATGAAAATGCTGCAAAAATTGCTAAGAAAGCATTAAAAGAAAATACTTCCTTACGGGAAGCTGCCCTGGGCTTAGGATTACTGACCAATGAACAATTTGATCAGTGGGTTCGTCCGGAGGATATGATTGGTGGTTTAAAATAATCTGATAATTCATCCCCCGCAAGGGGGATTTTAATATAAATATGAATAAATTTTTAACTGCTTTAATTTTTTTAACTGCCTTATTTTCATCTTGCAGATTTAATCCCAATCTGCAAAATAAAGGAACAGATTACGTACAGGGCGAATGGCAAGAAGAAGAAGTTGAATATGCGGATCAGTTATTACAATTTACCCGGCACACCATCAAATTTGACTGCGATTCATTTTTTATAACTTTTAAAACTACGTCAAAGGTGAATATCAATCCGGATACGTGTTATAGTTCCGGTCAATGGACGGAATACGCAAAAGGTGGCTATCTAATTAAAAAAGATACTCTTTACTTATCAGGAACTTTTGCCAAATCAAATTTCAAGCAAAAAATAAGTGGTTGCTTTAGAAACGGGCAATATCTCGAAAGTTTTATCATAAAAAATCATACTGGAGATAGTTTGAATCTGGAAAGCATGCAGCAACATTTTCCGTTAAAACTAACTCTGAAAGAAAGAACCTCCTGCAAACCAAAACCTGTTAATTAGTACTTATGAAATTCAATTATTTAAAAAATTTGGCTTTAATAAGCCTTTTCATCTATGCTCCTGTTCAAGCTATGGCCTGGGGAATGACGGGCCATCGCATTGTGGGAAAAATTGCTTCCTGTTATTTGACAAAACATACTAAAAATGAGATTTCTTCAATTTTAGAAACTGAATCTCTGGCAATGGCCAGTACTTGGGCAGATTTTATTAAATCAGATCCTTCTTACAATTATCTTGGTAGCTGGCATTATGCAAATTTCAAAGATATGCTTGATTATCAGGCTTTGAAAACTGAGATGGAACAGGATACAACTCCAAATGTTTACAATCGTATTAAGTTTATCAGCTCTGAACTTAAAAACAAAAACCTGGACGCCAATAAAAAGAGGATGTATTTAAGATTGCTGATCCATTTTGTTGGAGATATTCATCAGCCCATGCATTTGGGCAAAAAAGAAGATAGCGGTGGTAACGGAATTAAAGTTTTCTGGTTTAACCAACCTTCTAATTTACATCGAGTTTGGGACGAACAATTGATAGAATATCAGCAATTGAGTTTTACCGAATACGCAAATGTGTTAAATCATCCAACAAAAGAGCAGGTAAAAAACTGGCAGAATGATGATGTTTCTGTCTGGGTAAATGAATCTTACTTGGCGAGTCGTAAAATATATAATGAAGTTAAACCGGATGATAAATTGAGTTACCAATATAATTTTGACAACATTTCGGTATTAAATGATCGTTTGTTAAAAGGCGGCGTTAGACTAGCAGGATTATTGAACCAGATATTTTCTAATTAAAAAAAGATTTTATTGAAGCATTTTAGCAATCTCAGAAATCGGGATTTGGCTTGCCATTTTCATAACCTGATTTTCATCTGCATCGGTTGTTTTAAAAGTTAGAAGAGTAGAATTAAAGGGTATTTGAAGTTCGTAAGTAACTTTATTAGTCTGAGTATCTATATTCTTTTGGAGCAGACCTTTATATCCTTCAATTTTTACTCTTTTTTGAGTTCCATCTTTTGAATTTCCCACAAAAGGTATAGCCAAAATGGTGTTTATAGAAGCAATCAGGGGAGAGTTAGTAATAATGTCTATTTCTGCCTTTTTATCATTTTTGCCGTAATCCCGGTGAATCATTACACCTAAAAATCCAACTGTACCTATTACATTGTCTGCTGCAGAATTTTGCTCCAGAGCATCCATTTTTGCTGGCAATAATTTCAATACTTCCCGGCCTATGGTCATATCCAATTCCTGCATCATTTGCTCCATAGCAAAACGACTATCTTCAAGCTTTCCTGCACTATAAGCAGTACGGGCAGTTGCCAAATATTTATTAAAATCTTGTGCCCAAAGGTTTGAACTTAAACTTACCGCGAACAATAAAATCAATATCTTTTTCATGATAGTTCTTAAATTACTTTTCACCCAGAGTTTTTTTAATTCCCTCAACGTCAAATGCAGAAAGTGCATTCATAAAGCTGCTTTCTGTATCAAAATTAATTCCGTTAAACACAATTAATGAAGTCTGTCCTAAGGGAACGCTTAATTTATAACCTGAGCTTTGATCAAATTCTATAATCGCCCGATTACCTTTAAATTTGGTTTGTTTCCAGTTTTGTTGACTATTTGTGGTTTGTGCATACCCTCCATTTGCCAAATACATATTTACCGCAGCCATCCACACAGAATTATTCGCAATAACCAAATCTAACTGACGATCATTTTCTCTATAATTTCTTTGAATGGTAAGTCCGGCCCATCCCCAACCTGTACTTGTAACCTGATCATCGTCGGTAATTTTTTTTAACCCGGCAACAGTTTCAGGCAATTCCTTTAAAATTTTCTTGCCTATTTCCATTTCAACACCTAACATAGCTTGCTGAACAGAATATCGGGCTTCTCCATAATTATTTGCCGTAAAGGAAGCCCCGGCATCTTTTAAGTTTTCATTCACATTTGGTGGAACTGTTATTAATCCAGCACCACCTTTATTCCCGGGACCTGAATTTTTATTATTCCCAGCAGGAGAGACTCCAACACTTTTATCAATAGATTGATCAATTTTCTTATCAATAGCTCTATCTGTGGCCTGACCTACTTTTTGCTTGATTTTTTTTAGTAAGCCCTGAGCGTGAGAGTTTAAAAAAGGATTAATTAGGAACATGACAATCAATAACTTAAATAGGTTTTTCATGGCTTTTTCATTTATTCCATATTAAATTTATGAATAATTTTTTTTATCAATAAAAGTTTCTGAAATGAGTGTAGACTGTTCATCTTCCTTTTAAATCTAGCTTTACACATTCTCTTTGTTTTGTACCTTTGGCGCATGTCTAACATTAAACCGGCTATTCCCAAAGGAACAAGGGATTTTTCACCAACTGAAATGGTGAAGCGCAATTATATTTTCGATACAATAAAAGGAGTTTTCAAAAAATTCGGATATCAGGAAATACAAACTCCAACTATGGAGACCCTTGCAACCTTAACAGGAAAATACGGCGAAGAAGGCGATAAGCTAATTTTCAAAATATTAAACTCCGGAGATTATCTTTCAAAAGCTTCCGCAGATAAGCTTGAAGCAAAAAACTCAAATGGACTTGTAACTGAAATTTCTGAAAAAGCATTGCGATATGATTTAACTGTTCCCTTTGCCCGTTATGTTGTGATGCACCAGAACGACATTACTTTTCCTTTTAAACGTTTCCAGATTCAACCGGTTTGGCGTGCAGACCGGCCTCAAAAGGGTCGCTACCGCGAATTTTACCAGTGTGATGCAGATGTGGTTGGTTCTGAAAGTTTATTGAATGAGGCAGAATTTATACTAATTTACAATGAAGCATTAAGTAAACTTGGATTAAAGGACTTCACCATTAAAATTAATAATCGGAAAATTCTCTCCGGCATTGCCGAAATTATTGGTAAACCAGAATTAATTGTCGACATGACCGTTGCGATTGATAAATTGGATAAAATTGGTCTCGAAGGGGTTTCTAAAGAATTAATTGACCGGGGTTTTACAAATCAGGATATCGACATTTTAAAACCGGTTATTTTATTGCAAGGAAGCAATTCAGAAAAACTAGAAAAACTTAAATCCGTTTTGGCCAGTTCAGCAACCGGAACCAATGGTATAGAGGAAATTGAAACAATTTTTAGTTATCTCAATGCTTTCTCAGACTTTAAAGGCGACTGCCAACTGGACATAACTTTAGCCCGTGGATTGAATTATTACACCGGAGCTATTTTCGAAGTTAAAACTAACGAAGCAGCTATGGGAAGTATTGGCGGAGGTGGCCGTTATGATGACCTCACCGGAATGTTTGGTCTTAAAAATTTAACTGGTGTTGGAATATCTTTTGGCGCTGATAGAATTTATGATGTGTTGGAAGAATTGAATCTTTTCCCTTCTGATGCCATTTTAACCACTCAGGTTTTATTTAGCAATTTTGATGCAAAAGCAGAAAAATTTGCCCTGCCATTGCTATTTTCACTTAGAGAAAAAGGGATTTATTCTGAAATATATCCTTCTTCAGCTAAACTTAAAAAACAGATGACTTATGCTGATGATAAAAAAATACCTTTAGTTGTATTAATAGGCAGCGATGAGATAGCAGAAAACTTAGTGACTATCAAAAACATGATGAGCGGCGAACAGCTAAAGGTTTCAACTTCAGAGTTTCTTTCAAAAATTAAGGAATTATTATCAATTATACCCGCATAAAAAAAGCCTTGTATAAATACAAAGCCTTTTGAAATGCGATTTGAGCTTTTAATCCCTGCAAGGGCAATGGAAGTTTATTGTATAAACAACTTTTGCCGCAGTTTTTGTTCCATTATCGTTGTATGTCACATTTGTTTTCTCCTGTTTCCAGGTCATCATTTTAGTGTCTACATAAACTACTTCAAATCTCTGGCTTGCTCCTCCATCTGTAAATGAAATATAGTTTTTACCGTTTACGTTTGTTACAGCATAACTTGAAGTTAAATTATGTTTATCTGCTAAATCGAAACGGTTTATAGCATCTCCAATCACATATTTAGATCCTGGAGTATTGCTGCTTTGGAAAACCTGCTTGTTCGAAGAATCAAAATAAACAGAGTTTTCAGAAATTGTTAACCATGTGCCTTTAAGTTGTTCTGTAACTGGCTTGCTGATTTCTTTTTTCTTGTCCTTTTTACAGCTTGCTACTGTAACCAAGGCAATTAACGAGAGTAGGAGAATTTTTTTCATAATAGTATGTTTTATAGGTAGGTGTTTGCAATATGTTAAGTTAGATAATTAATGTCATAATTAACATAATTTATGCCAAAAAAGCTATTTGTGCTTTTCAGGCAAAAAAAGCTATGTTTTATGTAATATTTTGATTACAATTCAACATTGTTTCTTAAAAATAAACCTTCTGTTTCAGTATAGAGAGTAAGTAAAAAATTAAAAACACCAATTTTTAGTAAATTAATGGCAAATTTCGAAAGAGGTTAACCTATGGAAAGTGTAAACGACAACTATCATTTTTTAATAAAAAAATTGGATGAGTTTGTCAGGAAATTTTATTTGAATAAAGTTTTAAGAGGCGGAATTTATCTTCTAAGTAGTTTTTTTGCACTTTTTTTAATAATCAGCCTTGCTGAATACTGGGGCAATTTCAATCAGGTAGTTCGTGGAATTTTATTCTATGGCTTTTTAACCCTGAACCTTATTATATTTATATACTATATCCTGATCCCTCTTTTCTCCTATTTCAGACTGGGCAATATTATTAATTATGAAAAAGCATCTCTTATTATCGGCAATCATTTTTATCCAATAAAAGATAAATTATTAAATACGCTGCAACTTAAAAAGCTCGCCGACAATAATACTGAACACAATCAATTAATGATTGCCAGCATCAATCAACGTATAATTGAACTAACCCCAATTCCGTTTACCTCTGCTATAAACTTAAACGAGAATAAGAAATACTTAAAATTTGCCATAATTCCTTTATGCTTAATTGTTTCTGTCCTGTTTTTAGCACCTAGTATTCTGGATGATAGTACAAATCGTATCATTCATTTCAACAAACACTTTGAAAAAAAGGCACCATTTGATTTTGTAATTGTTACTAAAAATTTAACGGCCGTTTCCGGGGATGATTTTAAACTTGAAATAAAGCTAATTGGTAATGAAATCCCTCAGGAAGTTTACCTTGAAGATGGAGTAAACACATTTAAACTAGATAAAGAATCAATTGTTCGGTTCAATTATGTTTTTAAAAATCTTCAAAAAGATAAAATTATCCATTTTTCTGCCGGCGAGTATTCCTCGCCATCTTATACAATTGATGTAAAACGGCGACCAGAAATCACAAATTTTGATGTCAAACTAAACTATCCATCGTACCTGGGTAAAAAAAATGAGACTATCTCTAATAATGGCGATTTTATAATTCCGGAAGGAACCCGACTAACATGGATTTTAAAAACCGAAAATGCTGATAAAGTAGAATTTATAAGCAGTGGTAAAAAATCTGCGTTCAATTCAGAAAAAAAAGGGGTTTATAAATTTGAAAAAAGAGCTCTAGGTAATTTTGAATATAATTTAAAACCAGCAAATTCTGAGATCAGGGTTAATGATGAATTATCTTATAATGTTCAGGTAATTCCAGATCTGTTTCCTGCAATTCAACTGGTGGAAAAACCAGATTCAGTAAATAATAAAGTGCTTTATTTTGTAGGCCAGCTAAATGACGATTATGGCTTCAGTAAATTAATTTTTGATGCTAAGGTTATTGATCCGGAAAATGGAAAAGTTTTAAAACATTTAGTTCAGTCGATCCCATTTAACAAAAACGGTTTACAGAGTAGTTTTTTTCATGCTCAGGATTTTAAAACACTAGTTTCTTCCGGACAGAGTGTTGAATACTTTTTTGAGATCTGGGATAATGATGCTGTAAATGGCGCTAAATCAAAGAAGTCAGAAATAAAAATATTTAAATCACCAACAACGGATGAGGTAGAAAAACAAATTGATGCCAATACGGAATCTGTAAAAAATAAAATGAGTCAGGCCATTCGCAAAGCTGCCGAAGTAGAGAAAGAAGCTAAGCGATTAAACCAGGCTTTGGTAGAGAAGAAAACTCTTAATTATGATGATAAAAAGCAGATAGAAGAGCTTTTATCCAAGCAAAAAGAATTAGAAAGCCTGATAAAGGATATCCAGAAAGATAATAAGCAGAATTTATTTGAGCAGAAAGAAAATCAAAATTTAAACGAAGAGCTGCTGCAAAAACAAAAACAAATTGAAGATTTATTTAACAATGTTCTGGATGAAAAAACAAGGGAAATTCTTAAAAATATCGAAAAACTTTTAGAGGAGAATAATAAAAACTCCACTCAGGATGAGTTATCAAAGATGCAGGTGGATCAAAAATCTTTGCAGAAAGAACTGGACAGAATTTTAGAATTATATAAACAGCTTGAATTTGATCAAAAATTAGCTTTAACTACAGATAAGCTTAAGGAATTATCAAAAGAACAGCAGGAACTGAGCGAAGCTACAGAGCAAAAGAAACAATCAACAGATCAGTTAAAAAAAGATCAGGAAAGTTTAAACACCGATTTTTCGGATATCAAAAAGAATCTTGACGAACTTCAGGATAAAAATCAACTTCTGGAAAAGCCGAATGATTTTCAGAATCCCGAAAAGGAACAGCAAGCTATTGAAGAACAACAGAAACAAAGTTCTGAAAATCTGGAGAAAAAAAATAACAATAAAGCTTCTCAGAATCAAAAAAATGCCGCAGAAAAAATGCAGCAATTAGCACAAAAGCTGGAAAGCATGCAGCAGGAAAGTGAAATGGAAGAAAGTGAGGTAAATATTCAAAGTCTCCGGGAAATATTAGATAACCTGCTTATAACTTCATTTGATCAGGAAAAAGTCATGCAGACTTTTAAAAACATGAATCCGGCGAATCCTAATTTTTCTATGAATGTTCAAAAGCAAAAGGACATTAAAGATCATTTAAAAATGGTTGAAGACAGCTTATATTCTTTAAGCAAAAAGGTTCCTCAAATAGAAACTGTTGTTAATAAGGAGATTCAAACCATTAATAACAGTGTTAAAGTATCGCTTGAAAACTTGTCTGACAGGAAAATACCGGAAGCAAACCGAAATCAACAATTTGCAATGACCTCTATTAACAATTTGGCCCTGATGTTGAGTGAGGCCTTGGATCAGTTGCAGAAAGCGCAGCGTAATGCACAATCGGGAGGTAAAGGCAAGAAAAAACAAAGCTTATCTCAACTAAGTAAAATGCAGGAACAGCTAAACAAAAACATGCAGCAGGCAAGGCAAAAAATGCAGCAAGAAGGCGGACAAGGCAAACAAAGCCAGGGAAAAGGTTCCATGAGTCAGTCTTTAGCAAAAATGGCTCGTGAGCAGCAAATAATCAGACAGGCCATGCAGGATATTAACCGTGAAATGAATAAAGATGGTCAAAACGGACTGGGTAATCTGGATAAGTTGATGAAGCAAATGGAACAAACTGAAACTGATCTCGTAAACCGAAACATTCAACAAGAAACTATTGTTCGGCAACAAGAAATTTTAACTAAATTGCTCGAGGCAGAAAAAGCAGATCGTGAGAGGGAGCAGGATGTTAAGCGAGAGAGTAAAAAGGGGATTGATATGGCTCCTGACTATAAAATATTCCTTCAGGAATATCAAAAAATTAAGCAGCGTGAGACTGAATTATTAAAGACGGTACCTCCTGCTTTAAATTCATTTTACAAAATAAAAGTGGGAGATTATTTTAAATTCTTAAATTCGGGTAATAATGAGCACTAACTCGATTGATTTTTCAGCTAACACAGGTTTATATACCCTGCAGTTACCTTCTAAAATAGACAGTATCCTTACGGTCGAAAACTTCATTGAAAACCTCCGGGATAAATATGATTTAAGTGAAGAGACCTATGCAAATGTATTGATCTGCTTAAGCGAAGCGGTAAATAACAGTATCGTACATGGTAATAAGCAAGATGCTTCCAAAAAGATTTACTTAAACCTGGAAGTTATTGAAGGTAAAAGGATGATTTTTACTATTGCTGATGAAGGCGATGGCTTCGATTATAACAACCTGCCAGATCCAACTGATCCTGAAAATTTAGAAAATTATAGCGGAAGAGGAGTTTTTATCATAAAAAAACTGGCTGATCAGTGTATTTTCAACACAAAAGGTAACGAATTAGAGCTGCACTTTAAATTCTAATGCCCCAATACCCAATTCATTTTTTTATAGAGGAGATTGAGTTTACGTTAAAACAAAAAATGGCTCTAAGGTCCTGGATTAGAGATACCATCAAATCTGAGAATTATAAACTTGGCGAATTAAACTTCATTTTTTGCAACGACCACTATCTTTTAAATATTAATCAGCAATATTTAAATCACGATACCTTTACGGACATAGTCACTTTTGATAACAGTGAAACAGAAGGTCTAATCATTGGTGATATATTTATCAGCATAGACCGTATCAAAGAAAACTCAGAAAAATTTAATGTAAAAGAAACAGATGAATTACACCGTGTAATTATCCACGGCACACTTCATCTGTTAGGATATCCTGATAAAGGCCAAAAAGCAAAAAAGTTGATGACTCTAAAGGAAGATCAATATCTTGCTTCCAGATCATTTGTTTAATTAGTTCATGGGTACATCTATAACTAAGATCTTAGAATTTTCTAAAATCTTAATATCAAATGCATCCGTTTCATAAATTCCCGCAGCGTCTCTTTTATTAAATGTTTCGCCGTCAATTTCTATCTTACCTTCAATTAAAAATACATACGCTCCGTTTCCCTGATGTTTGATCTGGTAATTTTGAGCAAAGTCTTTAGTAAAGTTTCCCAGACTAAAAAATGCGTCCTGATTGATCCACATGCTATTTTCTTCTCCATTCGGAGAAACTAATACATGAAAGTGATTATCTTTTCCTTCAATCTCAAATTTCTTTTGATCATACCTTGGTTCGATGTTTTCTTTTTTGGGAAAAACCCAAAGCTGAAGCAAATTAACTTCATTTGTTATAGAGCCATTATACTCCGAATGACGAATTCCGCTACCTGCCGACATTACCTGAACTTCTCCGGGACCGATAAGGCCTTCAGAACCCAGACTATCTTTATGTGCCAATGAACCTTTTAAGGGAATAGTCACAATTTCCATATTATCATGACCATGGGTTCCAAAACCCATCCCAGGCGAAATAATATCATCATTGAGAACTCTTAATAGTCCAAAATTATTTTTTAAGGGATCATAATAGTTTGCAAAACTAAAAGAGTGAGCTGCCTTTAACCATCCATGATTTTGCATGCCTCGTTCATCTGCCCTATAAATTAACTTTTTCATAATTACCGAATTAAATTACATGTTTAAACACGCAACTTTTATTCCAAACATCTTATTGTGTACCTTTGCAGCTATTTAAATAATTATATGTCGCGTAAAGCTATATTAATTGGTGCGAGTGGACTTATTGGCAGTAATTTACTTCAGTTGCTTTTAGATGGAGCTTATTATTCTGAGGTTTTGACGTTATCCCGATCCGACTTACCGGTTACTCATACTAAATTAATAAAGAAAATTATAAATTTTGATGAAATATCAAGTTATGATGATATAATAAATGGTCATGCTATCTTCAGTTGCCTCGGAACAACAAAAGATAAAACTCCTGATAAATCTGAATACAAAAGAATTGATCATGACTATCCTTTACAAATTGCACAGATAGCTACCAAAAATGGGGTTGAACAATTTCATATAGTTTCTTCATTAGGTGCTGATGAAAATTCGACTACTTATTATTTGAAATTAAAAGGATTGTTGGAAAAAAGTATTAAAAACTTGAATATCAATTCATTACATATTTATCAACCCTCCTTTTTAGTAGGGAATAGAAAAGAAACCAGACTTTCAGAGAAAGTTGTAGAACCTTTGATGAAATTAATTGGCCCTTTATTGATAGGTAAATTAGAAAAGTATAAAAGTATTAAAGCCTTAGATGTTGCTAAAGCCATGTACAATCAATCAACAAAAGAAATGGAAGGAACCTTTGTTTATTCCTCAGAACAAATTAAGAAATTAGTGTGAGTATTTTATCTACAGAACAATTAGGCCATTCATTTAATGATGCATGGTTATTTAAAGATTTATATGTTGGTATTTCTAAGGGAGACCGCGTAGCCCTAGTTGGTATAAACGGTACCGGCAAATCAACTCTATTAAAAATACTTTCAGGCAGCATCGCTCCTTCTATGGGTAAAGTTGTCACCGAAAGAGACTTAAAAATTGGATACCTCGAGCAGGATCCTACTTTTAATGATAAATCTACCATTTCAGATTTCATTTATTCCATTGGCAATATTCAGCAGCAGCTAATTCGCCAATATGAAGAAGAACTTGAAAAACCAGTACATGATGAAACTTTGTTATCCCATTTAATGGATGAATTAAGCAACCAAAATGCATGGGAATATGAGTATGAAATTAAAACCATTTTAGGTCGATTAGGAATTCAACATTTAGAACAAGAAATTTCTACTTTATCTGGTGGACAGCGCAAAAGGCTGGCATTAGCGAAACTACTAATTGACGATCCGGATGTTTATATTTTGGATGAACCAACCAATCATTTAGATATAGAAACAATTGAGTGGCTTGAAAATTTTTTAACAACTGGTCAGAAAACTATAATTTTAGTTACTCACGATCGCTATTTTCTGGATAATGTTAGCAGTCAAATTATTGAATTAGACAAAGGAAAGCTTTACTCTTATAAAGGAAATTACAGTTATTATCTGGAAAGAAAAGCCGAACAAGATGCAGCAACTGATGCGGCATTTGAAAAAAATACAAATCTGTTGCGGAAGGAATTAGAATGGATGAGACGCCAGCCTAAAGCCAGAACTACCAAATCAAAATCAAGAATTGACTCTTTTTACGATCTCGAAGAGAAAACTAAAGGTAGGCAGGAAAAATCATCATTAGAATTGAGTGTAAATGTATCCCGCCAGGGTAATAAAATATTAGAACTGGACCACGTTTCTAAAAGTTTTGATGGTAAAGCAATCATGCAGGATTTTAGTTACACATTTAAAAAAGGGGACAGAATAGGTGTTGCCGGCAAAAACGGAACCGGGAAGTCAACTTTGTTAAATTTAATCACCGGAACCTACAAGCCTGATTCAGGAAAAATTAATCTGGGTGAAACTACCTTATTTGGATATTACCGTCAGGGAGGATTAGAATTTAATGAAGATGACCGGGTAATAGATGTAGTAAAAAATGTCGCTGAATATATAACCATGGCTGATGGAAAAAATCTTACCGCAAGCCAGGTTTTAACTCACTTCCTATTTCCTCCTGCCAAACAATTTGGTTTTGTAAATAAACTTAGTGGTGGAGAAAAGAAGAGATTACAACTAATGCGGGTTTTAATGAAAAACCCAAATTTCATGATTCTTGATGAGCCAACAAACGATCTGGATATTGATACATTAAATGTTCTTGAAGATTTCTTATTAAACTTTCCTGGTGTTTTAATGTTGGTTTCTCACGATAGATATCTTATTGACAGGTTAACCGATCAGTTATTTATTTTTGAGGGAGATGGAAGGGTGCGTATCTATTCTGGCAATTATACAGATTATCGCTTTGAGCAGGAAGACTTAAAATCAGCAAAAAAAACCATTGCTAAAGTTGAAGAGAAAACCGTTAAAGATATTGAAACAAAGAAATTAACATTTAAAGAACAAAAGGAGTTACAGGATCTGGAAAGCGGCATTAAAACATCCGAAGATCAAATTTTATCCCTGACTGATGAATTAAATTCAGGTATTACAGATCATACCAGACTTTCAGAGTTAGCAACTTCTATACAAAATTTAAACACCTCTATCGAGAATCAAACCTTACGCTGGATAGATTTATCAGATAAAAATTAATGAAAACTTCAGACATTATTGCTTCTATTGGCGTTACATTGTTACTAATTGCGTTCTTTTTAAATCTTAAAAAGAAATTAAAAACAGAGGATAAAGCATATATACTTTTAAACATAATGGGGGCCGGATTATGCGGATTATCGTCATACATGATTAAATTTTATCCCTTTGTGATATTAGAAGGTGTATGGGCAACGGTGGCGGCTGCTTCGCTTTTCAAAAGTGTTTCACGTGAAACACTAAAATAATGTTTATTAAAGTTCCACGTGGAACACAAAGAAAATGTTTAAAAAATACGACATAATAGTAGTTGGAGCTGGCCACGCAGGTTGCGAAGCAGCAGCGGCTGCTGCAAATTTAGGATCTAAGGTATTATTGATTACCATGAACATGGGAACAATAGCACAAATGAGCTGCAACCCGGCCATGGGCGGAGTTGCGAAAGGACAAATAGTTCGTGAGATTGATGCAATGGGAGGTTATTCAGGAATCATTACCGATAAAACCACCATCCAGTTCAGAATGCTTAACAGATCAAAGGGACCGGCGATGTGGAGCCCAAGAGCTCAAAATGACCGAATGCGATTTGCAGAAGAATGGAGATTGCAACTAGAACAAACTCCCAATGTAGATTTCTGGCAAGACACAGTTAACGAACTGATAGTAAAAGGCGATAAAGTCTGTGGTGTTATAACTTCTTTAGGCGTAGAAATTGAAGCCGATGCAGTAGTATTAACAAATGGAACTTTTCTAAACGGGATTATACATATTGGTGAAAAGAAATTTGGAGGAGGAAGAACCGGGGAAAAAGCAGCCACTGGTTTAACAGAAAGGCTAGTTAGTTTAGGCATGGAAGCCGGTCGTATGAAAACTGGAACTCCTCCCCGCGTAGACGGAAGATCTTTAGACTATTCTAAAATGGAAGAGCAATGGGGAGATGAAAACCCGGGCAGATTTTCTTTTACTGACACTCCACTCCCAACGAAACAAAGATGTTGCTGGATAACCTATACGAACTCGGCTGTTCACGAAACTTTAAAAGAAGGATTCGAAAAGTCTCCAATGTTTACGGGAAGAATCAAAGGTTTAGGTCCGCGTTATTGTCCTTCTATTGAAGATAAAATAAACCGATTTGCAGAAAGAGAAAGACATCAGATTTTTGTAGAGCCTGAAGGATGGAATACTGTTGAAATATATGTAAACGGTTTTTCAACTTCGTTACCAGAAGATGTACAGTATAAAGCTTTGACTCACGTCCCTGGATTTGAAAATGTGAAAATGTTTCGCCCGGGTTATGCCATAGAATATGATTTTTTTCCACCAACTCAACTGAATTTAACTCTTGAAACAAAAAAGATTAAAAACCTATTTCTCGCTGGACAGATAAATGGTACGACAGGTTATGAAGAGGCCGCTTGCCAGGGATTTATGGCAGGTATAAATGCACATCAGAAGATAACTGATAAGCATGAGCTGATCCTGAAAAGATCTGAATCTTATATTGGCGTTTTAATAGATGATTTAGTAACAAAAGGGACCGAAGAGCCTTACAGAATGTTTACTTCAAGAGCTGAACACCGACTTTTATTGAGACAAGATAATGCAGATATCCGCTTAAGTCCGATTGGCTATGAACTTGGACTAATATCAAGAGAAAGGCTGGATAAAGTTGAAAAGAAAGTTAAAGACACAGATGAGATCGTATCTTACTTAAAACAAAAACCGGCAATTCCAACTCAGGTTAATCAAATGTTAAATGACCTTGAAACTTCTTCAATTAGTCAGAATGTAAAAATGTTTCAATTGATCACCAGACCACAGGTAACTTTTTCTGACTTACGTAAAGTTGATTCCGGGTTTGATGAATTATTAAACAGGTACGATACTGTAACTGCGGAGCAAGCTGAAATAAAAGTTAAATATGAAAGTTATTTTGAAAAAGAATTAGAAATAGTTGGCAGGATGAAACGAATGGAAAACCATGAAATAAATCCAGAGTTTAATTATACAAATATGGTTTCATTATCAAAAGAAGCCCGAGAAAAATTAATGAGAATAAAACCAAGGACTTTAGGGCAGGCATCAAGGATTTCTGGTGTATCTCCTTCAGATATCTCAGTTTTAATGGTTCATATGTCAAAATAGTATATAACTAACTGATTATTAATTATTTATAATAGTAAAATAATGACTTTAAATTATATACCTTAAAGCCACTATTTTATTTTTTTTGAATAATATATTTCCAGACACCTAAAATTCGTCTAAACGCTTATAAATGGCCAAAAATAGAAATCTTAAATTTTGTCAATATTTTATTGCTTGCCTATTTGGTATTTTTGTAATTCACAGTTGCGCAAGCATTCAACAACCAAGCGGCGGTCCAAAAGATACAACACCGCCAAAAGTTATTAAAGAAACCCCAAAAAATTTAACCAGGAATTTTTCAGAAAATAAAATTCAAATACAGTTTGATGAATTTGTAAAACTCAACAGCGAATTTACAGAAATAAGTATCTCTCCTTCTTTGGATAACATGCCATCCTTCAAAGCAAAGAAAAGTTTACTAGATATAAAATTTGAGGAGCCCTTAGATTCAAATACTACTTATACAATTAATTTCGGAAAAGCTATTGGCGATGTAAATGAAAATAACATTTTAAAAAATTACACCTATGTATTTTCTACGGGCAATGAGATAGATTCATTAACAATATCAGGGAATGTTATAAGCACACTCAGCAAACAAAATTTAAAAGAAGCAACAGTTTTCATTTTGCCTGTTAAACAGGATTCTCTATTCAGCAAGAAAAGAGCAAATATTTTTACAAGTACAGATTCGGCCGGAAATTTTCAATTTAAAAATTTAAGAGAAGGAAATTATTTTCTTTACGCATTGAAGGAACAAAACGGGGATCGAATTTACAATGCTCCAACCGAAGAAATAGGTTTTGTAAAAGATACCATATCATTAAAGGGAAATATAGCAGATCTTAAAGTAGAGGTTTTTTTAGAGGAGCCAGAATCGTTTAGAGTAACAGATAAAAAAATAGAAAATGATGGCAGAATTGTATTTGCCTTTAACAGGCCACTGATACAGCCTGGCCTGGAGTTATCATTAACCAAAGAATTAAATGGCAGCAAAACAATGGAGTTTAGTTCAAAAAAAGATTCCGCATTACTGTGGCTTCCAACAATAACTTTCGATTCATTAAATGTAGTATTCTCTGAAAAAGGGAAAAGCATAGATACTCAAATAGTTTACAGGAATAAAAAAGATACATACAACCGGGCCATAACATCTACGGACAATGTTTCGACAGGTAAACTAAGACCAGGTAAAAACCTGGAATTAACCTTTACGGCTCCGCTTAAAGAATTTGATAAAAGTAAAATCAAATTACTTCAGGATTCCATTGAATTAAGGAATTTTGAAGTGATAAAAGATTCCTCATCAGCAAGAAAATTAATAATAAAAAACCCCTGGAGGACAGAAAAAGCTTACGAAATTAAACTATCAGAAAATGCCGTCACAGATATTTATGGAAATAAATCAAAGCTATACAATAAATTATTTACGCTCGATTCGGAAGATAATTACGGTAATATTGCCATACAGGTAACTGTGCCTGATACTAGTAAATCATACATTGTACAATGGTTAAATGAACAGGATGTCATTTTAAAAACTGATATAATTAAATCAAATACCGCATTAAATTATTTAAAATATCCAACCGCAAAATACCATATACGGGTAGTTTATGATATTAATAAGAATGGAAAATGGGATACCGGCAGGATTAAGACCAGGGAACAACCAGAATTGATCTGGAATTTTGATAAAATATTGACTTTAAGGCCAAACTGGGATCTGGAAGAAAAAATGACTATTCCGCCTCCTCAGTAAACCATTTAGAGTACATGATATAATTATCTGGTAATTGATCCAGCATTTGCCTTTGAAGATCGGTTAGAGGCTTAATTTTTCTGGCTGGAATACCAGCATACAGGAAACCGGATTCGCAAATTGTATTTTCTAATACAATAGCACCGGCTGCTATAATACAGTAAGATTCGACAATTGCGTGATCCATCACAATTGCACCCATACCTATCAAAACCTTATCCTTTAATGTACAACCATGAACCAGCGCATGGTGCCCAATTGAAACGTTATTTCCAATATCTGTTCCTGCCTTTTGATAGGTGCAATGAATTACTACTCCATCCTGAATATTGGTATTATTTCCTATTTTAATATAGTTAACATCTCCGCGGATGACGGCATTGAACCAAACGGAACAGTTATCTCCCATTACAACATCGCCTACTATTGTTGAATTCTCGGCAATAAAACAATTGGAACCCCAAACTGGAGATTTCCCTTTAACAGGTAATATGAGAGCCATTTAATAAATATAATTACTAGAAAACCGTATCATGCGGATTTTCTTCATGTATTGGATAATCAGTTGTAAAGTGCAAACCTCTGCTTTCTTTTCGTAAAATGGCAGATTTGATTACTATAAAAGAATTTTGAATCACATTCCGAAGCTCACAAAGTTTTAAGGATAGTTTAGTGTGTTTATAAAAACTTTCTGTTTCCTCATACAACAAACCCAAACGGCGCATTGCACGGTCCAAACGAAAATCGGAACGAACTATACCCACATAATCACTCATCACTTTTTGAGTTTCACGGAGATTATGGGTTACTAAAATATCTTCGTCAGATAATTGAGTATTGGTTTCATCCCATTCCGGGATATTCTCAGGAATACTATATTGACTAAACAATTTTGAGGAATCTAAATAAATTCGATGCGCAAAAACAGCCGCTTCTAAAAGTGAATTTGAAGCCAGTCTGTTGGCACCATGTAATCCGGTAGAAGCACATTCGCCACAAGCATATAAACGTGAAATTGAGGACTTACCAAATTCATCAACCATAATTCCCCCACACATATAATGAGCAGCAGGCGTTACCGGAATCATATCTTTGGTCATATCCAAACCGATGCTTAAACACTTATCATAAATATTAGGAAAATGTTGTAAAATATCTGTTTTGTAGCGATGCCTGATATCTAAGTAAACAAAATCATCTCCAGATTTTTTCATTTCCGCATCAATAGCACGAGCTACAATATCGCGGGGAGCAAGAGATAATCGTTCATCATACATATGCATGAACTCTTTCCCATTTTTAGTTTTTAAAACACCTCCAAAACCACGTACAGCTTCAGAAATCAGAAATGATGGATATTCACCGGGATTATACAAAGCAGTAGGATGAAATTGAATAAATTCCATATTTCTAACTTTTCCTTTAGCACGATAAACCATTGCAATTCCATCGCCGGTTGCAATAACCGGATTGGTAGTATTAGAATATATATGCCCGGCACCACCAGAAGCCATAATTGTAGTCCTTGCCAAAATCTTTTCTACAGTGTTATCTATTGTATTTAGAGCATAAATACCATAACAAACTATATTATCAGAGCTTCTATCAACAAACTCACCCAAATGATGCTGAGTAATTAATTCAATAGCGAAATAATGTGTTAATATTTGAATATTCTGATTTTTATGAATTTGCTCAAGCAAAGCTCTTTCAATTTCATAACCCGTAATGTCTTTATAATGCAATACACGATGCTCAGAATGGCCACCTTCTTTTGCTAAATCAAAAGTTCCGCTCTTATCTTTATCAAAATGAGTACCGTATTTTATGATCTCCTGTATTCTTTCAGGACCTTCGGTAACTACCATTTTAACAATTTCAGGATCGCATAAACCATCTCCCGCTATCAATGTATCTTCAATATGCTTAGCAAATGAATCTTCTTTATCTACAACTACAGCAACACCTCCCTGAGCATATTTTGTATTAGATTCATCTTCATTTGCTTTTGTAACAATCAGAACCTTACCATTTTGCGCAGCTTTTAATGCTAAACTTAAACCGGCAATTCCTGAACCTATAATTAAAAAATCGATATCCTTCATAAACAGGAGTTAAAACATCTGATATTAAACTATTGTTAACAACCGTACCAAAGATGTTAATATTGTATTGGTAGTTATCTAATAAAAAGAAAACTTAGTTATAAATTCTTAACAAGACCCTTAATTAGTTTATTTTTGAAAAAGTTATCAGCCTTAATATTGTACTTCATCAACATTTCAAATCTGTGAATAATTACACAAATAACATTTGAAAAAAAATAGAGAATAATAAAGAGCCCTGATAATCAATAAAGTAAATACCAATAATTGTTTACAAATTGTTAATAAATATTTAAAAACAAATTAAGCGATAAAAAGTATACCTACTTTCTAACATAACTAACACCCTAATAAACAATAAGATTCTTATATAAAGATTTAATTGTATTTATTGATGACGTTGATAATGGATACCTTCGAAGAATTAAATATTAAAGGTTTTATAGACGAGCCTATCGATCCGACATTGGATCTGTTTGAAGAAATAAACAAATTAAAAAAAGAAAAAAATGCTGTAGTACTTGCGCACTATTACCAGGAACCGGATATTCAGGATATTGCTGATTACATTGGTGATAGTTTGGGATTATCGCAGGAAGCTGCCAAAACAGATGCTAAAATTATTGTATTTGCAGGAGTACATTTTATGGCCGAAACAGCCAAAATTCTATCTCCTGAAAAGAAAGTTTTATTACCTGATTTAAAAGCAGGCTGTTCATTATCAGATAGTTGTCCGCCTAAATTGTTTGCTAAATTTAAGGAGAAATATCCTGATCACATGGTGATAACTTATGTGAATTGTACAGCCGAGCTTAAAGCTATGAGTGATATTGTTTGTACATCAAGCAACGCAGTCCAGATTGTAGAAAGCCTTGGAAAAGATAAAAAGATAATTTTTGGTCCGGATAGAAACCTTGGTGCGTACGTTGCAAAAAAGACTGGGAGAGATCTGGTATTGTGGAATGGAGCCTGCATGGTTCACGAAATATTTTCGCAGCAGCGGATAACTAAATTGAAAGAAAGGCATCCAGAAGCGAAGTTTATAGCTCATCCGGAATGCGAAGAAAGTGTGTTAAAAATGGCCGATTATATTGGTTCTACAACAGGTTTATTGAAATATACAATCAATGATACTGCTAAGGAATTTATAGTTGCCACAGAAAGTGGAATTATTCATCAGATGGAAAAGGCAAATCCGGATAAGGTTTTTATACCTGCTCCCCCAAATAATGCCTGTGCATGCAATGATTGTCCGCATATGAAGCGTAACACGCTTGAAAAATTGTATTTGTGCCTTAAAAATGAATTGCCGGAGGTTACTGTACCGATGGATGTGATTGAAAAGGCAAGAAAACCTATTGAGAGAATGCTGGAATTATCAGCAAGTTTAGGTTTATAAAAATTATAAAATGTTTGAAAATAAAGGCCGTACGGAAATAGAACAATTAGGTGAATTTGGTTTAATAAATCACCTGACAAAAAATATTACTTTAACCCAAAAATCATCTGTAAAAGGAATTGGAGATGATGCTGCAGTTTTAAATTTTGCGAATAAAAAAACGTTGGTTTCAACCGATCTTTTACTGGAAGGAATTCATTTCGATTTAGCATATACGCCCTTAAAGCACTTGGGTTATAAAGCGATTCAGGTTAATTTAAGTGATATTTATGCCATGAACGGTACAGCATCTCAGGTTACTGTTTCAATTGGTATTTCGAGCAAATTTCCGCTAGAAGCTGTAGAAGAATTATACCAGGGAATTATTATTGCTTGCGAAAAATATAATGTTGATTTGGTTGGCGGAGATACTTCTGCTTCTAAGCAAGGTCTAGTTATCAGTGTAACTAGCATTGGTTATGCTGATGAAAAGCAAATTTGCTATCGCGATGGAGCTAAAGAAGGCGATCTTTTATGCGTATCAGGAGATTTAGGTGGAGCATATATTGGCTTGCAATTACTGGAACGTGAAAAAAGTATTTTCCTGGAGAATCCAAAAATACAACCAGATTTGGAAGGAAAGGATTACATAGTCGAAAGACAGTTAAAGCCTGAAGCAAGAAAAGACATTGTAGAAGCGCTTCAATTAATGAAAGTAAAGCCAACGTCCATGATAGATATTTCTGACGGCCTGGCCTCTGAAATTATACATTTATGTAAGCAATCTGATAAAGGTTGCAGCTTGTACGAAGAAAAAATTCCAATAGATCCGATGACTTATGATACGGCCAGAGATTTTGGAATTGATCCAACTGTTTGTGCGTTAAATGGCGGAGAAGATTATGAATTACTATTTACTATTGATCAGAAGGATTTCGAAAAAGTAAAAAATAACCCCGATATTTCTATCATAGGGCATATTACAGAACCTTCCGCAGGATATCATTTAGTTTCTAAAGCAGGAAAAGTTCATCCAATTACAGCTCAGGGCTGGAATTCTTTAAAACCTAATGAAGAATAATATCTCCTAATTCTCCTGATCTATCAGAAATTTAGCATCAATTTGCTTACTTGCTTTTGCTCCTAAATTTTTGATTTTACTGGCTGTTGTGGTTAGGTTTCCACTTCCGTGGGATAATTTATTTAAGGCTTTATCATAAGCTTCGTGACTTTGCCTAATATTTTTTCCAATCGTATCCATATCTGTTAAAAAGCCCACAAATTTATCATACATCTGTCCGCTTAATCGGGCAATTTCCATTACATTTCTGTTTTGGCGTTCCTGCTTCCATATGCTTGCAATTGTTCTTAAAGTAGCCAGCAAGGTAGATGGACTTACAATTACAACCCGTTTGTCCCAAGCATAATTAAAAATTTCGGCATCCTGCTGAACAGCAATACTAAAACACGATTCAATTGGGATAAAAAGCATCACAAAATCCGGAGAATTTATTTTGTGCAAATCGCTGTAATTTTTAGCTGAAAGCTCATTTATATGATTTTTGATCGATTGAATATGATTTTTTATATGTGTATTTTTTTCTTCTTCAACTTCGCAATCGACTAACCTGGAATAAGCAATTAATGAAACTTTTGAATCAATTACCAAATGTTTGTCTTCCGGCAGATCTATAATTACATCGGGTTGAAAACGGCTTCCATCTGCAGATTGAAAACTACTCTGGACACGATATTCCTGATCTTTTACCAAACCTGATCTTTCTAAAATGCGTTCCAGAATCATTTCTCCCCAGTTTCCTTGCTTCTTATTATCGCCTTTTAAGGCTTTTGTTAAATTTTGCGTCTCGGCGCTCATGGTTTTATTCAAATCAACCAGTTGCGTAATTACACCTTTTAAAATATTCCTCTCATCAGATTCAGTTTTATAAACCTTATCCACTTTTTCTTCAAATGCTTTAATATTTTCTTTTAACGGATTGAGAAGAATATCCAAATTTGTTCTGTTTTGCTCGGTAAATTTCAGCGTTTTTTCATCCAGTATTTTTGCAGCTATGATTTCAAAATCTTTATTGAATTTTTCCTGATTCTGATCCCGGTCTTTTTGCAATTCTTCCAATTTTTCCTGCTGTGCTTTAAAGTAAGAGCGGCTACTCTCTAAAGATTTTTCCGCCATATTTACCTTGTCACGTTCTTGTTGTAACTCAGATAACAATCTCTCCTGATCTGATTTTAATAGCCTGGTTATATTTTCTTTTTCAAGCTCAATGTTTTGGGCACGTTCTTGAGTTCTGGCCAACTGTATCTTTAAATCCTCATTTTCTTTTTTCAGGACTTCATCGGTATAAGAATTTTGAGGCTTATTATTTTTGAAAACAAAAAACAAAATCACACCAATAAATAAAGCGACTATCAATATTAAAAAAGAAATGTCCATTGCTAAAAAATTTAACACGAATATATTAAAAATGAATACTAGTAACAGAATTACTAATATATTTAGATGAAATTTTATGATTCCAAAACCAAATCAGAAACTTTTTCTCCCATTAAACTTCCCAAAGCAACGCCCATTCCATTGCATCTTACTGCGCAAAAAATATTGGGTTCAAGTTTTTTAATAATGGGTTCTAATTTTTCGCCGAAAGCCATAATTCCGCTCCAGCGATGTTCTATTTTAAAATTTTGTCCCGGTAGAATTACTTCTTTTAAAATTTTCTCCAATTGATTTTGAACAGGCTCAGTGATTGCTAATTTAATAGTTTCTTCAGCTTTAAAATCAATATTCCGGCCCCCGCCGATTAAAATACGGTTATGTATATTTCTAAAATAATAATAGCCTTTATTGTAATGGAAAGTTCCTTTAATTTTTAAATCCGGAATTTCTTCGGTTACTAAAACTTGTCCCCGACCGGGAGTAATATCCAATTCAGGAAATAATTGCGGCGTAAATGCATTACTAGCGATAATTACTTTTTTACTTTTAAAATTTCCCTGATTACAAATTAGATTTACGCCTTCGGAAGTGTGGTCTATTTTTTCAACTTTACAATTATTAAAAACAAAAACTCCAAGCGATTGCACCTTCTGAAGATAAGTCCGCATCATTTTTCCGGTATCAATTTGCGATTCGTATTTGTTCTGAATAATGGAACCAATATAAGCTAAGCCAAAATCGCATATCTTTTGATTATTAACTGAAAAAATGTCAGGTTTTTGAATTACATTTTTCAGCAGATTGTTAAAATAATCTATTTTATCAATACACTTTTCAGCAAATTTATGGTCCGAATTTCTGAATATTTCATAACCATAATTAGGCTGAAAATCCAATGCGTCATCGCCCAAATTCTTCCTTAACTTTTCTAAACCTTTCCAGCGCATTTCAACTATCTGTAAAAGCTCATCTTCTGTAGAAGACTCTAACTCATCCATCATCTCAGAAATGCTTCCAAAACAAGCAAATCCGGCATTTTTTGTACTTGCACCCGATGGAAGAAATCCAGATTCAAGTATCGCGACAGCGAAATCAGGTCTTGATAATTTTAATTTTAAGGCCGCACTTAAGCCAACAATTCCGCTACCTATAATAATTACATCGTAAACTGATAAGAAAGAATTTTGTTCCCAGTAGGAAAAGTTGTTTGACATATCAAGATTTGAGGTTTATTCGTTAAATTATAAACTAATTAACTGTAGATATTCGGAATGCTTTTTGAAATAGAATTGTAAATTATAAAATTATGGGATTAATGTTAATGATTGTTATTGCTGTGATTAGTTTCATTGTGCAATGGCGGTTTAAAAGTAAATTTAAAAAATACGCTGAAATGCCCTTAAGCTCGGGTTTAAGCGGGAAAGATATAGCCGCAAAAATGCTGGCCGATAATGGAATTTTTGATGTGGAAGTTATTTCTGTGGAAGGAAAATTATCAGATCATTATAATCCGGAAAAGAAAACTGTGAACTTAAGTCCAGAGGTTTTCCATGGACGAAGTGTTGCTTCGGCAGCAGTTGCAGCTCACGAATGCGGTCACGCTGTGCAACATGCAAAAGCCTATAGTTTCTTAAAATTCAGATCTGCGATGGTTCCGGTAGTTACAGTTTCATCAAGAATGATTCAATGGACTTTGATGATTGGTGTGATGCTAATGATATTCTCAGGAAATATTATGGTTTTAGCCGTAGGTGTTGGAGCTCTGGCAATTGTTACGTTATTCAGCTTTATTACACTTCCGGTAGAATTTGATGCCAGCAAAAGAGCATTAGCCTGGTTGCAAACCAATCGGGGTATTATGCAATCTGAAGTAGAAAATGAGCAGGCAAAAGATGCATTGTGGTGGGCCGCCATGACTTATGTTGTTGCCGCTTTAGGTTCTTTAGCCGCCCTGCTTTATTACGCAAGTATGCTTAGTGGCAGAAGAAATTAATCACAAAAAAACCTGAATGATTTTCATTCAGGGTTTTTTTTTATCCTCATTTCGCTTTCGCGAAGAATCTCAACTGATTAATTTAATTTATAAGGAGTTATTAAATAAAACTCCGGAATGTTTACCTGGAAACGGTCTTCATCCACTATTCGTTTCATTTCATAAAAGCCCTTCATGCTGCCAAAATCTGTTTTTAAATTACAGCCGGAAACATACTCGTGATTTTCGCCAGGCTCAATTACAGGCTGCATACCAACAACACCTTCTCCATCAACTTCACGGTGGGTGCCATTAGAATCAAAAATATCCCAGTGTCTGTTTAATAACTGAACGCTATATTCAGTCATATTTTCTATATTCACTTTATAAGCAAACATAAAATGTTCATTCCCGGGATTTGAATATTCAGGTTGGTAAATAGTATCTACCGACACTTTAACTCCATCAGTAATTGCGGTTACCATAAAATAAAGATTTATTCAAGATAATAATATAATTCAGAATGCCAAAATCAGGCAAACACAGATTCAAACTGCTCGTTAATTTCTTCAAGAACATCATTGATGTCATCAATGTTTTCCAGCGAAACTAATTTCATTCTGTACTCTTTAAAATTCGGAATTCCTTTAAAGTAATTTGAGTAATGTCTGCGCATTTCAAAAATACCGGTTTTAGGGCCTTTCCAAACTACAGATTTTTCCAAATGGGTTCTGCAAACTTCTACTCGTTCTTTTATTGTTGGTCCGGGCAGATGTTCTCCCGTTGCAAAAAAATGTTTAATTTCTCTGAAGATCCATGGATAACCAATGGCAGCCCGGCCAATCATTATTCCATCAATTTCATATTCTAACTTCCAGTTAGCAGCTTTTTCAACACTATCCACATCGCCATTTCCAAATATGGGGATCTTTATCCTGGGATTTCTTTTTATCTCGCGAATCAAAGTCCAGTCGGCATTGCCTTTATACATTTGCGCACGTGTTCTGCCATGAATTGTCAAGGCCTGAATGCCAATATCCTGCAAACGTTCTGCAACTTCGTAAACGTTTTTTGTAGTATCATCCCAGCCTAAACGAGTTTTAACCGTTACCGGAAGGTGCGTGGCTTCAACAACCGCTTTGGTCATCTTCACCATTTTGTCAATATCCTGAAGCAAACTCGCTCCGGCTCCGCGGCAAGCCACATTTTTTACCGGACAGCCATAATTAATATCAATCAAATCTGGTTTTACAACCGTTGCAATACGCGTTGCTTCACGCATACTTTCTATATCGCTACCAAAAATCTGGATTCCAATTGGTCGCTCGTATTCAAAAATATCCAACTTCTGTCGGCTTTTTGCGGCATCACGGATCAATCCTTCCGAAGAAATAAACTCCGTGTACATCATGTCAGCACCGTTTTGCTTACAAACAAAACGGAAAGGCGGATCGCTCACATCTTCCATTGGTGCAAGCAACAGCGGGAATTCTCCTAAATCTATATTTCCAATCTTAACCGACATTAGCTATCTTCAACGCAATTATTTTATGAATTTCTTCGATCGCAAAAATACAAATATTTACTAATCATGCCTGAATACGGGTCAACTGAACGTCATCCTTTTATTTCCCTCATCTTTCTTCTTTTGCTAATGCTTGCCGGAACTGTAGTTTTTACAATTCTGGGAGGTGTTTCCGGAGGAATATTATACGGAACAACAGACGTTTTGAAGTTTTTTACAGGAGATTTTTCAACTAATTTAAACTTAACAAAGTTGATGCAGATATTTTCTGCAACAGGAATGTTCATTGCTCCGGCAGTTATTTTTGCACGCATAGAAAGCCGGAACTGGAAAAACTATTTAAAATTCAATTCCGCATCAATTATATTATTCTTGCTGGTAATATTTATCATGTTTAGCTCTGGTCCATTAATGGAACTTTCTGTAACAATTAACGAAAAAATGAAATTGCCAGCTTTCCTTCGGGATATGGAAATATGGATGCGAAATCAGGAAGATCAGCTTGCAGAATTAACCAAGCAGCTTTTAAAGATGAATAATTTCGGGGACTTAGCTATTAACCTTTTGATGCTTGCAGTAATTCCGGCTATTGGCGAAGAGCTCATTTTTCGCGGGAGCCTGCAAAAATTATTTATGAAAATGATTGGAAATTTCCATGCGGCGATTTGGATAACCGCAATTTTATTCAGTGCCTTCCATATGCAGTTTTATGGTTTTTTACCCAGAATGTTTTTAGGAGCTATGTTTGGTTATTTATTGGTTTGGAGCAATTCTATCTGGATACCAATTTTAGCTCATTTTGTGAATAATGGTGTGGCCGTTTTTACAGCTTATTATTATCAGAGACAGGGAATCTCCTTAGAAAAACTTGATCAGGCTCAATCTTATTCAGTAATTATTTATGTAATTAGTGGAGTTCTCACAGCCGCTTTATTGTGGTTATTTTACACCCGATCTTTTAAACAACAACAAATTAGTATAGACGATAATGGAGCAAGGCTGGGTTAAAATTTACACATCGCATGATTTTTTTAAGTCTGAAATTGTCCGTCAGGTTTTAATAGATCACGAAATGGAAGCCATATTAATGGATAAGCAGGGTTTCCCCTATAAAATTGGCGAAGTTGAAGTATATATTCATCAGGATAATTTCCATAAAGCCATTGAGCTGATAGTAAAAAACGATTTATAGAATGAAAACAAGGGCTATTACCGGATTCTTTTTTGTTGCTGTTATGCTTGCTTCCGTGCTATTGGGAGCCTATGCGTTTTCCTTATTTTTTTTAATTCTCAGTGTTTTAAGTGTAGAAGAATTTTATCGTTTAGTGAGTACAGAAACAGTAAAGCCTCAAAAGCGTTGGGGAATAGCATTGGCAATTTGTATTTATTTGCCTGTTTATTTGTATTTCTTCCAGGCAGAACCAATCATTTATTTATTGATATGCGTTCCGGTAATCATACTAATTTTTATTGCCGAGTTGTTCCGCAAACAAAATAATCCGTTCCACAATATAGCTTATACCTTATTTGGAGTTTTGTATGCGGTGCTTCCGTTTTGCTTTTTCTATGGACTGGCGTTTACAGACGGAAGTTATTCATATCATTATCCTTTAGCCTTTTTAATTTTGCTTTGGGCAAGCGATACCGGAGCCTATTTATTTGGAACTCAACTGGGCAAGCATAAATTGTTTGAAAGACATTCGCCCAAGAAAACCTGGGAAGGATTTGTTGGGGGAATGATTACAAGTGTTGCCGCCGCATTTATTCTGAGTATTTATTTTACAGATCTTGCACCAATCCATTGGATAGTTATTTCCATAATTATTGTAACAGGCGGCACGCTGGGAGATCTGTGTGAATCAATGTTGAAAAGAAGTTTATCTGCAAAAGATTCCGGAACACTTTTGCCTGGGCACGGAGGAATTTTGGATCGGTTTGACGGTTTATTATTAGCGGCGCCGCTGGTATTTGTATATTTGCAATTCATAAAATTTTTCTAAAATTTTCACAATTTTTTTAAATTGTAATCATCAGTAAATTAAGTATTCAGCTAAATCTGGAATGATTTTTAGGGATATTGTTATAGAACCTAAAGTTTAATGGAACATCAAATAAAACCCTCTCCGGAAGAATATACAAATACAGAAAAGAAGGACCGCTCATTACTGTACATGGGAATCATCCTGGGAATAATTATTCTCGTAATGGGTTATTTGACTTTGTATGTTGATGATGCAGGCAGTTTATTTTCTTCTAAAAAGGAAACAGTTTCTCTTGTAAATGACAAATCAGAAGGCTTACAGGAAAATGCCAGTATGAGCGAAAGCGAAATACGTGCCTCTCTTGTAAAGTTTATTCAGGCCTTTTATTACGATCAAAGTCGCGGCTATTTCGATCCGCCGAGTTACTTTGCCAGCATCACGGAAACCTATTACAATTTTCATAACCTTACTTACCAGCGATTGCGCAATATTCATAGTAAGCGTATTTCTGAAATGCAGAATTTAAACCAGAACTGGATTGTTTCTTCTTTAAATTTTGAGCACCAAGGACCAAACCTCGTAGCTACTTATTGGGTCAAAATGAGTTATTTCAAACCGGCATGGCGAAAGCAGGAATCAGCCGATATTAAACACGAAATGGTGATTAATTCAGACGGGAAAATAGTTTCATTAAAAGAATTGGAAACAAAAAATTTCAGCTCATTAACAGTTGAGCCTGAAATAGACACTTTATTAGGTGAGAATACAAACTGGGATCAGGAAAATGCTCCTGCAGCGGCAGTTTCAGTAGCTGCCGAGCCTGCTCCTACCGCAAATGCAGATGCGCTCTATGAAGGCAAATTATATGACCTGGGTTCAGTAGAAACCGTTCCTGAATTTCCGGGTGGACAAAAAGCACTGGCGAAATATTTAGGATTTAATTTAAAATATCCGGCTGAAGCCAGAGAAAATAATACTCAGGGTAAAGTATATATCAGCTTTGTGATTGAAAAAAATGGACAGTTAACCGATTTTAAAATTATCAAAGGTATTGGAAATGGTTGTGATGCCGAAGCTTTGCGTGTTTTGAAAAACAGCGTTGCCTGGAAACCGGGTATGGTTGATGGAAAAGCAGTTCGTACCGCTTTTACCCAACCAATAACTTTCCAGATTGCTAACTAACCAGTTGTGGCTGGGCAATTTCTTCTAGAACTTCAATAGCTGTTTCTATAGAATTTACATGTTCTACAGCCAATCTGAGTGAGTTTTTGATCTCTCTTAAATTGCAGATCCGTGGATGCGCTTGTGCAAATTGTAGAACACGGCTAAATTGTTCTGTTTCAAAATAAGAAGATTGTTTATTGCTGATAAAATATCCTCTTAGAACATTCTTTTTAAGCGAGATTTTTTCGAACCCAATCATTTTACCAAGCCATTGTAATCTCCAGGTATTTAATAACTCCCTCACGGGATCAGGAATCGGACCAAAACGATCAATTAATTGTTGTTCAAATTGTGCCAGCTGTGCTTCATCTTCAACTTTAGAAAGTTCGGTGTACAAATTGTAGCGCTCGCCAATATTGGTTACATATTCATCCGGAATTAGAACTTCCAAATCGGTGTCAACCTGAGTAAACGTGATAAAAGGTCTTGGTTTTTCATCCGTAAACAAATCTTTAAATTCATCATCTTTTAATTCCTGAATGGCTTCATCCAGAATTTTATGATACATATCAAAACCTATTTCGGCAATAAAACCACTTTGCTCGGCGCCTAAAAGGTTCCCGCTTCCTCGAATATCCAAATCCCTCATGGCAACATTAAAACCGCTGCCAAGGTCAGAAAACTCTTCTATTGCACTCAGTCTTTTCCGGGCTTCATTGGTTAAAGTAGATAACGGCGGACTCAGTAAATAGCAAAATGCTTTTTTATTGGAACGGCCAACTCTGCCACGCATCTGGTGCAGATCGCTTAAGCCAAACATATGCGCATGGTTAATTAGAATCGTATTCGCGTTAGCAATATCTAAACCGGCTTCAATTATGGTTGTGGCAACCAGAACATCGTAATCGCCATCCACAAATTTCATCATCACGTCTTCAAGTGCATCTCCTTCTAATTGTCCGTGAGCAATACCAATTCGTGCTTTGGGGACTAATCGGTTAATCAGTCCGCCCAATTGCATCAAATCCTGAACGCGGTTATGAATGAAGAAAACTTGTCCGCCCCGATCTATTTCATATTCAACGGCTTCTTTAATCAGTTTCTCGTTAAAAACGTGCAATTCTGTTAAAACAGGTTGCCTGTTTGGGGGCGGAGTGCTGATGATACTTAAATCGCGGGCGCCCATTAAACTAAAATGAAGAGTTCTTGGAATTGGAGTTGCCGTAAGAGTTAAGGTATCTACATTAACCCTAAACTGCTTTAATTTTTCTTTTACGCTTACGCCGAATTTTTGCTCTTCATCTATAATCAGCAAGCCCAGATCTTTGAATTTAACATCTTTACTAACAATTCTATGCGTACCAATAATGATATCAATTTTGCCTTCGGCTAATTTTTGAAGTGTTTCCTTGATCTGTTTGCTGCTTTTAAAACGATTGATGTAGTCTATGTTACATGGGAAATCTGCCAGCCTGGATGAAAATGTTTTAAAGTGCTGTAAAGCCAAAATAGTTGTTGGAACCAGAATTGCAACCTGTTTGCTGTCTGTTACAGCTTTGAAAGCTGCCCGAATGGCTATTTCAGTTTTACCAAATCCAACATCGCCACATACCAAACGGTCCATTGGATGCGGAGATTCCATATCTTTTTTCACATCAGCTGTTGCCTTTACCTGGTCGGGAGTATCTTCATAAATAAATGAAGCTTCCAGTTCGGTTTGTAAATACGTATCCGGATAAAAAGCATTTCCGGTTTGCGATTTCCTTTTGGCATAAAGCTTAATCAGATCGCGGGCAATATCCTTAACTTTTTTTTTAGTGTTCTTTTTCAGCTTGTCCCAAACATCGCTTCCAAGTTTATTCATTTTTGGAATTGCGCCGTCTTTACCCGAATATTTAGAAATCCTGTTAAGCGAATTGATATTTACATACAATAGATCATTGTCTGCATAAATCAAACGAATCATTTCCTGCGTTTTTTCGTTTACTTCAACCTTTTCCAGTCCGGCGTATTTTCCAATTCCATGATCAATATGGGTAATATAATCACCGGGTTTTAGCTCACGAAGTTCTTTTAAAGTGATGGCCTGAGAACGCACATAGCCTTTTTTTAATTTGTATTTATAATAACGATCAAAAATCTGATGATCTGTATAGCAGGCCAATTTTTGCCCCTGATCTATAAATCCTTCCCGTAAGGATAAATGTACAGGAGTGAATTTGGTGGTTTTATCAATATCTTCAAATATGCTGTAAAGACGCTCAATTTGTTTAGTAGAATCTGTAAAAATAAAGTTTTGTATTTGCTGATCTTCATTCAACTTCATGTTATGAATCAGCAGATTAAAATCCTTATTGAATGATGGCTGCGGCTTTATTTCAAAAGAAATTGTTTCTGTTGGCGTGTAAAAAAACTGCTTACCAAATTCCAGAATTGTAAAATCATGAAGCTGAGAAGTAAGTAATTTTTCATCAGTAAAATTAAAAATAGGATCAAGCCATTGCGGGTTATCCTTTTTGTCCAGCGCCGGTAAAGCGTTCCAAAATTTGATCGCTTTTTTATAGCCTTCGCGGATGATATCCAACGAAAATTCAACATCCTTAAACCAAACCAGGGTATCAGGGTCAATATATTCCAGTAAAGAAATATTATGATCTGTTAAAAATTTCGACTGTACATTTGGTACAATCGTAATGCTTTTTACATTCTCAACCGAAAGTTGATCTTCAATTTCGAATGTGCGGATGCTTTCTATAAAATCGGCAAAAAATTCAATCCTGTAAGGTAAGTTATGCGAGAAAGAGAAAATATCTACAATTCCGCCACGAATTGAAAACTGACCTGGTTCATACACAAAATCAACCCGCTCAAAATCATACTCTATTAAAAACTCATTGATGAAATCAATATTGAGTTTATTTCCCGTCGAAATTTCAAGCGTATTTTTTTCTAATGCTTCGCGATCTATAACCTTTTCGGCCAAAGCTTCCGGATAGGTTACAATTAGTTTCCCAAATTCTGATGAATGGTTGAGCTCGTTCAGAACCTCGGCACGCTGCAAAACGTTTCCGCTGTCAACCAAAGTAAACTCGAAAGATTTGCGAAAAGATGATGGAAAGAGTAAAACCTCCTTTTGCAGGAGATTTTCTAAATCACTCAGGAAATATGCCGCTTCTTCTCTTTCCGGCATAACAAAGATCATGTTTTGATGCTGCAAAAAATATAAAGCTACAGCAACAACCGCATCGCTCGACCCAACTAGACCTTTCAAATGAATCCGAGAATTTTTTCCGGCATTAATTTGTTTCGCCAGATCAGCCACTCGCGGGTCTAATTTATATAAATTTAAAATATCACGAATATCCACAAAAACCAATTTTCGATGCAAATATACTAGTAACACCGTTTATAAAACATTGTTGTTCAATCAAAAAATTAGAAGCATTTGATTTATGTTTTAACTTTTATTTATCTTAGTTTAAATACCTCTTTTTTTTAGCAGATACTATTTTATATACTTTATTAATATACAAAAATGAGAAACGCAGCTAAATATGGCCTTTTGATAGGAATTGTCAGTGGGATCTGGATCCTGATTATGCATTTTGCAGGAATTTTTGAAAATGCCTCTGAGAACCCGGATAAGATGAACTGGCTTGAATACGTATCTATAATTATTCCGTTTGCCGGATTGTATCTGGGAATCAAAAACTTTAGAGACCATATTAACGGTGGAAGAATGGAATTTTTTGAGGGCCTTTTTGAAGGCTTTAAGATTATTATTGTAGGTGGCGTAATTACGGCGTTTTTTGCGGTTGTATATGTACAGTATTCGCCCAATGTGTTAAATACAGATTATATGGGCCGCATTGGTGGCGCAGGCTTAATAGGTATTTTGTTTAATCTCATCATATCTCTGGTGCTGATGAACAAGCAAAAACATCTATAACATGTTTAAACAAGTTAAACTTGAATTGATTTTTTGGATTTCAGGATTAATAATTTTATTAAGCATTGATCCCTCTGTTCATCATTTTACTCTTTGTCCTTTAGAAAATTTGGGATTTTCCTGGTGTCCGGGCTGTGGGTTGGGCAGATCAATAGCACACCTTTTTCATGGAAATATTCAGGAATCATTTAACCTGCATTGGTTTGGTATCCCGGCTCTCGGCATTATCTTACAACGTGTTTTTCAATTATCAAAACAACAATTCATATTTTTTTCACAATCAAAACCTAAAGGATGTATCAGGATTTAATTTCTCATTTTAATGGAATGAGCCCCGAAGAGTTTCATTTTCTGGAACAAATAATGAACGAAATGGACGAGAAGCAAGCACGCACTTTCGTGATGTTTTATGGAGGTAAAAGAAAATCTCCTCAGGATATTTTGCTTTTCACTTTAATAGGTTTTATTGGTGCCGCCGGCATTCAACGCTTTGTAGTTGGACAAATTGGAATGGGAATTTTATACTTTTTTACCGGCGGTTTATGCTTAATAGGAACTATTGTTGACATAATAAATCACAAAACTCTTGCATTTGATTATAATAAAGAAGCTGCATATGAAGCAGCCCAATTGGTAAAATCAGACCGTAGAAATTAATTTGTAGCAATAATCAGCTTTTAGAATATGAATACCTTTTTAGGTAAAATTCTGATTTTAACAGGGATTTTGATAGCCTTATTAGGTATTCTTATTTATTTCTTACCTGGAATGTTTTCCTGGATTGGAAACCTGCCTGGAGATATAAAAATTGAAAGAAAAAATTTCAGGTTTTATTTTCCCCTAACAACCATGATTTTATTCAGCTTGCTGCTTACCTTTTTTCTGCGAATTTGGAGATGGCTGCAGTAATAAAGTAAATTCGCGGTATGAAATTAATAGAGATTACTTCTTTCTTAGAAAAAACTGCCCCTTTATCTTACCAGGAAGATTATGACAATTCTGGTTTAATAGTAGGTGATCCGAACCAGGAAATTACAGAGGCTTTAATTTCATTAGATTGTACTGAAGAAGTTTTGGACGAAGCTATTGCCAACGGCTGCAACCTGATCATTTCTCATCATCCCATCGTTTTTCGTGGATTGAAAAAGTTTACCGGGAAAAATTATGTGGAAAGAGTTATCATAAAAGCCATCAAAAATAATATCGCGATTTACGCCATACACACCAACTATGACAATGTGCTTCACGGCGTAAACAGCAAAATCTGTCAGCAACTTGAAATTGATAAACCACGAATTTTATCACCCAAAAACAACCTGTTAAAAAAGCTTGTAACCTATGTTCCAGAAAAATATAGTGAGGAAGTTAAAGATGCGCTTTTCCTTTCGGGAGCAGGAAACGTTGGCGAGTATTCTGAGTGCAGCTTCAGTACTAGCGGTACAGGGACATTTATGGCGGGAGAAGCCGCAGATCCATTTGTTGGCGAGAAAGGAAAAAGGCATCATGAAAATGAAGTCCGTGTAGAAATGATATACACATCAAATCAGGAAAGGGAAATTTTACAGGCTTTGCATTTTGCACATCCGTATGAAGAAGTTGCCTATAATCTTTACCATTTAGATAATAAGCACCCTCAGATAGGTTCCGGGATGATTGGTAATCTGAAAACCGAAATGGACGAAACTCAGTTTTTAATTCATATTAAAAACAAATTAAACGTAAACGTGATCCGTTACACCAACTTGCGTAATAAACCTGTAAAAAGAGTGGCAGTTTGCGGTGGTGCCGGAAGCTTTCTTTTACAGCAGGCAATTAGTGCCGGAGCGGACTTTTTTATAACAGCAGATTTTAAGTATCATGAATTTTTTGATGCCGATAAAAAAATAGTGATTGCCGATGTTGGACATTTTGAGAGTGAGCAATTTACACAGCAACTATTGTTGGAAATTATTACAGAAAAATTTCCTAACTTTGCACTCCGTTTAACACAAAAAAATACAAACCCCATAAATTATTTGATTTAATGGAACATACTGTAGAAGAGAAATTAAAAGCATTATACGAGCTTCAAACTATTCACACACAAATAGATAAAATTCGCCAGGTTCGCGGCGAACTTCCGGTGGAAGTATCTGATCTGGAAGATGATGTGGCTGGTTTAGAAACACGAATTCAGAAAATAAAAGGCGATCTGGATGAACTTGAGGATTCAATTGTAACCCGCAAGAACATGATCAAAGAAGCTTTGGCAGCTACTAAAAAGTACGAAGCACAGCTTGGAGATGTAAAAAACAATCGTGAATATGATGCTATCTCTAAGGAGATAGAAATTCAGGGATTGGAAATTCAGGTTTCTGAAAAGAAAATAAAGGAACATACTTTCGAGATTTCTAACCGCACAGAAGGTTATGAAAAATCTTTAGCTGAGCTTGCTGAGATAAAGAAAAACCTTGAAATGAAAAAAGCTGAATTAGATACGATCATTTCTGAGACAGAAAAAGAAGAGTCGGTTATTATTAAAAAAGCCGATGAAGCTGAGAAACACATTGATGAGCGTTTATTAATTGCTTACAACAGATTGCGTAACAATGCTAAAAATGGTTTAGCCGTAGTTACTATTCAGCGTGATTCTTGTTCAGGTTGTTTTAACCAGATTCCACCACAAAGACAATTAGATATTCGTCAGCGCAAGAAAATTATTGTTTGCGAGCATTGCGGACGTATTTTAGTTGACGAAGGTTTCGCATTAGAAGAAAATCCGGTTTCGGCTGAATAATATTAGATACTGATAAAAAAAGCGGTTCAAATTTGAATCGCTTTTTTTATGCTTAAATATTTTTTTGAGAATATCAGAATTTATAAACCATAGCGTTGATATTCATTCCTGCTCCAACAGAAGCAAAAACAACTATATCTCCTTTATTAATTTCATGATCTTCTAATTGATTTTTCAAGATCAAATCTAAAAGGGTTGGAATGGTTGCAACAGAACTATTTCCGTATTTAGATATCGTCATCGGCATTACTTCATGTGGAGTTTCTCGGATTCCGTAAAGTTTAAATAACCTTTTTAGAATGGCCTCATCCATTTTCCCGTTTGCCTGATGAACCAACACTTTTTTAACATCAGCAATGTCAATTCCGGCTTTCTCAATAGTTTGCTTAATTACTATTGGAACATGAGTTATCGCATACTCGTAGATTTTGCGACCATCCATTTTAATAAACAAATCATCGCTTATTAAATCGGGTTTACTTGACTTTCCTGAATACAGGTAAAACGCTTCCGCGGAAGTATGGGATTGTGTTTTATGGGCTAAAATCCCACTATCAGAATCCGGTTCGCCTTCCAGAATTGTAGCGCCAGCGCCATCCGAATAAATCATGCTGTCGCGATCATGCGGGTCTGTAACTCTTGATAAAGTTTCGGTTCCGATAACCATTACTCTTTTTGCATCGCCTGAGCGGATAAAATAGTCTGCCTGAATCATTCCCTGTAACCATCCCGGACAACCGAAAGGCAAATCGTAAGCAATACAATCCGGATTTTCTATTCCTAATTTATTCTTTATTCTTGAAGCTAATGTTGGTAAAACCGTGGCACGTGTTCCGCCATAGCCAATATCACCAAAGTTGTGTGCAACAATTATGTAGTCTAAAGTTTCCGGATCTACACTCGAAGTTTCGATGGCGTTTAAGGCCGCAAAATATCCCAGATCAGATGCATTATGATCGGCGTCTGCGTAGCGGCGTTCTTCAATTTCTGTAATATCTCTGAATTTGGTAATAACCTCCGCGTTCTCACGCATAACTCTTTCGCCATCCTTTTCATAGAAATCATGCTGCATAAACTCATCGTTTGCCACAATATTTTCAGGTAAAAATTTACCTGTTGCTACTATAATTGATTTGATTTTAGGACTCATTGAGCTAATATGAACTAAATACTATTATGGTTTATTGTTTTAAAGATAGCAATTAATCTTATTTAGGCAAACAAGTAATTGTCAAAATAAATCCAGTTGTTTTCCTTTGGCCGGACTAAAATGACCAAAGTTAAACGGTCGCAGCGTTTTTCCATCCATATATTTTTTAACGGATAGTTTATAAAGCTGGTGAATACTTTCAGCAATTTTTCCATCGCCTTTCATTCGCAATCCCCATCTGTTATCATTTAGTTTGCCCTGATGACAATCTGCAATCATATTCAAAACTTTCTCCGCTCTGTCAGGAAAAGCTTTATGAATCCAATCGGTAAAAATTTCAGCTATCGAGCCGTTTAATCTTACCAGAGTAAATGAGGCGCCTTGGGCTCCGGCTTCGGCGGCGGTTTTTATTACATGTGGAATCTCATCACTATTTAAACCCGGAATAATAGGTGATAACATTAATTTGACTGGAATTTCAGCTTCACTCAACTTATTAATAAGGTTTATTCTTCCCATTCCGGTAACGGTTCTGGGTTCAAGCTTTAAACGTAAACCTTCGTTTAATGAATTTAAAGTAACCGAAACTTGTACCAGGTTTAAAGCGGAAAGCTCTTTTAAAATATCCAGATCCCGCAGCATTAAATTGTTCTTACTTATTAAGCTTACGGGATGTTTATACTTCAAAAATACTTTGAGCAAAGAACGGGTGATCTTTAATTTTCGCTCTGCCGGCTGATAACAATCTGTATTGCCCGAAAGCATTATTGCAGATGGTACATAACCTTTTTTATTAAAATATTTCTCCAGCAATTGTGGAGCATCCTGCTTCACAATAATCTTTCTTTCAAAATCTAAACCAGCACTAAAACCATAATATTCGTGCGCATTGCGTGCATAGCAATAAATACAGCCATGTTCACATCCCTGGTAAGGATTTATCGAATGCATAAAAGGCAAGTCGGGACTATTTGAAATGCTGACTATTTTTTTTGGATGTTCCGGATAAAACTGAGTAGCTGAATTTTCTAACATTTCTTCATCGATACCCTCAATGTGATCCTGTATATAATCGTTTTTCAAGAATTTATTATGCGTATTTATCTGTGCACCGCGACCTTTAAAAAACTCAGTATTTTCTGAATAAGACATTTAGTAAAAATGCTAAAAAATTTAGCAAATATAGAATTAAAATGTATCTTAAACTTTTAGGTAAAAAAGATTATTTTATTTTAAAGTACAAAAAATGCACCTAATTATTTTGCAAAGACCTTAATAACAACGATATAATTTAAAATAATTTGATATTGCTATTGTCTTTGCAATGGTTAATAAGTAAATTCATTTATTCAAACTATATCACCATGATGACTAAGCAGGAATTAGAAAATAATATCAGCGAGGTTTTAACTGAGGCTGATAATTCGCAGGATAAGGTTCAAAAATTTAAGCTTATCTGGCAGGGATCTGTAAAACCCGCTCTGGGTATTGTAAAATTAATTACAGGCAGAAGAACGGATATGCGAATTGATGAATTAATAGAGGCTGCTGATAATTTAAGTGAAGGAAATCCATCCGGAGAAAGCAAATTTTGCGCTGTATGGAATAATTTACATGCCAGGTCACTTTTAAAGGCTATACAGATTATTACAGGACCAAAGGTAGATAAAGCCTTAAATAAATTTATAGATATTGCGGATAGTATATGTGGCCCAGAGGAAGTAGAAGAACCTTGATCATAGCATAATCTTAAATAGGCAGATATTCCAATTCTGCCCGCTTTTAATTTCTTTACAGAATTTAAAAAAATGCATCATGAGCATTTATAAAACTGGTTCTGGATCATTGCAGATTTTGCTTAGTACCGATATTAGTACTATTGGTTTAGCAGGCTCAAGAGCAACCTTGTTTAAACCTGATTCCGGAAATGAAAGTCTTCCGGTGGCTCATTCTGTAGATGCAACAGGTGATATTCCGGTTACGCCAATTGGAAAAGCTTTATCGGTTAAAGGATATAGATTATCCATTATGTCTAAAATAGACCTTAGTATTTTAGGGAATAGAGAAGCTCGTGAAAAAGAATTTTACAAACTATCATCGAAATATTTTTTGGATGGGGGAATAGATAATTATAAGGAATTTGAAGCTGATGAAGACGAAATATCACACGATAGTGAATTTTTAACAGTGCTGATTTATAAGCTTATTGAATTTATATAGCCTATGAAACGAATCCTACTAGTTTCTACATTAATACTCAGCTTTGAGCTATTCAGCTTAACTCTTTTAGCGCAAACAACTGATGCCGGATTAAGACTAAAAGAATTGGCAGTTCCAAACTCTCCAGCTTTTGTATTACTTGATATTGCTCCAACCTTAATTGAAGCACCACTTACTCCCAAAGAATTTGCTTTGGCTGCTATTCAATCATTTTCTGATGATGCTGGTTTACCGCAAAATTATTCAATGGAATTTACTCCATATTGGTGGCTCAATGCTAAGAAAAGAAATGTTTATGAATTTGTGGGAATTAGCAAAACAACGTCAACGGTTTTAAAGGAGAATATTTTTTCGGGACTTAAATTCAGTAATTTTTCTGTAGGATTTGTTAATAAAGATCTTATTCCGGATACTTCATCAATAAATCAGAAAATATTTTCCTTTGGCGTAAATACTACTCTTTTAAAAATTCACAAAGCAAATTATGCAACAAAATTAAATACAGAAATTGATAACTGGCATAATGAAGTTCAGAAGGAACTTGCAATTATGCAGGATAAATTGAACCGGGAAAGTGATCCTGCTAAGAGAAAAGATCTGCAGCAGCAATTGAATAATACCGTTTTCCCGGTAAGCTCAAAAATTGCAGAAAATATAAATGATATTATAAAAGAACATCCGTTGTTGATCTTAAATTTTTCAGCTGCTTATGCTGTTTATGGCATCAATAACCGCACTTTAAGAAGTGGAAGATCAGGTGCATGGGCTACACTTGCTTCTTTTTTGCCCATCAATAGTTCAGCAAATCCGGAAGCTGGTAACTATCTAAATTTGATAATTTCTTCCCGGTATATGAATGATAATTATTCTATTGATCAGAATAATATGCCGGCTAAAAATAACTCTCTTGACCTGGGTGGGAAAATTGCATTTGAGTTTAACCGGATTCTTTTTGGTTTTGAATCTCTGCAAAGAACTTATACAAGAGGTACAAATTTTCATTCCAGCAGAAATGCAGGAACCGTTTCCTATCGACTGAATGATAATTTATTTATAAACGGAACTTTTGGTAAGGATTTCGGACCGGAGAATAAAATAATTACTCTTTTCGGATTTAACTGGGGCTTTGGAGAGGAAAAAATCAGCCTTCCGGATCCCGGTTTATAATATTTAAGACAATGAAAAAGGAAAATGGTAGGCCTTTGTGTTGGATATTAATTTTTGCCTGTTTAAGTTTCTTTCCCGGCAAATTAGTTGCCGCGGAGGATTTGCAGGAACCTTTTTCTAAAATTGATTTAAATGTGTCTAATCAGCCACAGATAATCGACTTAAAAGTTAAAAAGTTTGATACTTCTGCCGTAAACTCAAAATCAAAAAATAATCCCATTTATGTTAACAATCTGCTACTTGTCCGAATTACCAATCCTCGTCAATTTCTATTGTTAAGACCCTCGGATAATAGTAAACTAATTTTATATGCAGATGGACTTCCGCTTGAAGGTATTTATTCCAACCGTTTTGATAAATTTTCCCGACAGGAAGTAAATGAAGGAAAAATTTATATTCCCGACGAAATGGAGATTCCATTTGTGATGCGCAGAGATTCTGAATCGCAAAATGCCTGGAAGGATCTTTATCGCCAAACTACGCATTGGTATAATAATAATATAACTTTTCATGCCTCTATTGGCTGGGAAGGTATGTATCCTATCCGGGAAAGAGATGCGAAAGTAAACACAACCGTTACCGTAGTTTTTTATCATCCACTTATTTTCTGGATCTGGCTAATATTCTTCATTTTATTTGTGCTGTTTTTTATTTACCTCTCTGCAACTACAGATATTATTTGCGAAAACTGTTCTGAAGGTAAAGGCGCCTATAGTTTATCGCAAACACAGTTGGTATTCTGGACCGTAATTGTGGTTGGTGCATTTATTTACTCTTTAATTTTAACAGATTTAACGGAATCCTTAAACACTTCTGTTCTGATGCTTTTAGGAATAAGTATCAGTACAACCGGAGTAGCAAGCTTTATAGATTATTATAAGAAGACTAAGCCCGAAAGGGTGATTCCCAAAAAGCACAGAAGCTTTTTATTTGATATTCTTTCTGATGGCGACAATATCAGCGTGCAGCGTACTCAAACTGCTATGTGGAATATTGTTTTTGGAATTTACTTCGTGATTTATACCATCAATAATAAAACGATGCCCGTTTTCTCAGAAACTTTACTGGTTTTGTCGGGCGTAAGTTCTTCCTTTTATCTGGGCTCAAAACTGGTTGAAAATGTAAATCCTTTACAGGAAAGAGAACCGCTTAAAATTCATAAACCAAGGGAGGAACCAAGCTCAGAAGCTGTAGGATAAATAGAATATTAACGATTTAATAAGAATTGATATGAAAATTTCAAATCATCTTTTAATTGACGATAACGGAAACCAGGTTCCTTACAAAGGAACCCCAAACCACGGTGGCAGGTATATTCCAAAATATTTAGTGATGCATTACACGGCGGCAACAACAGAAAGTTCGGCTATTAGCTGGTTAACAAGTTCTATTGCTCAGGCTTCGGCACATTTAGTTATTGGAAGGCAGGGAAAAGTAACTCAACTTGCTCCTTTTAATGTGATAACCTGGCATGCCGGTAAAAGTACCTGGGCGGGTTTGGTTGGAATGAATCAATATGCCATAGGTATAGAGCTGGTAAATGCCGGTCGGTTATCTAAAATTGGGGAGAAATGTATTTGTCCGGTAGATAAGCAGGTTGTTGATGAAAATGATGTGCTTCTGGCCCGGCATAAAAATGAAAATCATGATTCTTTATGGCAGGAATACAGCAGTGCCCAGTTAGAAATAGCTCAGGAAATTGCAGCTCTTTTGGTTAAAAATTACAAGCTTCTGGATATTGTTGGACATGATGATATTTCGCCAATTAGAAAATCAGATCCGGGACCGGCATTTCCTATGAAAAGTTTTAGGGCAAGGGCTATGGGCAGAAAAGATGAAAATCTGGATAGCTATGTTACATCGGCGCTCGTGAATATCAGATCCGGACCAGGAACTTTATTTGAACCAATAACAAAACCCTTGCCCGCCGGAACCCATGTTACGGCACTAAAAACAGAAGGAAACTGGACTTTTGTAGAAGTGGAAGATGTTGTAAACGGATTGATGGATTTAGAGGGTTGGGTTTTTTCTAAATATCTGGCTAAACCATAAAACTATGAAGTTTAAAATCTTATCAATGGACGGAGGCGGATCCTGGGCTATAATTCAGGCCAAAGTGCTAATGGACATTTACGGCGATATCGGCGGACACGAATTGCTTAGAAAGTTTGACATGGTAATTGCCAATTCCGGTGGAAGTTTGGTGCTTGCCTGCCTTTGCAATGATATGAAACTGAGCCAGGTAATTGATGTGTTTAAATTGGAGTCAAACCGCAGAAACGTATTTTCAGAATTAACCTTCTGGGAAAAAATGACCGTAACCAATCTCATTAGTTTTTTGAGAAAGAAGATTCAGATTGGACCGAAATATAGTACCAAAAGAAAGTTAAGTGGCTTAATTGATGTGCTTAGGCAACATGACCATTTATTTACTGAAAAGATTATTCAAACCCCAATTGTTGATACTGCTCTGCATAATTTACCAGAAATAATCAAAAAGCCCGAACTTCAGATTTTGATAGTTGGGTTTGATTATTTCCGTGAGCGGGTCAGTTTTTTTAGATCAAACATCAAAAGTAATACGGACAGGTTTAGCGACGGCAAATTTTATCAGATCTCACTTGCTCACGCGATTCATGCGTCAAGCAATGCGCCTATCAATTATTTCGATGCGCCGGCAACGGTAAATATTAGTTTGCTGAATGGAGAAGACAGAAGAAAAACATGGTTTTGGGATGGGGCAGTTTCCGGCTTTAACAACCCTGTTTTAGCAGCCGTGATAGAAGCTATTACAAACAATCATGCAGAACCAAAAGAATATTGCATACTCTCTTTGGGAACCGGAACAGGTGGTGAAGCTATAATTAATGATTATGAAAATTCTTCTGACCCGGTAATTAGCCAGATCTATAAGGCCAACTTAAATAACAAATTGGCGAAGACAGATAATACTCAAAATTTTTTGAGGGATGTACGAAAAATGTCTACCAGTATTTTGGGAGATCCACCCGATTCTGCCTCTTTTATTGCGTATTCTATAATTGAACCTAGTCTTCAAAACGGCGCAAATCTGGTAAGAATAAATCCCTGCATTAAACCTGAGCTGAACAAAGACAATTATTTTGTGATTCCGGAAGTTTACCGGAATGAAGTAAACGGCTATCAAAAATTTACACAGTTAATGAGTATGGATATGGATGCTGTTGAACAGCAGCAAGTGGAGCTAATTATTGATTTATGCAATAAGTTTATAGAGCAAACAAACCCAGGCATTCCAAACCAATTTATTAGAGGAAACAAAACAAGCGGTATAGGTTATGGAACATATCGCGAAGCAAAAGAAAAATGGATGCAAATAATGTGAAAATCTAATATCATTTTCATGAAACGAATTGTAGCATGCAGTGATGGGACCTGGAATAAACCTAATGGTTTAGACCATGGAAAACCTGTGCGTACCAACGTGCAGAAAATATTTGAAAGTATTTGCAACAGAGATGACAATGATATTCATCAGATTAAATTTTACGATGAGGGAATTGGTTCAGCAGGGAATTTTTACAGTAAAATATTTGATGGTGCAACCGGAAAAGGTATTGATGAAAACATTATTGACATTTATAAATTCATTATCTGGAACTACGAACCGGGAGATGAAATTTATCTTTTTGGCTTTAGTCGCGGCGCATATACTGCCAGAAGCGTAGCCGGTTTAATCCGCAATAGCGGTATTTTAAAAAACAATGACCTTGCTAAAATTCAGGAAGCTTATAAAATCTATCGCGATAGAGATAATAAAAAGTTATATCCTAACGGCGATGAAGCAGTTGCTTTCCGCGAGAAATATTCACATGATGAATTAAGAATAAAATTTATAGGCGTTTGGGATACGGTTGGCTCTTTAGGAATCCCTTCACGCTGGTTTCAGTGGTATAATAACCGTAAATATCAGTTTCATGATACCAAACTAAGCAGCAGTGTTACCTTCGCTTACCAGGCATTGGCAATTGATGAAAGGCGTGGAAATTTTAAACCAACTTTGTGGCAAACCGGAGATAAAGTTCAAAAGGATTTGGTAAATCAGGTTATGGAACAGGTTTGGTTTACGGGAGTACATTCCAATATTGGCGGTGGTTATGCCGACGAGGGATTAAGTGATATTGCATTATACTGGATGATTGAAAAAGCAAAAGGTGCCGGACTGGGGTTTGATGAAAATTATATAAAGGCCAATATCAATCAGAATCCGGACGGAGTATTATACAATTCAAAATCCTTTCCGTTTTCTCTAATGCCAGATTATATACGGCCGGTAAAAAAAACTGAATTTGCAAATGAAGATATATGTTCACTTGTTATGGAGAGGATTAAAAAATCAGACGCTTACAAGCCCGAAAATCTTAAAGATTGGTGCTAAAGTTCTACCAACTTGTTTTTAATGGCGTATAAAACCAATCCAACACGGCTTTTAGTGTTCAATTTTTCAAAAAGCTGATCGCGATAGCCATCAACTGTTCTGGGGCTAATATTCATTTTATCAGCAATTTCTTTGTAGGTTAGTTCTGTAGAGGCGAGTTTAATGAACTCCAATTCCCGGTTATTTAAGACAGGTTGATGGTTTTCGTGCTTGAAATTATTTACCAGGTATTTGGTAATAAATGGAGGGAAGTAATTTCCGGATTGTGAAACTAAGTCAAGAGCTTTCTTAAATTCATCTGGATTAGAATCTTTTAGAATATATCCTTTAACTCCAAGGCTGATCATTGCCAGAACTTTATCAGAATCATCAAACATACTTAATACAAGTATGGCAATTTCAGGATAATTTGTGCTTAGCCATTCTGCTGTTGCCGGACCATTCATTTCAGGCATATTTATATCCAGTAAAACAACTTCGGGTTTAAATTTCTTACTAATTTTACTAATGAAATCTTTGCCGTTATCGGCTTCAAAAATCACTTTATAGCCGGGATAGGTGTTTATTACTTGTGCAAGTCCATTTCTGAATATGCAGTGATCATCCACCAGGGCTACTTGGATCTTGTCCATCAACGCTTGTTTCAATTTCTGACAGATCCAGCTTAACAGTGGTGATACAACCTTTACCAGGCGAGCTTTCTATTGAAATATTTGCACCAATGAGTTTTGCACGGCTTCGCATATTTTTTAACCCCAAACCTTGATTTTGCTTGAGTTCATCCGGACAAAAACCTATTCCATCATCTTGAACATTCAAATTAAACATTTCTGTTGAATACTGCAAGCTGATTTTCAGGTGCTTAGCTTTCGCGTGCTCAATGGTGTTGTGGATACATTCCTGAAATATCCTAAATAATACCAGCTCGGTCTGTTTACCAAGTTCAAAAACTTCACCCCGAACCTCAAAATTGATCTGGAAATTAACGCTTCTCCCGATTCTGTTTAATTCTGATCTGATCGTTTCAACAAATCCCTTTTCGGCCAGAGTTTCATAACTTAAACTTCTGGAAAGGTCTCTCAAATCCTCAATAACGTGAGAAACTAATTCGATGCTTTCGTTAATACGATCTTGTTTTTCTGTTGCTTCTAAATTTGTGATAGTTCCAAGGCTAAGTTTTAAATAAGATAGCACCTGCCCAAAATTGTCATGTATTTCACGTGAAACATGATTTAAGGTATGCTCCTGAACTTCGAGCTGAGTCTTTAAAACTTCCTGTTGGTAATGTGCTTCAATAGCTTCCTTTTCTAACTGATTTTTTATTTGCCTGGTGCGGTAGGCAAAAACAAAATATACGATGAATCCGGCAAGGCAGGTAAACAAGCCTACGCCAGAAAAAAATAAAATATATATGTCTAATTTCTCATTACCTAACATTAAAACGGGTCTCCTTTTGGTCTGTCAATAAAGCAATTCCGATTAGTATATAGAATACAAAATTAGATATGTAAATCATGTTATTAATGGGTTGCATGTTTAGCTGATTTCTGATAAAATAATTTTGGAGTCCAAAACTGAGGAAAACAGCAGCGGGAAATATTAAATAAGCAGTTGACAGCCAAAACTGGCTTTGCTTATAAAGCTTCTTCTCGATAGGTTCATCAATCATTTGCTTGAATAATAACAACGCGAAAAGAAGGAATATTCCATGCGATAATAACAAGACATTTGAGGGGAAAGTATTCATATCCTGCAGGTAAACTGAATTTAATATTCCTAAAATACTAACCGGAATTATTGAGTAAAATGTTGTTCTTCTAAGTATTTTGTTTTTATAAAGGCCGGAAAACACCATTGTAATTCCTGCATATTCTATACAGGATAAAAAATGGTAAACCGGTAAACTGCTTTGATGTTGATAACTTAAATAGCCGCTTAAAGATTCGCTTATAAGTGTTATTCCCATTAACAACCACAGGTATTTAAATGGTAAGGAAAGGTGTTTGTACTTGATCAATCCCATTAAAAAGACCACTGAAAGTAATACCAGGTAAGCTATAAATCTGTTTGACATCCTGTTTATTTTCCAATTGGTGGAACATAATCATAAGCTTTGGTTGAAAAGTATGCTGAATGATGAACATCACTTATACTTAGGAAAGTAGAGCCGCCATAGATTAAGGTATAATTTCGTCCATTAGCAGTTGCGCTCTTCCCCTTTGCAAAATAAAAAAGGACTGATTTAACAGTTGTGTCTTTTAAAATTGAATCTAAGCTTTTACGTTCTATAAAAAAACCTGTGAGCTGATTGTTTTTTGATGTTCTCAAACGGCCAATCATTTGGCGATTTTCTTTTTCGTAAAATGCGTCTATTAAAGAAATAGCTTCCATTGAGTCGATCACGTTTGAATTTTCATCAGGAACTCCGGGATCAACAAATATTATTTTATCAGTCATCAAACTGCTGGTGTCTGTAGTATCTGTTAGAGAATCATTACTCGCTGTCTGATCTTTGTTCGTGTTACAACCAAATAAACCGGCAAACAGAAAAATAAGCATTAAAGGTTTGATCATTTTCATGACATTCATTTTAGAGGTTAATAATCAGTTAATTAAAACGAAGTTAAGCGGACTCTTTATTTATTGCACCCCGTGTTTTAACCCTTTTTTTACTGTTGATAAAACCTGAATACTCGGGTTGTCTTCCTGTGGATGCGCATATGTTATTCTAAGAACTTTGATATACAATAATTCAAGGAATCATGAAAAAGGTAATATCAAACAGTCTAATGAAGATCTCATTCATTTTACTTATTAATCTGATTTTTGCCACCTCTGCCGAAGCTAAATTGCGTATCCGGATTTCCATAGACTGGAATAGTTCAGCATCAACAATGGAAATTAAAAAAGATAATTCACAGAATAATCAAACTTCTGAAGCAGATAAAATTATTTTCTGGGCAAACGCAGACGCTAATAAAGCCTTGTTGGTTTATCACGATAAAATGATTTTAGAAAATCATGCTAATCATTTACATACACACTCTGATGCAATTATTAACGAAGACAAAACTTCAAAAAGGAAACTTTTTCTGATAAGATTCTATATGCTTAT
>JBBRCI010000001.1:0-95178 GCA_038204935.1 Sphingobacteriales bacterium | reverse complement strand
GTATGAATTTACCTCTCGGGTATTCTCATTTCTGAACTTCAACGCTTTATTGTAAATATTCTGCTGTATTTCTTCCAGTAACTGCTCAATATGCGTATCAAGGTTATCCCGACTGATAGTTTGCTTTTCGCGGGTATCGCGACGAGCAATTTCGATAGTTCCGTTTTCCAGATCGCGACCGCCAATGGCTAAACGAACAGGAACGCCTTTCATCTCATATTCGGCAAACTTAAAACCCGGGCGTTGTGTATCGCGGTTATCGTATTTAACGGAAATATTTTTTGCTTTTAACTTAGAAACCAAATCCTGAGAAACTTCTGATATTTTATCGAATTCTTCGTCTGAGCGATAAATCGGTACAATAACAACCTGTATAGGAGCTAACTTTGGTGGCAGAACTAATCCGGCATCATCGGAGTGCGCCATAATAAGGGCCCCAATTAAACGTGTGGAAACTCCCCAGGAGGTTGCCCATACATAATCCAGCTTACCTTCTTTATTGGTGAATTTTACATCAAATGCTTTCGCGAAATTCTGTCCCAGAAAATGGGAGGTTCCGGCCTGCAAGGCTTTTCCATCCTGCATTAAAGCTTCAATGCTATAGGTATCTAAAGCCCCGGCAAATCGTTCGTTGGCAGTTTTTTTACCCTTAATTACCGGGACAGCCATAAAGTTTTCGGCAAAATCTGCATACACATCCAGCATTCTTTCTGTTTCTTCAATTGCTTCCTGACTTGTTGCATGTGCGGTATGACCTTCCTGCCATAAAAATTCTGCGGTACGCAAAAATAAACGGGTTCGCATTTCCCATCTAACAACGTTTGCCCACTGGTTAACTAAAATAGGTAAATCCCGGTAGGATTGAATCCAGCCGCGGTAAGTATTCCAGATGATCGTTTCGGAAGTTGGGCGAATGATCAGTTCTTCTTCAAGTTTTGCATCCTCATCCACCACTACATTTCCGTTCTCATCATTTTTTAAACGATAATGAGTTACAACAGCACACTCTTTGGCAAAACCTTCTACGTGAGAAGCCTCTTTGGAGAAAAATGACTTTGGAATGAACAACGGAAAATAGGCGTTACTATGGCCGGTATCTTTGAATTTCTGATCCAGCGCAGCCTGCATTTTTTCCCATATAGAATAACCATAAGGCTTAATTACCATGCAACCTCTAACCGCCGAATGTTCGGCCAGATCGGCTTTAGCCACTAGTTCATTATACCATTGCGAATAATCCTCACTCCTGCTTGTAATGCCTTTACTCATATTTATTAAATGATTTTTGTATATTTAAACTGATAAAATCCAGCCGACAAAGTTATAAAACTAAGGCGTGTATTATAAATTTTTATACACATGCAACCATTTGATAATTTTATCGTCTTACAATCAATAGATCTATTATTCACACCTCATATAACTGGCCATGATAAATAAATTTTATAGCACATTGGGAGCAGCCTCAATTTTATTGCTGGCATCGTGCTCCACACAGCAACTAGCCCGGCAAAACGACCCGAGTGACGATGTTTATTTTACCAAAGCGAAAGCGGTAGAAGAGCAGGAAAGAGCTCAAATAAGTAAAGAAACGGATGAAAGTTATGTAACTGATGAAGAACTTTACGGAGATTCATACTCTAAAAATAACTCCTCTGATTACGACCAGGGCTATTATGACGGAAGCTATGCAACACGTCTAAATAGATTTAATAATTACACTCCCTGGAGAAGTTATTATGATAGCTACTATGATTATGGGTATGATCCATACTCAAGTTATAGCTACAATAACAATTACTACAATAATAACTACTATGGTTATAATGGATATTTTAACCGCCCATATGTAGGGGTTTATATAAGCCTTGGAGGTTATTACGGAAATTATTACAATCCATGGAGATACTACGGATCTCAATATTACGGCAGTTACTGGGGACCTTACTCCTATAATAATGTTTATAACCCTTATTATGGTGGCGGTTATTCATACGGAGGATACGGACGAAATTACAATCAGCCATCTTATACTTCACCTAATTATAGACCGAGACCAATTCGCGGTCAGGAAAACGGAGATTTGAATGGTCGAGGCGCACGTGTAAATGATGCAGGTCCGGGAACTATTGGCAGAGATGGCGAAGGAAGAATTTTAGATACACGCAGCCGTGCCGAAAGATATGAGGGTCAGACTCAGTCGCGTGAAGGCGTTTCTTCTACCAGAGATAATACTACCCCTCAACGCAAACCCGAAAGAGTTTCTGACAACAGACCTCAAAGTGATAATTCCGTTCCTGCCAGAACTCAAAGCACTCCGGCAAGAACAGAAAGTGCTGAACCACGTCAGGAAAATGCCAGACCTGAACGAGTTATTGAGAACAGTCCGAAAACAGATAATTCAATTCCTGCCAGAACGCAAAGCACTCCGGCACGTACAGAAAGAGCAGAACCTCGTCAGGAAAATACCAGACCAGCCAGAACTGAGCGTGCTCCGGAAAATAGCAGACCGGCAAGGGTTGAAAGATCAGAGCCTGCACCACAAAGAACTTCTACTTCACCTCCACCAAGCAATAATAATTCCGGTGGAAGTAGTGATAACAAACCCAGACCAACCAGACGCGGAGGGGGAAAATAATTTTATTAAGATACTCATATGAAATTCCGATTAATATTATCCATGGCGGCCATAGTGGCTGCCACTGGAGATTTACATGCTCAATATGCTCAGGACGCTTTACGCTTTTCATTCAATCAACCGGCGAGCACTGCCAGATTTAGTGCAATGGCTGGCGCATTTACAGGAATTGGGGGAGATTTAAGTTCGGTAAACGGAAATCCGGCCGGATTAGGATTATTTACCAAATCTGAGTTCAGTATCACCCCTGAGTTCAATAATTATAATGCTGATGCTATGTATCTCGGTCAGTTAAATACCGGAACCAAAGACATGGTTAATTTAAACCATGCGGCGGTAGTTTGGCATAATAAGTTTGCAAAGCCTAAAGGCTCTGACCTGGAGACCGGATGGATTAGTTCAAACTTTGGTATTTCTTACAGCAAGGACAATGATTTTCATCAGAACATTAATTATAGCGGAACAAATGGCACAAATTCGGTTGCTGACTTTTTCTCAGAATCAGCTAACAAATACTATGGTGCGCCGTCTTCTTTGACCTCTGGCTCTTTAGAGAGAATGGCTTATGATAATTATTTAATAGGTTATGATTCTCAGGGATATTTTCCGGAAACGGATGTTAATAATATCCAAAGCAAAACTGATATGCGTTTAGGTTCTCAATCAGATATCAACTTTGCAACCGGTTTAAATTATAGTAATATGATTTACGTTGGTGCCAGTATTGGCTTATCCAACCTGAAATATACCTCTGATGCTGAATATAAAGAAAGTGGTTATAACGTAACCGAGGATAATAACTATTCCCTTTCTTTCCGTCAGAACCAATATACCACCGGAAACGGTGTGCATGGAAAATTGGGTGTAATTGTAAGGCCCAATCAATTTGTAAGGCTTGGCGCAAACATTGAAACACCAACCTGGTATACTATTGACGATAGTTATTCTGAAGTTCTGGATACTGAATATGGCAGAAACGGAATTGATTCCAGCTATGTAAATAATGTTCAGGATTATAATTTCTCCTACAAGCTTCGCACGCCTTTAAAACTTAGCGGAGGAATTGGATTTTTCATAAACAATCAGGGATTTATTTCTGCCGATGTAGATTATGTAGGTTATCAGAACATTCGTTTTACATCAGTAGATAATGCAAATTTAGATGTCATTTCTGATAATAATTTAAGTGTAAGAGAGAACTATAAAAATGCTGTTAACTATCGTGTAGGTGCAGAATATAAACTTTCAAGTTTAATGCTCAGAGCCGGATATGGAATTAAAGGTAGTCCCTATAAAAGTGCTGATGTAACTGATGCCTTGAAAACTGAAACTGTAAGTGCCGGTTTGGGATACCGGATAAATAATTACTATATAGATTTGGCTTACCAGAATGTAAATTATAATTCCAATTATAAACCTTATACCTTATCTGCGGGTAACGGTCCAAGAGCTGATGTCAAAAACTCAGTGAGTAATGTTTTTCTGACCATAGGAAGTAAATTTTAAAATAAAAGCCTGAAATTTTTTTCAGGCTTTTTATTGCTTTTAATTTTTCCCAGCAAAGGATCTCAGCATCCAGGTATTTTTTTCCTGAAACTGCATAAACTTATTAATCAGGTCATTTGTGCCATCATCTCCCGCATCAGCGGTTGTGGTCATAATTTCCCTTTCCATTTCAATCAGATCAGAAAAATCCTCTAAGATAGCTTCAACCATTGCGGTATCTTTCAAACCAATTGTATTGATTTCTTTTATCTCAGAAACTTTTAAATAATCTGCAAACGTACTGTGCGGTGGTTTTCCCAATGTTAAAATACGCTCGGCTAATTCATCAATACTCAATTGTGCATTGGTATACAATTCTTCGAATTTAATGTGAAGAGAAAAAAAGTGAGACCCTTTCACGTTCCAATGACATCCTCTTAATTTTTGATAGTGAATATGGTAATTGGCTAGTAAGTCATTTAACTGATCTACAATTGGTTTTACTGCTTTTTCTTCTAAGCTTATCTCTTTAGCATTCATAGTTTAGTTTTTTTAACGAGTATTAATTTGATTTAGAGGTGCAAATTTCCAGCCAGCTGTTTCTAAAATTTAACTTCTGACATTGATTTTACTATCTGCCGAAAATGTTAAATAAACAAACTTTAATACAACATATCCGTACTCTAACGTTTAGAATACAAACTAAATTAACCCCTTATGCTAAATAATCAAACTCGTATTTTGTTTCATTTTTAGTATAATTGCACACATTAAAAAAAACCATCAATGCAGATAAGACTATTATCATCTATTTGCTTTCTATTCTTGTTTTCAATTAATACCCGGGCATCAACTTTATTAGATTCTATCGGAACTGAAAATTTAAACGGTAAAAAACTTATCGTTCACAGAGTAGAAACAAAAGAAAGCTATTATTCAATATCACGTAAGTACAACGTAAGTCCACAATCGGTTATAGAATACAATAAAAACAAATCTTTACAACCGGGAGCCGAAATAAAAGTTCCAACAGAACGGAATTATACCTTATCCAAATCTTTGGCCAATACATCTTCAAAAACTCCGGAAAGTAAAATTGCCATCATCGAGTATAAAGTAGGTCCACAGGAAACTCTTTATGCTATTTCACGCAAGTTTAACAGTACGGTTGAAGACATTAAGGAACTTAATAATTTAAAAGGCAATTCACTTGCTGCGGGACAAATCCTGAAGGTTAGATACGGCGCTGCCAATAATCAAGTCAGGGCAGCTACATCCGTTCCTTTAACGGTTCCCGCAAGTATGATGCAGGGACGCCAGAATGCACCTACTCAAATTGATAGTAGTATAAATGCCGGCGACAGATTGAAATTACCTCCCGCAAGGTATGGTTTACAGGAAGTTGACGAACGGGGCGTTGCCACCTGGATAGACGATGCGAATATTGACGGAACAAAAATGCTGGCCTTACATCGCACAGCACCCATTGGAACGGTAATAAAAGTTACCAATCCGATGACTACAAAAAGTACCTTTGCAAAAGTCGTTGGAAAATTCACCGAAAATGAATCTACTAAAGACGTTATAATTGTGATCACAAAAGCTGCCGCCGATATGGTTGGCGCTTTAGATAAAAGATTTCAGGTTAACATTGTATACGGTATCCCCAATGAATAATAAGCCTTTTGTAATAGGTATTGCCGGCGGCAGCGGATCTGGCAAAACATTTTTTTTAAACTGTTTTCTAAATCACTTCAACGCAGAAGATATTTGCCTGGTTTCCCAGGATGATTATTACAAGCCTAAAGAAGTGCAGGCAATTGATGAGAACGGCTGGATCAATTTTGATCTACCTGATGGAATTGATGATGAAAAACTGCTGGACGATCTGACACAACTTGTAAGCGGAGGAACTTTTCAGAAGAAACAATACACTTTTAATGTTTCTCAGGATAAAGCGAAAATGATGACCATGAAATCTGCTCCAATAATTATTGTAGAAGGTTTATTCATTTTTCATTATCAAAAGGTTTCTGAACTTTTTGACATGCGCATTTTTATGGATGCCGATGAAGAGATTACCTTGAATCGCAGAATAAAACGCGATGGCGAAGAACGCGGTTACGACCGGGATATGGTGATGTACCAATGGATAAATCACGTGCTACCTGCATATAATGCATATTTACTTCCTTACAAAGGTACTTGCGATAAAGTTATTATGAATAATACGCACGTTGCCGATGATATTATTAATGTTACCTACGAGCTTTCTCAGGAACTAAAACAATCTGTTTTAGCTTAGTTTATAAAAATATTCTTATAATGAAAAATCCCCTTTCGGGGATTTTCTTTTTATATAGCCATTTCTGGTATTTCACCTTCAACAATAAGTTTACCGGCGGTTACAGATTTAATATATTCGACCGTTACTCCTGGCGCCCGTTCCAGCAAACGAAATCCGCCTTCAGGCAATACATCTAAAACTGCCAGCTCGGTAACTACTTTCTTGATGCATTTAATTCCCGTTAAGGGCAATGTACATTCCGGTAATAATTTGCTTTCCCCAGCTTTGTTTACATGCTGCATTGCTACAATAATATTTTTAGCCGAAGCAACCAGATCCATTGCGCCACCCATTCCTTTTACCATTTTTCCGGGAATTTTCCAGTTAGCAATATCGCCGTTCTCCGAAACTTCCATGGCTCCTAAAATGGTGAGATCTACTTTTTGCGAACGGATCATTCCAAAACTCATGGCCGAATCAAAAATTGATGATCCGGGAAGTGTGGTTATAGTTTGTTTTCCGGCATTAATCAGATCTGCATCTTCTTCTCCTTCTACAGGAAAGGGGCCCATTCCCAGCAATCCATTTTCCGACTGCAATACCACATTTATTCCTTGCGGGATATAATTTGCAACCAGAGTTGGAATACCAATTCCCAGATTAACATAGTAACCGTCTTTTATTTCTTTAGCGATACGTTTCGCGATACCGTTTTTATCTAACATTTGTGTTCGAAATTAATTCTGATAAATGACTGAATAGGTTCAAAATTGCCTGCGTAATTAGGAATTACTTTCTTTGGCTCTAACTGTACGCTGCTCTATTCTCTTTTCGTAATTCTCACCTTTAAAAATGCGGTGAACATAAATTCCCGGTGTATGAATCTGATCCGGATCCAGTTCGCCTGGTTCTACTAATTCTTCAACCTCAGCAATGGTAATTTTACCTGCCATGGCCATAACCGGATTAAAATTGCGAGCGGTCGATTTAAAAATTAAATTTCCGGCGCTGTCTCCTTTCCAGGCTTTTACAATGGCGAAATCAGAATCAAAAGCCATTTCCATCAGGTAATCTTTCCCGTTAAAATTCCGGGTTTCTTTACCTTCGGCAACTTCGGTACCTACACCCGCAGGTGTAAAGATGGCCGGCATTCCATATCCAGTTGCCATACAACGGGTTGCTAAAGTTCCTTGCGGGATGAGTTCTACTTCCAGTTCGCCGCTTAAAAGCTGACGTTCAAATTCTGCATTTTCACCTACATAAGAGGATATCATCTTTTTAACCTGACGCTTTTGAAGCATTAAACCGATTCCAAAATCATCAACACCAGCATTATTAGAAATACAGGTCAGATCTTTAATATCTTTTTTAACCAGTGCATTAATACAATTTTCCGGAATCCCGCAAAGGCCAAAACCACCCAGCATGATGGTCATTCCACTTTCAATATCTTTTATAGCCTCCTCGGCATTTGCAACAACTTTATTGATCATACGAATTGATTTGTAGCGAAATTAACAAATACCTTAAGAATAGAAACCTCTAAGACATTTTTTAAGTTTTTACAAGAGCTTTTTAGTTACTTTTTTTACTGATAACTATTATTTTATCATTCGAACCATTGCTGGTAGAAACGTATACTTTCCCGTCAGGAGCCACGCATACGCCTCTTAAACGACCGTAAGTTCCCCCAAATATCTCTTTAACCTCTTCAATTTTATTCCCATCTGCGTTCAATTGCAATTGATAAAACGTATTGTCTTTTAAGGTAGCAAGCAGTAAAGAGTTTTTCCACTGTGGAATAAGGTCGTTATTATAATATTTCAATCCGCTAACAGCCAAAGTTGGCGTCCATGCAAATAAAGGTTCAACAACATCGTGCGCTTCGCAAAAGCTTTTTTCAGAGCTATTATCGCAAAACCCTTTTACATCGGGCCAACCGTAATTTCTGTTTTTTTCAATCAGGTTTATTTCGTCATCAGAATCAGGACCGTGTTCTGAACTGTATAATTTATCGTTTACAAATACCAATCCCTGAGGATTACGATGACCAAAACTCCATACCGGGTTTCCCGAAATTGGATTATCAGATGGAATTGTTCCGTCCAGATTTAACCTTAATATTTTACCGCTTACCGAATTTACGTTCTGTGCAGAAGGCTGATCACCGGCATCGCCTGTACTGAAAAATAATTTCTTATCTGATGAAATTGCCAGTCGGGAACCATTATGAAACGAATTTGCAGGAATATTATCGAGCATTATTTTCGGATCAATTAGAGTTCCTCCAGAATATGTAAACCGAACTATTTTTTCACGGTAAGCTCCAGAACGGTCATAGTTGTACGAGACAAAAACGTATGGATTATCTTTAAAATCAGGATGAAGCGCCATGCCAAGTAATCCTCCTTCACCAATTGATTTCACATCTGGAATGGAGAAAACCAAGCTTATTTGCCCCGACTGAGGATCTATTCGGCTAATTTTTCCTCCTCTTTCGGTTATCCAAAGTTGATTATCTGCACCCCATGCAATTTCCCAGACATGACTTAAATTTTCTGTTAGAACTTTGATATCGATCTGAGCATCGGTAAGAACAGGCGGAGTAGTATTTTTTTCTTTGGTTTTACCACAATTGAATGAACAGAAAACTAATGCGAAGAATAAGATCGGAGTGACTTTCATATAAATGGGATTGATCTTATAATAACCCACAGAAGGCTTAAAAGTTCATCAGTTTAAATATACGTAGGTAATTCCGTCGCCTCCGCGATCTGCATGTTCATCTTCCATCCGGTTTACCTGCGAATATTTTCTAAGGTATTCCCTGATCAGTTTTCTTAAAATTCCGTCGCCTTTTCCATGAATAATCTTCAGACTGGGCAATCCCATCATTATGGCCTTATCCAGATATTTCTCAATCTCATAAAGTGCTTCTTCTCCCCTTTTGCCTCGCAGATCTAACTCCGGACTAAACTGAGAAATGCCTTCGGTTAAACCGGAATATGAAGATTTCCTGATCTCTTTAGGAACAGATTTGTTTGAAATTTTTTCTACCCTTTTCAGCTTCACAACAGAACGAAGATCGCCCATGGCCAGAATCACATTATCTTTTGCTACGTCAATAACCTGGCCCATCGTTTCAGAATCTATCAGTTTCACCCAATCGCCGGCCTTAATATCTACAGGTTCTGCAACTTTCTTAACAGGCTTTTCTTTTACTTCGTTCTTTTTCAACTCCTGCTGTAAATTTTGACGCAATGTTTGCGTTTTTTCTTTATCAGCGTTTACTGAGCGTATTTCTGAAATGGTATTTTCAATCAGTTTATTAGCTCCTTTAATAATATTCTGGGCTTCTAATTTCGCATCTTTCAAAATCCCTTTACGGTTTTCTTCCAGATAAGCCTTTAATTGTTCATTTTCTTCCAGTAATGCTTTAACGCGATTTTCCTTCTTATCGATCGCAATTCTGCTCTCCATTAATTTTCGTTTATCACGTTCCAGATCAACTAAAAGTGTATCCACTTTTTTCTGGTGGTCTCCTATCTTTGATTTTGCGGAATTCAAAACATCGGCTGGCAATCCAATTTTTTGAGCGATTTCAAAAGCATAAGAACTTCCCGGTTTTCCCATTTCCAGAATATACAAAGGCTGCATCAACTGATTATTGAAAAGCATGGAAGCATTTTCTAATCCTGTAGTTGCGTTGGCAAAAGTCTTTAAATTGGAATAGTGAGTAGTTACAACACCACGAACTTTTTTGGCATTTAAACTTTCCAGAACGGCTTCCGCGATGGGTCCGCCAAACTGCGGATCCGTTCCTGTTCCAAACTCATCTATAACCACCAATGTTTTGGCGTTGGCGTTCTCCACAAAATATTTCATCTTAGAAAGATGAGCGCTATAGGTACTCAAATCACTTTCTATGGATTGATCATCACCTATATCTGCAAATATCTGCTTGAAAATTCCGCACTTAGAATGCTCAGAAGCAGGAATCAATAAGCCAGCCTGAAGCATAATCTGTAGCAAACCAACGGTTTTCATACAAACAGATTTTCCTCCCGCATTCGGTCCGGAAACCACAATAACCCGCTGATGTTCATCAATACGGATATTGAGAGGAACTACGGTGTTTTTCTCTTTTCTGAAATTTAATAAAAGTAAAGGATGGCTGGCGTTGATCAGATTTATTTCTGCATGATGACTTAACACAGGCATATTCGCATCAATCTCAATTGCAAACAAGGCCTTTGCTCTAACAAAATCCAATTTTGTCAATAGTCCGTGGTACGAAAGTAATAATGGAACAAAAGGCCTTAAATCATCCGTAAGTGCAACTAAAATTTTAATTATTTCTCTTCGCTTGTCAAATTCAAGATCGCGGATTTGATTATTAAGTTGAAAAACCTCTTCCGGCTCGAGGTAAACGGTTTGTCCGGATGCAGATTCATCATGTACAAAACCTTTGATCTTCCGTTTATTTTCAGCCAGCATTGGAATACAAACGCGGCCATCCCGAATGGTTAGATTTCCGTCTGCCGTCCAGCTGTTATTTTGGGCTGATTTAAATATCTGATCAATCTTTTTCCGGGCTTCCTGTTCTGCTTTAGCCAGATTATGAATAATATCTGAAAGCTCCCGCGAAGCATTTGGTTTTATCTTTCCCTTCGGATCGATAATAGATTCAATTTTAATGATGATCGATTTTTCAACCGGCAAGTGTTCAAATAATGCTTCCAGATTTGGATACTGGCCTTCTCGTTCATTAAAATAATGTATTACCGAAAAAACAGTCGTTAAGGAAATATGAACCTGAAAAAATTCTTCATCCGTTAAATACGTTCCTTCAATCCTGGCTTTTTCTGCCAGCTTTTTGATATCAAAAAAATGATTTATCGGCAAAACCGAATCATTTTCAAGAATATTTTTAAACTCACTGGTTTGCCTTAAAAATTTATTGATGTGTTCAAAATTGGTTAACATTTGTATTTTATCAACCATTTGCTCACCCATGGGGCTCAGACAAAAGCTTTTTATCAATTGCTTGATATCCAGAAATCCTAATTTTTCTAAAGCGTTATTCGGGAATATCATTCACTTTTTTTAAAGACTTATTCACTTTTTTCTCAGCCTTGTTTAAATTGGTCAGAACCTGGCTGTACATGCTATCCAAAACTTTGGGCTGTTTGCTGTAATATTGCAGGCTTTTATCAAAATCCTTTCGGGAAATTTTGTATTTCCTGTAAATAGCTTTGTAATACTCGCTAGACTGCAAAGTGGCCAGCGTATCATTATAAGGAATCTGGGTAACGTAAGAATCTACTAATTGGATATCTGTTATAACTGATACCATTTTTTGCTTTTCAAGAATTCCTTTTGGTAGCTTTTCTTCCTGACAGGAAGATGTCAGCAAAAAGAGGGCAATAACTAAAAATAATTGTTTCATTCAGTAATTGAAGGTTCAGTTAAATGTTTGCACCGGCAAACATGCAATCGTATTATTTTAAAATTGCTTTTTATAGTGTTAACCTGTAGGTTTACCGACAATTTCAAAAATCAAAAATACAGATAAATGAGCATCGCAGCTAATATTTCAACGATAAAGGAAGAAGCAGAACGTGTGAACGTGAAATTAATAGCAGTTTCCAAAACAAAATCCGAAGAGGAAATTATGGAAGCTTACCAGGCCGGACAAAGGATATTTGGTGAAAATACCGTTCAGGAACTGGTAGAAAAGCATGAAAAACTACCTAAAGATATAGAATGGCACCAGATTGGTCACTTACAAACCAATAAAGTAAAAATGATTGCTCCGTTTATCAGCTTGATTCAATCTGTTGACAGTATAAAATTATTGCAGGAAATAGATAAGCAGGCAGCGAAAAGCAAACGCATAATAGATTGTCTTTTGCAGATTTACATTGCAGATGAAGACACAAAATATGGATTAGGTTTTGACGAAGCTGTTGAAATTTTACGATCGGAAGAGTTTGCGGCATTAAAAAATGTCCGTATCACCGGTGTGATGGGAATTGCCACTAACACAGAAAATCCTAAATTAATACGCGAAGAGTTTTACGAGCTTAAAACGCTTTTTAAAGGCATAAAAGAATCTTTTTTCCGTAAAGAAGAAAGTTTTAAAGAAATTTCCATGGGCATGTCATCAGATTATAAAATCGCTATTGAACAGGGAAGCACCATGATACGTTTAGGAAGTACAATTTTTGGATCAAGATAAAACAGTTTATGAGTATAAATATTAGAGTTGCCCGCCGGGAAGATTGCTCCAGATTAATGGAACTGATTAATGAACTTGCGGTTTATGAAAAAGCTCCAGAAGAAGTTACGGTTTCTTTAGCAGAATTTGAAGATGCTGGTTTTGGTGAAAAACCTGTTTGGAAAGCATTTGTTGCAGAAGAGAATGAAACTGTTCAAGGTTTCGGGCTTTATTATATTCGGTATTCTACATGGAAAGGCTGCAGATTGTATCTTGAAGATTTAATAGTAACCGATTCTTTAAGAGGAAAAGGAATTGGCAAATTAATATTCGACAAACTAATTGAGGAAGCGGTTGAAAAAGGTTATAACGGCATGACCTGGCAGGTTTTGGACTGGAACGAACCGGCAATTAATTTTTACAAAAAATACAATTCATACATCGAGTCCGGATGGCTGAACGCTTCATTGTCTAAAGATCAAATAAATTTAATTTAAGTGCTGCAGGTTTATAAGTTTGGTGGCGCATCTGTAAAAGATGCTGAGGGAGTTAAAAATCTCGCAAAAGTAGTTGGTTTAAATCAGCAGAATGAATTGCTGATTGTGATCTCTGCTATGGGGAAAACCACCAACGCTTTAGAAAAGCTGACCGATGCTTATGTAAATCAAACTTCAGATCCGCATCAGATTCTGGAAGAGATCAAGGATTACCATGAACAGATTTTAACAGATCTGTTTATGGATCATAATGATCCGGTTTTTGATGAAGTGGCCAATACATTTATAGAAATAGATTGGATTTTAGAAGATGATCCTCACCCCGATTATGATTTTAATTATGATCAGATCGTATCGGTTGGTGAATTAATTTCAACCCGGATTGTAGCCGCCTATTTAAATTTTATGGGAACGGAAAGTCATTGGCTGGATGCACGCGGATATATTCACACAGATAATACCTACCGGGAAGGAATTATTAACTGGGAAAAAACAAGGGCGATCATTCAAAAAGATCTGCCTGCAATTTTATCAAAGAAAAAAATCATTACGCAGGGTTTTATTGGCGGAACGTCAGAGAATTTCACTACAACTTTAGGTCGCGAAGGTTCTGATTTTAGTGCCGCCATTTTTGCTTCATCCTTAAAAGCAGAATCAGTAACTATCTGGAAAGATGTGCCGGGGGTATTAAATGCCGATCCGAAATTATTTCCGGACACGATAAAATACGAACAACTTCCTTATACCGAAGCGATGGAGATGACCTATTATGGTGCAACGGTTATTCATCCCAAAACTATAAAACCATTATTTCACGCAAATATTCCATTGCTGGTAAAACCATTTTTAAATCCGGAAGAAGCGGGAACAATTATTAAAAATGATGCATCGATCTCCACGGAGCATCCGGCAATTATTGTAAAAAAGAACCAGGTACTTGCATCTATTTCACTCAAAGATTTTTCGTTTCTAACGGAAGAGCATTTAAAATCTATGTTCGGGATGTTTTCAGATCTCAGCCTGAAAATAAATATGATGCAAATTTCTGCTCTAAGTTTTTCAGTTTGCCTGGATTTTCATCAGAAAAAATTTGAAAAACTATTAAAAAAATTAGATCTGGAATTTAAAACCAAATACAATACAGATCTGGAATTATATACCATCCGGTATTTTAAACCGGAAACAATTACCCGTTTAAGCCAGGGGAGATTAATTTTAATGGAACAGCTAAGCCGGAATACAGCTCAATTAGTTTTAAAATAATTGAACAGGAAAATTCTAAATACTGAAGTTCAAAAATTCATTTCAGATAATCTGGGGGCTGATATAAGTCGTATTATTTTTTCTAAATCTCCCTTTGCAGGGATTAGCAGCAAGGAATTAGCTATACAAATTGAGAGTAAAAAACGGGCACAGAAAAAACTTCCGTTATGGTTTAATTCGCCCGGAATTATTTTTCCGGTTAAATTATCTATCGAACAAACTTCATCAGAGGTTACAGCAAAATATAAATCTGAGTTGGTTTCCGGAGATAACCTTATTGATTTAACCGGCGGTTTTGGAGTTGACAGCTATTATTTTTCTAAAAAATTTAAACAAGTAATTCACTGCGAACAGAATGCAGAACTTTCTGAAATTGCTGAAAATAATGCCAAAGTATTAAGTGCTGATAATATTTATTTTTTTCAGGGCGACGGAATTGAGCATGTGTTATCTCAAAATAAAAAATACAGCTGCATTTACATAGATCCTTCCAGGAGAGTTGAATCTCAAAAAGTTTTTAAACTTAAAGATTGCGAACCAAATATTCCCGCGAATTTGGACAGACTCCTTGAAAAAGCTGACATTGTTTTAATTAAAACTTCACCATTACTGGACATTCGCTCAGCATTAAATGAACTTAAATTTGTTAAAGAGGTTCATGTTGTGAGCGTTAAAAACGACTGCAAAGAATTGCTTTTTTTAATTGAAAAGGGCTTTGATGCAGAACCTGAAATTATTTGTGTCGCATTAAGTGATGCAAGTGTAGAAAAATATAAGTTCAAAATATCCGAAGAGAAAAATTATCAGATAAATAATTACTCTAAACCTTTAGAATATTTGTATGAACCAGATGTAGCATTATTGAAGGCTGGCTGTTTTAAATTAATTTCCAGAGATTTTAATGTATTAAAACTACATCAGCATACGCATATCTATACCTCCACCCAAAAAGTTGATAATTTTATAGGCAGAACTTTTAAAGTGCTTAAAAGCAGGGATTATAGAGATTTCGCCAAACAAAATCATGTAAAAACCGCAAATATAATCAGCCGTAATTTCCCTTTACAGCCTGCAGAAATAAAAAAGAAGCATAAAATTAAAGATGGCGGAGAAGATTACCTATTATTTGTAAGTGGCCCTGAAGAAGAACTACTGGTCTTACATTGCAAAAGGCTGGCATAAAAAAAAAGAATCCTGCAAGGGATTCTTCTTAATGGTCTTTGAATATGAGGATTTCTATGATTTTCTAACATTAACTGCCTGCATGCCCTTTCGGCCTTCGGCAACTTCAAATTGTACATCGTCATTATCACGGAGCGAATTTACTCCACCATCAACATCCTTAAAATGTACAAAGATATCTCTTCCATCATCTTGTACAATAAAACCATACCCTTTTTGAGTGTTAAACCACTTTACTTTACCAGTTTTCATAATAGATAATCAATTTTAATATATAATCATAAATAGTGTTTGCTTAAAATTGCCCCTTCAACCAAATATATTAACTAATCTTTTAAATAAAATACCTGTTTTGATTAAACTAATAGGGTATTTATTTTCCTATAAATTGGGTTGGGGTGTCATTCTTAAATATGGTCTTATCTCTTTAAAACCTTTTGGAAACTTTGCAGGTATGTCTGCCGTCGCAATTGCCGGAACTACTACTACATCCTCGCCTTCTTTCCAGTCGGCGGGAGTTGCCACGCTGTAATTTGCGGTAAGTTGCAATGAATCTATGACTCTTAAAACTTCCTGAAAATTACGTCCGGTAGAAGCCGGATAAGTAATCATCAATTTGATTTTCTTATCAGGACCGATCACAAATAAAGATCTAACAGTAAAATTTTCGGAAGCATTTGGATGAATCATATCGTAAGCCATAGCCACTTCCTTGTTCTCATCTGCGATGATCGGAAAATTAACTTCAACGTTTTGTGTATCGTTGATATCCTGTATCCAACCTTTATGAGACTCGAGTGAATCAACACTTAAAGCAATAACTTTAACATTTCTTTTATCAAATTCATCTTTTAGAGATGCGGTTCTGCCAAGTTCTGTGGTACATACGGGAGTATAATCCGCGGGATGCGAAAAAAGAACTACCCAACTATCACCAACATAGTCATAAAATGTTATTTCCCCTTCAGAGGTTTTTGCGGTAAAATTTGGCGCTAAATCGCCCAGACGTAAACTCATGATTTAACTAATTAATTTAATAAGTATTAACCTAATTTAATTAATTGTATTTCACCCAACAAATATATTTCAAAAGAAAAAAACCCGCCTGATAGCGAGTTTTAAACACTTTTTTATTTTTTATTTGAATTTTTCCTGAAGGTTACGAATTGGTCGGGGCATTTTAGAAGGCCTGTTCTCGATAGAAACTTTACGAACAGGATTATTGAGGGATTTATTTATACCATCCAATTGAAATTCACTTACAGAACCTGATGAAGATAAAATCCTTTTGGGAGCTATCGCTGTAAAGGCTCCGGTATTTATATAATTCAAGGCCTCTTTTAAGCTAGCCTCATTCACATCACCAAAATCTTTAGAAAGATCATCTACTGTGTTTTTATCCACCGGGAAACCGTCATAGTAATCGGCAGAACCTACACTATTTACGGTTTTAAAAGAAACGGGATATATATTATAGTTATACACCGGAATGGGGAAAAATCCAACCGGTTTGCCATAGGTTTTATTCTCTCCTACCAGTTTAACATTCATTACCGGACGTAAATTATTGATCAGCAATTCGCTGGCAGAGGCTGATGCAGGGGTAACAATAAAGACAATTTTAGTCAGGTTGAGATTACTGGCTTTATAGAAATAAGTGGTCTCATTCCAGCTTGAATATTTCTGATTAAAAATGTATTTATACATAATTTGCTTTCCGCGACCAACACTTTGCGGAGCGAGCATATTGGCTAAAGTATCCTGTGTAGAAACAAAACCTCCGCGGTTATAGCGTAAATCAACAATCATTTCATTAGTTCCGTTAGACTGGAAATAATCAATGGCATTTGTTAATTCGTAAACAGATGATATTCCGGAGAATTCATTAAAAACCATGTAGCCTATTTTCTTGGATCCGTAAGTATAAATATTTTTATACAACACTGTATTTAAAGCATACATACCTTTGTTCAGGGTCATACTAACTACTGTTCCGTCCAGAGTCTGAAATTTAAAATCAGCTGATTGCGTAGTACCAAAAAACACATCGTTTAAATAATCAATATCAGCTTGTTTAGAGCCATCAATTGTTTTTCCATTCAATTCCAGAATTTTCCAGCCACGTGTAATAGATGCATTTCCGGCAGGCGAACTTTTGTAAACATAAGTGATTCTTAAATCGGTGGTTCCGCTAAAAAACTTAACCAGAAAACCAAAATCTGTATCTAAACCTTGGTTAGAATTATCGGTATCAGCTTTTTTCTCAACAAAACTAAAGCGGTCTAAAGGCTGATAAGTACGGACTTTTGCCATTACCGCGAAAATATCGGCAGAATTTCTGGGTTTGAAATCCTCTATACTCGGCAAAAGTTCCGTCCATAAATAAATATCTTTGATTTTTAAATAAGCAGAATCCCTAACTTCTACCTTTACCTCATATCTGTCTGAAACCGGGTTTATTACCGGATCTTTGCTGCATGATGATAGTAAAAAGCTTAGTGATACAAAAAAGAGCATAAAATAATTCATGCCCTTTAGATGAGTATTATTTAACATTTTATAATTATAAATTCTTTAATTGATAACCAAAACGGTTTATTCTTTGTTTTATTTCTTTCTAAAGAAAGCTGGTTACAGGCACATAATCCACACCACAAGTAACTGCAAATTCTTCATCAGTTGTTGAATTACCAATGATTATTATTTCCTTTCTTACCAGATCATTCTGTTTCAGAACTTCATCTAATACGTCGCTCTCGGGTTTAAGTTTTATTTCTTCGGCAAAAAACACTTTCAAATACTTCTCCAAACCGTTCCATTCGGTTTGTCTGATCTTATTTAACTGCTCCTCTAATTTTCCATTAGTGATTAAAAAAATCTGTTTACGGTCTATTACTATATCCTGTAAAAGGTTTAGAATTTCTTTATAAAGCAATAGTTTTAAAGGCAAAATTGCTGTGTGGTGCAGTTTGTCAAAATTTTCGCGATACTTTTCATTCAAATTGAATGCCTTTTGCGCCTTGTCAAATAAATTTTCACTACCGTGATGTTCATATGCCGTTTTTAAAAAATCGGTTAACTCTTTCCCGGTAGGTACTGTTTCTGTAAATTCTATAAAATTGGCAAAGAGATAATAAACCTGCAGAAGATAATCCCGTTCAGGGATTAAAACGTTATCAAGTTCAAAAATAAAAGCTTTTTTATTCGGATCGAGATCCTTGTATTTTAGATTCATTGATGGCAAATAATTTGGGTGTGCCAGACGACTCTTCGTTCTTATGAATAAAAATTCCCGTCGTAGCCGGTAAAGTTACAGAACTCTTTTCAGGGAAAATCTTCCCATTTTCTATAATGATCAACTCTCCTTCTGTAGATAAATCTGTTTCTTTGAAATCTGTAAAAAAATCCTTATCAGGAACCATCAATACAATTCCATATTCGGCAAATAGTAATTTTGCTTCGGCAAGAGCCTTAACTTCATTGAAATAAAGCGGGTAAATTTTATCCAAACCCAAATCAAGGCTTAAACTTAAGATTTGGTGTGCATAACTTGGAGAATTTCCTGCCGGGATCTGGATGCAGTTCTTTCCGGAATATTTCAGGTGTGAAATATCCTGATGATCTGCAAAAATGATATCCGGATTTTGCAACAATCTTTCCAGCTTAAAAGCTTCGGCATGTGAGGCCGCGGTTATCAAAACAGGCATTTTTAGAGACTAATTAAACCATCTTTCATGTGCACAATCCGGTCTGCCATATTTGCCAGATCTTCATTGTGGGTAACAATAACCAGAGTTTGGTTTAAGCGATTTCGCAGATCGACAAATAAATTATGCAAACTTTCGGCATTGTTAGAATCCAGGTTTCCCGACGGTTCATCAGCCAGAATAATAGACGGATTATTAATTAAAGCCCGGGCAACTGCCACACGCTGCTGCTCTCCGCCTGATAATTCATTTGGTTTATGTTCCGCCCGATGCGAAAGTCCTAAAAGTTCTAAAAGCTCTTCTGCTTTATGAATGGTTTCTTTCTTTCCTTTTTTAGCGATGTATGCCGGAATACAAATGTTTTCTAAAGCAGTAAACTCGGGCAGTAAATGATGAAATTGAAAGATAAATCCGATATGTTCATTTCTAAAAGCGCTTAGCCTTTTTGGTGATAATGAACTTACAGCCACATTTTTTATACTCACACTCCCAGCTTCCGGAGAATCCAGAGTTCCTATAATATGCAGCAATGTACTTTTTCCGGCTCCGGAAGGGCCAACAATTGTAACTATTTCTCCTTTGTTAATATTAAGATCTACGCCTTTTAATATCTGAAGATTCCCGAATGATTTTTTTATTCCTTTGGCCTGAAGCATGGATGCGAAGATACAAAGTATAGTATAATTGAAAAGAGCCGTTTAATTTATTTAAATCGCTTGGCGAGGAATAAATAATCCAGAAAATAAAGCACTTTAATGTTTAGGGTATTTTGCTGATCACTTTTAAAAACGGAACTTACATTTCTAAAATAATTTTCCTGCACCTCACTTCTGAAATCTTGAATATTATTTTTATAAACTACAAAAAGATCACTTCCGGGAGCAAATCTCCATCGGTAAACCAGATCTGCGTTGAAGAAATTTGCATTCTGATCGTTATTCTTATTGTAATTAATGGTATTCGGACCCAAATTTCCATCCGGAGATAATAATTTATATTCAAAATTCTTTACCCGGCTCCAATAATATCTTCCGTTTACAGATAAAGACATATTCGGACTAAAGCCGTAAGAGGCTTCCAAGCTTGTGATATCCGTCTGAACAAATCGCTCTGCGAAAACAATATTGCTGGATTGAATATCGGCGAAAGCTTGCTGCCGGTCTTGCTCATGATAATGAGATAAAATGGCGCTGAATTTATTTGAAAAACGGTAACGCGGACTAATATCTAAGTATTGGTAAGGCCTTTTTAATGTATAGTTATCAAAATATCCGGCTTTTAAATCAATTGCGAAAGGTTTGCGGTAATCTGTTGAAATTACTCCGTTGACCCCGTAATAACCTAATCTTTTAAAAATCCTTCCGGGAGTTCTGGCCTCATAGAAATCATTTCCATTGGCTTTGAAATTAACTCGCAACAAAGCGAAAAGGTAATTTTTAAAAAGTGCGTTTGATGATAAAGTCACGCCGGATTCCTGGTATTGCCGGGTTTTGTAAGTGGTGGAATAATTGAAATTAATATCTGAATTGGTATTCAGAAAAATCCCGGAAGGATTTACTGTTTTATAAATAAATTTTGCCGAATTGGTAAATTCATCCGGAGCTTTTAAAATTCCCAGATCATTGGGATTATACTGATCGCTTTCTACGGTCTGCAGTAAATTGAACTGGAAATTTCCATTGATCTTGCCATATTGCAAAGTGTATTTAAAACCATCCTGCACATCGGCAGCATAAATTTTCTGACTCAAAGCCGCGAATCCGCGTAAAGCGTAACTATTGGTTTTATTACCCAACACAAAGCCTAACCCGGTTACGTTGGCGTTATTTTTAGTGACATCATTCCGGATCACATTGGTGTTGATAAAACTCAAAGAAGAATTATTCTCCAGTGTTTGATTTAGGGCGATGATATTGTAATTGGTAAACGGTTCTGTAACTATTACTGAATCGGCACCGGAATTTGTTCGGATATGTGCTTCCGCTCTGGCCGTGATTGCGTTTAAAACGCCCAAACCTAATCCTCCGGGTGTTCTGCCGGAAATTTTGCTGGCGTTTAATAATCTTACCTGCGAGGGATTATCTGTAACGTCAAAACCATCATTAACCAAACCTTGTATTTCATAAAACTTCCGTGGTGTGCGCCCAATTCTTCTCGGATAAAACAATCCTCCCTGATTAAACAGATCTATTCCTTCTTTAAAGAAATCACGGTTTTCATTAAACTGCACTTCATAAGGAGAAAGATTTAACACTTTAGGATCAGATGCAATCTGACCGAAATCAGGAACTAAAGTCATATCAAAAGTGAAACTTTCATTAATGCCATATTTAACATCGGCACCCGCACTATATGAATTAGAATAATTGCTGATTCCATCTTTATTAATTGGATAATGATTGATGGTTGTTCCCAGATAAGGCGTGAAAAATAATCGCAATGGCGGATCTACATTCGTTATTCCATTTAATTCTCCAAAATAAGGAACAATGTTTTGCGCTGTTGCCGGAGTGGGAGCCCAAAAATCTTCCTCGCGTAAGCGACGAATATCTCGCTTAAAATTAACGGTCCATTGCTGTATATCTTTTTTAGGAAAACGTAAAGCAGAAAAAGGAATTTTCATTTCAACCACCCAGCCTTTGTCAGTAATTTTCGCGGCACTTTCCCAAACAACATCAAAGTTGGCAGCCGAGTTATTTCCAAGATTAGATCCCATACGATCGTCAATCTGAACCCCGGCAGCAGTAACACCAAAAACAAAGGCATTCTGATGATCATTAAAAGTATCAAAGGCAACAAAAAATACATCGGCGTTGCCGGAATCATCGCGTTGTGTGAGCTGTTTTAAAATACTGTCAGGATGATTATCATATAATATAGCAGCGATATAAATAGCAGAATTATCAAAAGCTATTTTAACATCTGTTTTTTGTGAAGGGTTTGCGTTATTTCTTGGAGTAAACTGCTTAAAATCTGTAGCCGGCTTAATTGAAGACCAGATATCGTCTTCCAGAAAACCATCAATTTTGGGAGCCACACTAATCCGGCTTGCATTTATTTTTTTAGAAACAATTTGAGATTGGGCATAATTACAAATGAGCAGCGTAAAAAATAGTGCGTAAAATTTCTTCATATTTTAAAATCTGGCGCAATGTTAAAAAGAAGGTTTTGAATAAAGGGATAAGAAACGAAAGTTTTACAAGATCATCTAACGAAAATGACGAGAAAACCGAAATATAAATTTCGGAAATAAAAGCAAAATGGTAGTTTTACGCCAAATTACAAGCAAATGAATATTCACGAATATCAAGGTAAGGCTATATTAAAAAGCTTCGGCGTACGCATTCAGGAAGGCATTGTTGCCGATACTCCTGAAGAGGCGGTTGAAGCGGCAAAAAAGCTTAAACAAGATTATAATTCTGACTGGGTAGTTATTAAAGCCCAAATTCACGCAGGTGGCCGTGGTAAAGGCGGTGGTGTTAAGCTGGCTAAAAACCTGGATGAGGTTAAGGAACGTGCAGAACAGATCATCGGAATGCAACTAGTTACTCCGCAAACGGGAGAACAGGGAAAATTAGTAAGTAAGATTTTAATAGCTCAGGATGTTTATTATCCGGGAGAAACTGAACCCAAAGAGTTTTATGTGAGTGTATTGTTAGATCGTGCCCGTGGTCGTAACATAATAATGTACTCTACAGAAGGTGGAATGGATATAGAGGAAGTAGCAGAACACACTCCGCACCTGATCTTTAAAGAAGAAATTGATCCTAAAGTTGGTTTGCAAGGTTTTCAGGCCCGCAAAATAGCTTTCAATTTAGGCCTTAGCGGCGATGCTTTTAAAGACATGACCAAATTTATTGCAGCTCTTTACAAAGCGTATGAAGGAACCGATTCTTCTATGTTTGAGATCAATCCGGTATTAAAAACCTCTGACAATAAAATATTAGCTGTTGATGCGAAAGTAAATTTAGATGATAACGGTTTATTCCGGCATCCGGATTATGCCGCTTTACGCGATACAAGCGAAGAAGATCCAACAGAAGTTGAAGCAAGTAATTCTAACCTGAACTATGTTAAGCTAGACGGAAACGTAGGCTGTATGGTTAACGGAGCAGGATTAGCCATGGCAACTATGGATATTATTAAAATTGCAGGCGGTGAGCCGGCTAACTTCCTTGACGTTGGTGGAACTGCAAACGCTGAAACGGTAAAAGCTGGTTTCAATATCATACTTCAGGATCCGAATGTAAAAGCAATTCTTATCAATATTTTTGGTGGAATTGTGCGTTGCGACCGTGTGGCACAAGGTGTTATTGATGCTTACCAGGAAATCGGAAATATTCCGGTTCCTATTATTGTTCGTTTACAGGGAACAAACGCTGTGGAAGCTAAAAAATTGATTGACGAATCTGGTTTAAAAGTTTATTCAGCAATACAGTTAAAAGAAGCTGCAGAACTTGTAACTAAAGTTTTATCAGAATAATATTCTAAAAAAGCGGTTTTTTTCGAATTCTCCTCTTATTGAAATTTAGTCCTTGTCAGGTTAAAACCGACAGGGACTTTTTTTTTTGTGAATACTTGAGGAAATGGATAAATTAAATTCATTCAGATTTATGAGAACTTTTGCAAGGAACCGATGTTAAATAAATACATCTAAAAAAAACAAATTATGGGATTATTTAAATATTTGCTTGTTGGTACAGCGGTAGCCGCTGGTTACAATTACCTTACAAAAAAGCGTCCAGACGGAAGTACTATGATGGATGAAATCAAAGAAAAGGCTCCGGAATGGATGGATAAAGCCAAGGAGTTTAGCAGTGGTGTTAAAGAAAAAATTAACAACGATACGCCGAGGGTAGAGAAATATTAACCTACTCATTTAAAACAGAATAGCCCGGAGCATCAGCAGCACCGGGCTTTTTTTGGACACACAAATCTGCCATTATTTAGTTTCCCTTTATCCAACCGCCATCAACTGCCAAAGACTGACCTGTAATATAACTTGCCCGTTCACTCACTAAAAATGCCGCTGTAGCCGCAAATTCCTCAGGTCTTCCAAATCGTTTCATCGGAATAGTATCTTTAACCTCGTTAACCTTCGGATTTTTCTCAACAAGATTTTTCAAACGGTCGGTATCAGTATAGCCAGGCATCAGATTGTTTACTGTAATGCCGTAAGTGGCCACTTCGTTTGACAAGCTTTTAACCAATCCTAACAAACTCGTCCGTACTGCATTTGATGATATCAAATTGTCAGCAGGCTGTTTAACAGCTACGGACGTAATAGTTAATATTCGGCCGAACCCTTTTTCTTTCATACCGGGTAAAACCTGTTGAATAATATCAACAGCACTTAGAAATAATAAATTGTAAATGTGTTTCCAGTCATCCAGATTAAATTGTTCGAACGGCCCGGCAGCCGGGCCGCCGGTATTAGTAACCAGGATATCAATTGTTCCAAATGCTTTTACGCTCTGATCCACAAGGTTTCGGCGTTGGTTTTCGTCCGTCAGATCACACACAACTGAGATGACATTATTGGGTGAAATAGAGTTAATATCGCTTTTTGTTGCTTCTAACGCAATGGAATCAGTGCCGCAGATGATGACTTTTGCTCCCTCTTTTGCCAGCTCGATGGCCACCGCTTTACCCAATCCTTTGCTTGATGCCAGTATTAGAGCAACCTTGTTTTGTAATCCTAAATCCATTTGGTTCTGTTATTATTTTAATTTTTTACTTCCTCAAGTAATTGTCAGAACCATCAATCCAGTCTTGTCTTGGTGGCGCAAAAGTGTCGGTTTCAATTACTTTACCAATCATTAATGCTTTATGCCGGCGGTTGCCCGGAATAACTATCGATTCGCCTGCCTGCAAGTCAAGCGGATTTTCTTCATTGTCATCAAACCAAAACCGTAACGTGCCCTCATATACTTCTGTTACCTGTTCATTTTCGTGCGAATGCCAGGGCACCGAAAAGCCGTCTTCAAATTCCATTTTAGCGATCATGATCTTTTCGCCGTGGATAAATTGTCGCTTCATTTTTGGGTTTACCTGTTCTACCTTAACATCGTTCCAGTTGATTTTTTCCATAATATTTTATTTATTGTTTATAATTTCACTCGAGACTCAAAACATGCTATCGCAACATGCCGCGTTCGATTTTTAAACTAAACTCTCCCATTTACTTCACAACAATTGTCGGAATTGCTTTAGCCAGAATTAGTTTATTAAATTCCTTAAGGTCAGTTGTTTTAAGAGCTTCCAGTTTTTGTAGTTCAGCATCAACCTGCAAAGCCAGAATTTGGTAAACTTCACGAACTTGTTTGCTCGGTATGGCATATCCGGAGTTTGCTGCATTATAAACTCCACTCAGTTTATCATTCAGTCTGATAGGAAAGTTTAAAACATCCTGTCCACTTTTGGCTTTGGTCTGATATAAAGTTTCCTCAATCAGATTCATCTTCTTATTGATATCGGCAGCCTTATCTTTAATTTCCTTCGGAAGATCCTTATTCTTTTCCGTAAAATTATCAAGTTGTTGTCTTATATTCCTAATCTCTTTTATCGCTTTCTGAGTTTCAGCAAATTTATCTTTGACAGACGCTAAGAGATCATATTGCTGTTGATAATCTTCCTGAGATAGCTTATAGTTTGGATCTGGTTTTACTTTAAAATCAACGGAAGTTGAATCATTTCCATATCTAATCTGGGCACGATAATCATCTCCCGGAACAATCTTAGGTCCGGTGATATTACCGTTCCATAAAATCATTTTGTCAATTTTCTCAACAGATGGATAAGTCAGGTTCCAAACAAACTGGTTCATTCCCGGCTCTACACTTAATTTATTTTCGTCTTTATCTTTTGTATTAAAATTGCGGATGAGCTTTCCTTTCGAATCAAAAAACTTAATGGCAACATCTGCTGTATCACTGGCATTTTTCAGATAATAATTTAACACAATCCCGTTAGGTGGATTTACACCTGCATTAACCACATTCTTAGACTGATAACCATCCATCCGATATGTGATCCCCGGCTTAAATACTTTCAATTTTTTAGTGGTTAATCCCGATTCAAATTGCTGCAACATACTCAGATCATCCAAAACCCAAAATGCTCTTCCCTGAGTGGCAACAATCAAATCATTTTCTTTGATGGTCAGATCGGTAATAGGTACAACAGGTAAATTAAGCTGAAAAGGCTTCCAATCCTCGCCATCATTATAAGAAATGTACATTCCAAATTCAGTTCCGGCATATAGCAAACCCGGTCTGTTTTTATCTGCACGAACAACTCTAGTAAAATGATTTGCAGGAATTCCATTGGTAATTAATTTCCATGATTTACCATAATCTTCTGTTTTATAAATGTATGGTCTGTAATCATCAGATTTATATCGCGTACCCACAACGTAAGCTCCGCCTTTTTTAAACGGATTTACGTCTATGCTGTTGAACATCATCCATTCCGGCATTCCTTTGGGAGTTACATTTTCCCAGTTTTTGCCGCCATCTTTACTTACGTGAAGTAAACCATCATCACTCCCAACCCATAAAAGATCTTTCTCCAAATTGGATTCTGTGGCCGTAAAAATAGTTCCGTAATATTCTACACTAGTATTGTCTTTTGTGATTAAACCCCCGCTTGATGCCTGTCGCTTTTTATCATTGCGGGTCAGATCCGGGCTGATCGCTTCCCAACTCTGCCCTTCGTTGGTCGTTTTAAATAAAACATTTCCGGCGGCGTACAATTCTTTGGGATTATTGGGAGAGAAAAAAACGGGGAAATTCCATTGGAATCTGTATTTTAATACATCAGCACCCGAACCCATCGGATTATCCGGCCAAACAGAAATAGCCCTGTTTTCACCTGTTTTATGATCTAAACGCGAAAGGTATCCGCCGTAGTTTCCACCATAAACAATATCCGGATTCAAAGGATCTGCCACTACATAACCAGATTCTGCGCCCGCTGTGCTTTCCCAGTTGTTCTCAGAAATGGAGCCTTCATACGTTCTTGACATAATTCTTACTGTAGAATTATCCTGCTGTGCTCCTAAAATCCGGTAAGGAAAATGATTATCTGTGCTTACGCGATAAAATTGGGCCGTTGGTTGATTTTGGTAGGTACTCCAATTTTCTCCGCCATCAAAAGTGATCTGCGCTCCACCATCATCGCCAATAATCATGCGGTTAGAATCTTCCGGATCAATCCACAAATCATGGTGATCTCCATGCGGAGTATTAATTTCCTCGAAGGTTTTACCTCCATCGCGGGAGCGCAAAAAATCAACATTTAACACATAAACAGTATTCTGATTTTTGGGATCGACAAAAACTTTACTGTAATACCATGCTCTTTGTCTGATCTCATTCTGACTATTTACTTTGGTCCAGGTTTCACCGGCATCATCAGACCGGAATAAACCACCGGTTTTAGATTCAATAATTGTGTAAACACGATCCGGATTTGAAGCACTTACAGCCACGCCAACAATACCTAATGTATCTTTAGGCAATCCTTTATTTTTTGAAATATTTTTCCAGTTATCGCCGCCATCTGTACTTTTCCATAAACCACTTCCTGTTCCACCACTCTCCATACTATAAGGCGTACGAATGACCTGCCAGGTACCCGCATATAAAACTTTAGGATTTCCCGGTTCCATAATTAGATCTACCGCTCCTGAAAGGTTATTGGAGAACAATATCTTTTTCCACGATTTTCCGCCATCAATAGTTTTATAAACTCCCCGTTCCTCGTTAGGTCCGAATAAATGTCCAACCGCGGCAACCCAAACTATATCTGGGTTTTTGGGATGAATAATTATACGGGTGATGTGACGGGTACTTTTTAAACCCTTATTTACCCAGCTTCTGCCACCATCATCACTTTTCCATAAACCATCAAGTCCTTCACTCACATTGCCACGCATGGTATTTTCACCTTCGCCAACGTAAATTATATTATCATCAGAGGGTGAAACAGCTACTGCACCTATGCTTCCACCAAAGTATTTATCAGAAATGTTTTTCCAGTTATTGCCAGCGTCCTGAGTTTTCCAAACTCCGCCACCGGTAGCACCCATATAAAACAAGTTCTTGTTATTCAAATCTCCGGTAACGGCTGCACTTCTTCCTCCCCGAAAAGGACCAACTAATCTATATTTTAAATTAGAATATAAAACGCTGTCGTATTGAAACTTGCTTGATGAATTGTTGTTGGTTTTAGTCTTTTTCTGTGCGAAAGTGGAACTGCACATTAGGATAGCAATAAAAAAGAAAAAAGTTGATCTCATAGAATAGATTTTTTATGAAAATAACAATTAAACATTGATAATTGAATTTCTTCCAGAAATTTTAGATTTATACTTTACAGAATTAATCTGCTAATGTCATAATTATTAACTTGGCTGATCACCATAAACAATACATCAATATGAAATTATATACTATTGAAACCGGATTATTTAAATTGGATGGCGGTGCCATGTTTGGCGTGGTACCAAAAACCATTTGGCAAAAATTAAATCAGCCTGATGAAAATAATTTGTGCACCTGGGCTATGCGATGCTTACTTGTAGAAGATGGGAACAAATTAATTTTGATAGACAATGGAATTGGAAATAAACAGGACGATAAATTTTTCGGTCATTATTACCTTCATGGGGATGATACTCTTGAGAAATCTTTAGCCAAAAATGGATTTCACAAAGATGATATTACTGATATTTTTTTGACGCATCTGCATTTTGACCATTGCGGTGGTTCAATCATCCGCGTAGGCGAAAGGTTAATACCGGCTTTTAAAAACGCAAAATACTGGAGTAACGATAAGCATTGGAAATGGGCCACAGAACCAAATGATCGTGAAAAAGCTTCATTTTTAAAAGAAAATATTTTACCTATTGAAGAGAGCGGACAGCTGAATTTTGTGAAGGAAGAAGATAATGTCCAGTTTTCTGAAAATATGAATATTCGTTTTGCATACGGTCATACCGATTCGATGATGTTGCCACAAATTAAATATAAAGATCAAACTCTAATTTATATGGCTGATCTTTTGCCATCTGTAGCTCATATTCCACTTCCATATATTATGGCCTATGATATGTTTCCTTTGCAAACCTTAAAAGAGAAAAAAGCATTTTTAAATGAAGCAGCCGATGAGAAATACATTCTTTATTTCGAGCATGACGCACAAATTGAATGCTGTACCGTCAAACATACTGATCGGGGGGTACGTATCAACGAAATATTAAAATTAAACGAAATTTAACTACTAACTAATTTTGAGATGCTTTTTATGTATTAATAGAACAATATTTTAGTTTATTAAAATATAATATTGTTTAAGAATCGAAGAAATAGAAAATATATTTTGTTATTCACTAAATTTGATTACCTTGCACTAATTAATACAAATAACAATACAATGCAAAAAGAAGGTACAGTAAAGTTTTTTAATGAAACTAAAGGATTCGGGTTTATCGTACCCGCAGAATCAGGTGAAGAAGACATCTTTGTTCACTCATCTGGTCTAATTGATCAAGTTCGTGAAAACGACAAGGTTCAATACGAAGTAGAGCGTGGCAAAAAAGGCCTTAACGCTGTAAATGTGAAAGTTGTTTACTAAATCAACATATATCATTAAGCAAAAAGCATGTCGAGAGACATGCTTTTTGTATTTAAGAGCTTTTTTTATTACAATAACTCGTTAGCCAGGTTGGCTAACTCACTCCTCTCTCCTTTTTGTAAAGTGATATGCGCATAAAGCGGATGATTTTTCGCCTTATCTATTAAATAAGACAAGCCATTACTTTCGGCATCTAAATAAGGTGTGTCTATCTGATAAATATCACCGGTAAAAACAATCTTTGTATTTTCTCCAGCACGGGAAATTATCGTTTTTACTTCATGAGGAGTTAAATTCTGAGCTTCATCAACAATAAAGAAAATTTTGGTCAATGTTCTTCCGCGGATAAAAGCTAATGGGGCAATAGAAATTTTTTCATTACTTACCAGTTCATCAATTTTAGCCTGAGTTTTATCATCATCAATTTGCTGTTCTTTTATAAACTTCAAATTGTCCCAGATTGGCGCCATGTACGGATCTATTTTAGATTTCACATCTCCCGGAAGGAAACCAATATCTTTATTGCTTAGAGGAACAATTGGCCTGGTCACAAAAATTTGCCGGTAATATTTGCGCTGCTCCAAAGCACTGGCTAACGCGATAAGAGTTTTTCCCGTTCCTGCATTTCCCTGAATGGTTACCAACTTTATATTCTGGTTCATTAATGCATGTATAGCAAACGCCTGTTCCTGATTCTTTGGATTTATCTGAAATACGGATTGATTTGGGATATAATTTAAGTGATGATTCTCCGGGTCGTAATTAGCTATGACCGATTTATTTTTACTTTCTAAAATGTAAAAATGATTGTGATTCAAAACTGGAACGCCAAATTTCTCTCCCGGAACAGACACCTTTTTAACTAATTCATCAATTAGCTTTGCAGATATATTAGTCAGGGTGGTTTTGCCGCTGTACAGCTCTTCAACATTTTTAACCTTTCCAGTTTCATAATCTTCTGAATGAAGACTTAGAGCTTTGGCCTTTAAGCGAAGGCAAATATCCTTGGAAACAAGTATTACTTTCTTTTCAGGATACTTTTCCTGTAGGTTTAAGGCACAGTTTAAAATACGATGATCAAATTTTCCAGTTCCAAAAATTTCCACAGCATCGGCAACACTTGGCTTTTCATCCATTACCACCTTAAAATTACCTGAACCTTTAGCGCCTAGTGGAAGCCATTCATTAATTAAATGATTTTTAGCAAAATCATCCATTAATCTAATGAAACTTCGGGCTTCAAAATTCCTGGTTTCATTTCCAGTCTTGAAATTATCTAATTCTTCTAAAACTTGAATCGGAATAGCCACATCATGCTCCTGGAAATTTTGAAAGGAATTATGATCATATAAAATGACTGAGGTATCAAGAACAAAAATCTTTTGAGGAAAAGTAGAATTATTAGATTTAGTCATAAGGACTAAAATTAAAGAAAAACAGGCAAAGCAGGTACAATTGTCTGTAAAAAAAGAAACGGAAATCCGCTTCTTTCGATTAGGATTTCCGTTCCAACTTTTTCAGTAACCGTAGCTACATCAAAGCATCAAGCTTTTAGTAAATTAACTCTATTCGTAGTCTAATAGTCTTTTCAGACATTAGCACCCGTAATTCATTACTTTCTCATTACAACTCTTCCGTAGAATCTTTGCAACATAGGTAATGCCTGTCTTTTGGAACTTAATGATTCAGTCTGTTATCTTTCAATTGTCTGATCTGAGTTTAAGTTTGAAATATCCGATACCTCAACTCTAGAGTCTTGGTTCTTCAGGATTTTCTTTCAGGATTGTCAAAGTACTTCGTTCTTGGTACTTCTAATATAGAACAAATAATTACGCCGGGCAAGAAAAAAATGAAAATAATTATTAACACGTTTTTAACATGTATTCAACATTTTATTAAGATTTAAAAATCCCCAACGGTATCAATCCTGCTGGATAATAGAGATAGAATCAGGGTTCTCCACAAATAATTATTCAGGCTTTATAAACATAATGTGGTTAATCTCCAATATAATTTCAAAGTGTTAAATGTCCGTAATCGCCTTAAAAATTTATTTTTCTGTTAAATGTTTCCAATACCTGCGGGGAACATGCTTCAGATGTAGGCTTGTATTTTTGCGGGATTCAATATTTATATGTTTAAAATAATCCTGCCAAAGTGTTTGGTATAAACTTTCAGAATCTTCAAAAATATTCTCACCTTCCGAAATTTTCAGATCCATACTCACTTCCTCTACTTCTTTCAGGTCGCAATACAATCCATATTTTCTTCTTAAATCATATATCAACCATTTTTGATCTGCGTAACGGTTTTTAAAATGATTAGAAATTAATGGAAGAACGTTGAAATCGGGTTCAACAACCGCAAAATAAAGATCATCCAATGTTCGCTTAAATCTGACAAATGCTTCCATTCTGTGCTTTTCGCGATGAACCATCTTCCCTACCTGAGATAATTTTAACACTGCCGGAATATTGAAAGCCTTTTCAATATTCACTTTTTGAGCAAACACAAGTTGAATATATTCTAAAATGACATTTTCAATTCCTTTCTCATCCGATAAATAACAGGCATATAAATTTTTTCTGGCAGAAAGGCTAATTTTCTTTGAGATCCCTTCCCAAACCCGCATTGCTTTTTGATCATCGTTATATATATTCAGTTCTAGGGCGAATAATAAGGATTCAGATTTTTGCTTTGAAACGAGCTGGACATCAGATAGCTTTCTTTCATAAATTTCAAAAACAGCTGTCAGCAATCCTGACCACGTTCCATCGTAAAGAATGTAATTGATTATCATTAAAATAAATTCAATTGCTGGGTGTTATTTTTAGCATATTTTCCCGCGGAAGCGGACAAAATATATTGTTTGATTTTTGTAGAGGTCAGATCCCGGTTTTCAAAATTGCGGCTATTGCAGGTAATAAAATATTTAGCTCGGTTTAAAGCAATCCCAATCTTAGAAAGATGATTCCAGTTTAGCTTTTGAAATTTCCTACCCTGTATAATTTTGTAAGCCGACTGAACTCCAATTCCAGGGACTCGTAATATTGTTCCCAATTCCGCCTTATTTATATCTACCGGAAACTGATCCAGGTTTCTCAAAGCCCAACTAAGTTTCGGGTCAATATCCAGATCTAAATGCGGATTGAAATCATTTAATAATTCATTTACATTGAAGCCATAAAACCGCATCAGCCAGTCTGTTTGATAAAGCCGGTTTTCCCGAGCCATGGGCACTGCGCTGCCTAAACCTGGTAAACGCTTATCATTACTAACCGGAACATAACCAGAATAATAAACTCTTTTTAGATTGTATGCTTTATAAAACTTATCGGCGGTGAGCATAATATCTCTATCAGTTTCTGGCGTGGCGCCGATAATCATCTGCGTACTCTGGCCTGCCGGCGCAAAAATAGGTGTACTTATGATGAGCTTTTTTTGATCTTTATGAAGTATGATCTCATTTTTTAAATAATTCATCGGTTGGATCATATCCTTCCTATTTTTTTCTGGAGCCAAAAGTTTTAAGCCACTTTCGGTAGGCATTTCTATATTTACACTTAATCTGTCTGCATATAAACCAGCCTCATGCATTAATTCATCACTTGCACCAGGAATAGATTTTAAATGGATATACCCGTTAAATTTATGCTCTGTTCTTAACTTTTTAGCAACCTGCACCAGTCTTTCCATGGTGTAATCTGCATTCTTGAAAATCCCTGAACTAAGAAATAAACCTTCTATATAATTTCTCCTGTAAAAGTTTATAGTTAGGTCAACAACTTCCTGTACGGTAAAAGCCACTCTTTTAATATCATTACTTTTTCTGGTTACACAATAAGCACAATCATAAATGCAAACATTGGTAAACAGAATTTTTAACAGAGAAACACAGCGGCCATCTTCGGTATAGGTATGGCAAATGCCGTTACTGGCGTCGCCAAGTCCTTTATTATGATTTTTTCTTTTGCTGCCGCTTGATGAACAGGATACATCATATTTTGCTGCATCTGCTAATATAGATAGCTTTTCACGAATTCTTTCTGACATAAGGATATAAAATTACTAATTTATTTAGTATTTATATTACTTTTTAATGGAACATTTATTTGCTTAAAGGGTTACTTTTAAAAAAATACGAAAATGGAAAAAATTTATACAGCAGTTGTAACTGCGCAGGGCGGACGTGATGGAGATATTAAATCATCTGATGGAATTTTAGAACTACACTTACAAAAACCTTATGAAATGGGTGGACAAGGCGGCGCCACAAATCCCGAACAATTATTTGCCGCAGCATGGGGTCCATGTTATCTGGGCGCATTAGCTGCTATTTCCAGAAAAGATGGAGTTGACGTATCGGAAGCTACTATAACTGTTAGCGTTTCATTTAATAAAGATGGAAACGGAAATAGTCTTTCTGCTGAACTTGATGTACATATTCCCGGAATTACTATAGAAGAGGCACAACACCTGGCCGACGCAACTCACCGTGTTTGCCCTTACTCTAAGGCAACCCGCGGAAACATTGAAACCCGCGTAACGGCAATATAATATTGAACCGGCTTTCTGTTTCCAGAAAGCCGGTTTAATATTATAATAATTATTTTTGCTCCTGATTAGCGGAAACACCCTGATATTTTATGCTTCAATCCAGAGAAATCAAATCGTTTGTATTTAGCCAATATTTCTCTGATGGATTAAGAATCACTTTAGGCGTCGTTCTACCCTCTCTGGTTTTCAATTATTTCGGTCATCTGGCAATTGGAATTACTATTTCTTTAGGTGCCTTATGTGTTAGTTTGCCAGATAATCCGGGCCCGTTTATACATAAGAGAAATGGAATGCTGGTTTGCAACCTATTCATTTTTCTTTCTGCAATCCTAACGGGATTAATAAATCCGTACCCGATATTAGTGGGAATAGAAATTATCCTGCTATGTTTCTTTTTCTCCATGTTCTCGGTTTATGGAGCCAGAGCATCGGCCATTGGAACAGCATCATTGCTGGTGATGATATTAAGCATCGATTCGCAGAGAACCGCCACTGGCTTTTGGGAACATGCTTTATTTATTCTTGCGGGAGGAATTTGGTACACTATTTTGAGTTTATCTGTTTCGCAAATACGGCCTTATCGGTTAGCGCAACAAGCTTTGGGTGAATGTGTTTCTGAAGTAGCTTCATATATAAGGCTCAAAGCCAGATTTTATGATGCTGATAGTGATTTCGAAAAAAACTATGACAATCTGGTTAAGCAGCAGGTAGTTGTTCATCAGCAACAAGACGCATTAAGGGAATTGCTTTTCAATAACCGTATGATGACCAAAGAGTCAACCAAATCCGGGCGCTTACTTATTTTGATTTTTGTTGATATAGTTGATCTTTTTGAACAATCTATGGCCACGCTTTATGATTATCAGGCAATCAGAAATACGTATGGGAAAACAGATGTTTTAATCGGTTTTCAAAAGATCATTAATAAAATTGCGAGTGAACTTGATAATTTGAGTTATCAGCTAATTAGTAATGATTATTCAACTAAGACAACTTCGCTGCAAACAGAACTCGAAAACCTGAAAAAAGCTATAGATGAAGTTGAAACCGTTCATGGACTGAACAATATGCTTCTAAAAAAGATATTGATCAATCTGCGGAATATGGTGACCAGAACGGATAAGATATTTACTTACTTTAATATCAATCAGCTGGCGAAAGAACGAATCAGAAGTGAATCTGATCTCGCAAAATTTGTTTCCCATCAGGATTTTGATCTTAAACAAATAAGCAATAATCTCAATTTGAATTCCGGAATTTTCAGGCATGCTTTACGTGTGGCATCTGTTTGTTTTCTGGCTTATGTTATATCTAAGGTTTTCCCAATAGGTTATCACAGTTACTGGATTTTATTGACTATTCTGGTAATTTTAAAACCCGGTTTTAGTTTAACCAAACAACGCAATTACGAAAGATTGATTGGTACGTTAGCTGGAGGTATTATCGGTGCTTTGATATTGTATTTCATTCACGATCAGACTATATTATTTGTTTTGCTATTGCTTTTTATGGTTGCTAGTTATAGTTTTCAGCGGGTAAAATATGTTGTGAGTGTATTATTTATGACACCTTATATTTTAATACTTTTTAGTTTTTTGGGAGAAAACAACCTCCATATAGCTCAGGAGCGTGTTGTGGATACATTTATCGGTTCTTTTATCGCTTTACTTGCAAGTAACTTTGTTTTGCCAAGCTGGGAATACCAACAACTAAAAAAATACACACAAGAAGTTTTAAGTGCGAATTATAATTATCTGTTAAAAGTTGCCGAAAATCTGGCGGGAATTCCTCCGGATATAACCAGTTACAAACTTGCCCGGAAATCGGTTTATGTGAGTTCTGCAAATATTGGCAGCGCTTTTCAGCGGATGCTTTCTGAACCTAAGAACAAACAAAAGAATAAGAAGGAACTGAATAAATTTATCGTGTTAAACCATATTCTATCCTCCTACACGGCAACACTTATCTCCGGTTTAGGCCAGACGAATATTGAAATCATCAATGCTGAACATGTAAAACTCATCCGAAAATCTCTTTATTCACTTTCTGAAATGATTCCTGAAACTGACCTACCTCCCATGCCAGATATACAAATCAAAGAAAAAAAATCAGAAGGCATTTTATTGGATCCGGAAACCGAAAATGATACCCGGATTTTAAAAGAACAACTGGAATTTATTAATAAGCTTTGCAGCGATATCCAAAAGGTGAACGAAAATTTGGTTATTTAGAACTCAAATCTATTTCGGCTAGAACATTTTTTAGGCGAAGTTCAAGAGTTTCAAAGTCCGTATAACCTTTGGCAATCAGATAAAACATAGATTCATTGGCCTGAAGTAAAACTGCCGGATATCCTTCTACTTTTAATTGCTTGCCAAGCGCAAAATCATAATGTGCAGCATCAATAAATTCCGGCAAATTCATTTTAGCTATAAACTCATCAGGATCAATACCAAAATTTACCGCCAAATATCTGTAAATATCATATTCAATCGGGCTTTTTCCATCATAATAAATGCTTTTCTGTAAATCGTGTGCAAACTGAAAAGCTTTGTCAGGCAAAATACTTTTGATGATAGATAAAGCAATAGAAGGTTTTTCTGAATTAAAAACTACTGATCCGTTTTCAAAATGATTTAAAAACGCAATTCCAAACTGAGTTCCCGTAAGGGTTTCAATATTTTTATATAAGGACGAGTTTATTTCAGATTGATTAGCACCTAATATTTTATCTTCAAGAACCATCCCTCCGCTTAATATTTCAAAATCAAACTGAGAATTATACTGATCATAAAAACTTTGTATAACCGGACTAAATCCATAGCACCAGCTACACAAAGCATCGTAAACGTATATGATCTTAAATTTTTCCACCAGTTTAGGTTTATCTTATAAAACTTCTTCTTTTACATTTGGTCTTCCATTTTTAAACGCTTCGCGAGCTTTTAAACCTAAAAGTTCGAACATTTCCATGTCTTCATTAAACGATGGATTTGGTGTGGTCAGCAATTTATCTCCTGCAAAAATTGAGTTTGCGCCGGCCATAAAACAAAATGCTTGATCTGTTAAACTCATTTCTGTTCTTCCAGCCGATAGACGAACCACAGTTTTCGGCATAATAATCCTTGCCGTAGCAATCATACGCACCATATCCCAGATTGGAACACGCGGCTGATCTGCAAGTGGAGTTCCTTTAACAGGCACCAATGCATTAATCGGCACAGATTCCGGATGCTTGGTCATATTTGATAAGGTTCTCAGCATAGAAATACGATCCTGAACTGTTTCTCCCAAACCAATAATTCCGCCACTGCAAACTGTGAGTTTTGCTTTACGGGCATTTTCAATAGTTTTTAAACGATCATCGTACGTACGTGTAGTAATAATTCGCTTGTAATCATCTTCTGAAGTATCCAGATTATGGTTGTAAGCAAATAAACCAGCATCTGCCAATCTTTGCGCCTGACTTTCAGATAGCATTCCCAAAGTGCAGCAAACTTCCATATCCAGGCTGTTTACAGAATGAACCATTTCAATCACACGGTCAAAATCGCGGTTATCGCGAACTTCTCGCCATGCCGCTCCCATACACAAACGGGAAGCACCTGCATCTTTAGCTTTTTTAGCTGCTTCAGTAACCTGGTCAACAGACATTAAAGCCTGAACTTCTAAATCTGTATGGTAACGTGCCGCCTGCGGACAATAAGCGCAATCTTCAGGGCAACCGCCTGTTTTTATAGATAGTAAACTGCTTATCTGAACTTCAGAATAATCCTCATTTTCGCGATGAACAGTTGCAGCTTGATATATTAAATCTAATAACGGACTATGATAAATTTCTGCAATTTCTTCTTTCGTCCAGTTGTTTCTAATCTCAGTCATATAAATTGGAATTGTTGCCCTCAGGCTCACAAAAATAAAATAATTGTAATCGAATTTTTAACGTTTGCGAATTACTTGTGTAATTAATTCAGTACGCGATTTATTCAAAAAATCTGTCGCAATAGTATTCTCCGGATATTCTGAATGAATTCTTTTAAATTCTTCCAAACCTCTCTTCTCGTCTGAAAAATATAAAGAGGTCGCCCAGTTTACCCGGACAAGCTGAAAAGTTTTCCCGTCAGAATCCATGGCTTTAAAACTTTTGTCGTTTAACTCAAACGCTTCCTTATATTTTGCTTTCGCGATAGCAGGTTTATTTAATTTCTCAGCTAATAATCCATATAATAAAATCGTTTCCGGATTTGTCGTCGCTAATTTATCCAGAATTTGAACTTCCTGATAAGCATTTTCAAACTCATTATTATTACACAACCAGTTTAATTTATTGGTATGTGCAATAACATTTCCGGGATTTAATTCAATTGAACGATTTGCCAAAATCAAGGCTGAATCCAATTTTGAACTATCCTGGCTTAACAACAGTAAAGCCTTATCATTTAGTAAAATTGATTTTTTTACAGAATCATTTTTCAATGAATCATTTAGCTCCGAAGATTTTTTAGCGGAATTACAGGAAATAACCAGTAAAAAAATAGAAACAGAAAAATATAAAAGTTGCTTCATTCAATTAAAGTAAAAGTTTGCTGGCAAGTCCCAATAATAATAAAAATCCAAAAACATCGGTAAAAGTAGTTATGATTATTGAGGATGCAATTGCCGGATCTATGCCGACTCTTTTTAAAAGTAAAGGAATTGACGAGCCCGCAATACCGGCGATAACCAGGTTTCCGGTCATGGCAGTAAAGATCACAAAACCCAGCATTGGATTTTGATCATAAAATAAAGCAAATAAAAATACGATCAACCCATTTGATGCTCCGTTAATTAAACCAACAGTAAATTCTTTTAATACCGTGCGGTAAGCTTGATTATCTGTTAAATCGGTCAATGATATCCTTCTCACAGTTACTGCCAAAGCCTGAGTAGCTGCGTTTCCGCCCATTCCGGCGATGATGGTCATGTATCCAGCTAAAATTCCCAGTCTTACTATTGTATCATCAAAATAACGGATTACCGATGCCGCCAAAAATGCGGTTCCCAAATTTAATATCAACCAGGGCAAACGACTTTTAACTGCTTCTTTCCAGTTACCTGATAATTCCTCATCTTCAGAAACTCCGGAGATCTTCAAAATATCTTCGGTATTTTCCTCTTCCATTACATCAATCACATCATCAAATGTGATTCGGCCCAACAAATGCATCTGATCATCTACAACCGGAATACTAGTCAGATTGTACTGAGAGATAAGTTTTGCAACTTCTTCCTGGTCTGTTTCTGCTTTTACATAAACAAAATCCGGCTGAATTAAATCAATAATCCGAACATTGAAACGAGCTTTAATGATATCTTTTAATGAGACAATTCCCTTCAGAACGTTAAAATCATCAACCACATTGATGGTATAAAATTCTTCCATTTCTTCAGATTGCCTGATTATTTCATCAAGCGCATCCTTTTTCTGAAGTGTTGCATTTATTTTAATAACCTGGGTGTTCATTAAACCACCCGCGGTATCTTCTTCGTACTTTAAAAGCGAACGAATGTTTGAGGCATCTTCCTGATCTAAATGCTTCAGAATTTCCTGCTGCTTATGTTCAGGCAACTGGCTGATAATATCCGTCGCATCATCATAATCCAGCTCCTCAACAATTTCAGAACGCCTTTCGGGATGAAGATTTTCAAGTAACCTTTCGGGATGAAATTCGGCGTCCATCTCAGAAATAACTTCCGAAGCTAATTCCGCATCTAAAATACTGATAACCCGCTCCCGGGATTCTTGAGGAAGACTTTCAAACAGGATGGCAATTTCTGAAGCATGATACTCAGACACCAAAGCAATAAGCTCGGCGTTATCTTCCAATTCAAGCGCTTGCCTGAATCGTTGAACGTCTGTTTTATCTAGTTCAAAGGATTGCATGCTGGCTAAATTAGCAAAACAAGGCGATAAAACCTTGCAATAAACTAATATGCAAACGGTTTTTAAAGGTCACATTTACAGCACCATGAGAAAAATAAATTACTTTCCGAAAATCCAGCCTTTGCGCCAGAATATAATTAGCTGCAAAACCGCAATAATAAACATAACGGCCAGAATCCATAAATATCCATTTTCAGAATAAAGTTCGGGCATATTATGACTTAAAATTTCTCCCGTAACTGGATTTCTGAAAGAGAAATTCATCCCGTAAATACCGGCAATAAATGTTAAAGGAATAAAGATCGACGAAATAATGGTGAGCACTTTCATTACCTGGTTCATGCGGTTGCTTTGAAAGGCCAAATTCATCTCTATTAAACTCGTGGTAACCTCTTTATTACTATCAATCATATCCATTATTTGCATTGTATGATCATAGGTATCTTTAAAATAGGTTTTTGTATCCGCAGTTATTAAGCTGGAGTCTGTCCTGATGATATCATTTATTTTATCCCTTTCTGGCCATGCTGCACGCCGGATCATAATGATTGCCCTTTTTAAGGTTTGAATTTCATATATCAATAATTTATCGGGCCTTCTATATAAGATATCTTCGAAAGTTTCCAACTCCTCACCTAGTTTGTACAGCAAAGTGAAATAATTATCGACGATAATATCCATCAAAGCATATAACATATAAGAAGATCCACCGATACGAATATTACCTTTTGCACTTTTTAGCCTTGTAATAATTGGCTCATGCCTCTTTTCGTAAGTTTCCTGGAAACTGACCAGAACTTTATCGGTTAGTATAAATGATATCTGCTCATTTTCAATTTCCATTTCCGGATTGATATATAGCATTCTGCTTACCGCGAAAAGATAATTTTTGTATTCATCAACTTTGGGGCGTTGTTCTGAATTCAAAATATCTTCAAGAACCAGTTTATGGACCTTGAATTTTTTCTCGAAGTATCTGATAACCTTTAAATCGCCCAGACCTTTAACATCAATCCAATGTGTATGATTAGGCAAAGTCTCAAAAACGACATCAATTTCGTCAACACTCGAAATAATTTTTTTAATATATTCCTCTTCTGTATAACTGTGAATAATTATTTTGGGTTTAAGCGCATCTTCTTTCAATAAAACGCTTCCCGGACTTTCGCCCGGAACAGTTGAGTACTTTTTATTTTTAAGTTTTATCCGCTTGATTTTACCCATAATTATAAATAATTAATAGCCTGAGGTCCCTGATTAAACAATAAATCAACAATGCTTAAATTAGGGATAAATCCATTTCTTTCTTCAAATACCTGAAAATAAGGTTTGCCAACAGTCTTAATATTTTTTTTAGGATGTATATTTTCCCTGAAATCAATCGCATTTTCATGCACAGCCTCGTATTCATCTGTAAATAAAAATGTTGTTTTTATTTTAAGAGATTTAAGCAAAAGCATCATCAACTGCTCATTGTAATCAAAAAGGAATTTGATTTTATTTTCATAGAAAGGCATTAAATTGTCTTCGTAAAATTCAAAATAAGCCGAGCTTCTGTACGAAGTTTGCAAGCTCATCAAATGCATTCTCTGCCAGTTAAAATCATAACTAATTTTAACATCTTTAATTAAAGAATGCTGGTTGGCACCTTTTACAACAGGAATTATTAAATCTAATTTGCCATTCGGCGAATGAATTGAAGCCCGGTTTCTATAGGTCTGTTTTGGAAAATGTTCCCATTTCTCAAACTGAATATGGTCTTTAAATTTTAACAACTGACTAAAATATTCAACCGGAGGTAGATAAAATAATGGGAATAATGCTCCTTTTTCCATCGTTTGAGTTAAGTTTGTAACCAAATTTGCCGAAATTAATGATTAATAAAAGTCTTTTCAGACTTACCGCATTTTTTTTACATCTTATCTCTCTGCTCCCGTTTTGGGCGCTTTACTTATTTGCCGATTTTTTATATTTCATTTTATATTACCTAACGGGATATCGTCGTAAGGTTACACAAAGCAATTTGCGAAATGCATTTCCGCAAAAATCTCAGCATGAGCTAAATCTGATAGAGAAAAAATACTATCATTTTCTTGCAGATAATATTCTGGAATCATTTAAAATGAAATCAATGTCTGATGCACAAATCCGGAAACATTGCGTGGTCAGAAATCCTGAAGAAGTTCAAAAACATTTTGATGCAGGTAAATCTGTACTTTTAGCAACCGGTCATTACGCAAACTGGGAATGGGGAAATTTAATTATTCCTCTGAGTTTTAAAGAAACCGTTTACGTGATTTATAAGCCCCTTTCTGATAAAAATTTCGATACTTTTTTGAATGATATGCGAAGCAAATTCGGCGCTGTAATGGTTCCAATGAAAGCAACTTTACGAAAGATAGCGGAAATTAGAAATGAGAAATATCTTTTTGCTTTCGCTGGAGATCAAACTCCCACACGACATGAATCTCAATATTTTACCAATTTTTTAAATCAGCCAACGGCCGTTTTTTTGGGACTAGAAAAGATTGCAAAAACAACAGGAAATCCGATCGTATTTATTCATATAAATCGCTTAAAACGTGGTTATTACGAATACATATATACAACCATAGTTGAAGAGCCAAAACTAACAGAAGAACACGAAATTACTAACATCCATACACGTAAACTGGAAGAAATTATAGAGCAAAAGCCGGAACTTTGGTTGTGGTCTCATCGCCGATGGAAATTTAAACCGGAGGATATTAAATGATAAATTCTCCAAAGGTTGCAGTTGTGATTTTGAACTGGAACGGCAAAAATTATTTGAAAAAATTTCTTCCATCAGTAATTGGAAGTAAATATTCCAATCTCGAAATTATTATCGGTGATAACGCTTCTACAGATGATTCTGTTTCTTTTTTAAAAAGCGAATATCCGCAACTAAAGATAATCAGTAATCCTAAAAATTTAGGTTTTGCAGGTGGGTATAATGAAGTTTTAAAGCAAGTTGACGCCGAATATTATGTATTGCTGAATTCTGATGTAGAAGTAACTAAAAACTGGATTCAACCCGTAATTAATTTAATGGAAAGTGACCAGTTGATTGCTGCCGCACAACCCAAATTAATAGCTTATAAAGACAAACAAACATTTGAATATGCAGGTGCTGCAGGTGGTTATTTAGATAAATTTGGCTATGCTTTTTGCAAGGGAAGAATCTTTGATTGGATGGAAAAAGATGATCATCAATACGATCAATCTGCTGAAATTTTTTGGGCTTCGGGCGCTGCTTTTTTCATAAAAAGCTCTCGTTGGAAAGAATGTGACGGATTAGATGAAGATTTTTTTGCTCACATGGAAGAAATTGATCTTTGCTGGCGACTTAAGAACAAGGGTTATAAAATTATGTATTGCCCGAATTCAAAAGTCTTCCATGTTGGCGGCGGAACTTTAAGCGTTGAAAGTCCTTTTAAAACTTATCTTAATTTCAGAAATAACCTGATCATGCTTCAAAAAAATCTCCCGTCTGGGAAAGCATTCGGGATTATTTTCATCCGGTTCTGGCTTGATTTCCTTTCCATGATCAAATATATGTCTCATGGAAATTTTGCTAACGCGATGGCAGTAAGTAAAGCGCATTTTCATTTTCTAAACAAATTAGTGCAAAACGGGAAAAAGGCGAATAAAGATTTCTCAAATCTCAACCAGGCAGGAGTTTACCAGCGTAGTATCGTCTGGCAATATTTTGGCCTTGCTAAAAAGAAATTCACTGATCTTAACTCTGAAGATTTTTATCAGAAATAAATTACACCCAAAACCAAATTTCCTTTTAAAAAACCTATTCCAGCAGTTTCAGTTATCTATACATGTCAAACTGGAAACAAACATTTAACAAATACAGTTCAATAATTGAGGAGAAATTTGACGAGCTCAGCTTTAATTTAAGACGTCGTTTAAAATTAAATGATCCCGTTCAAATTATTACATATCGCAGTTACGGAACTTTAAACCGACTCTATGTAAAAGGTCGAATACTTGAAGATAAAAACATCAATTCTGCAACAGATAAAGACACAATTCTGGAAAATCTAAAAAATATGTATCATCGTTTTCAAAGTGATGAAATTCCTGGAGCAGAATTATTGGTTAAATTTCAGGATCAGGAACACACCGTAATATCTGATGATGAAGGTTATTTTATGCTCAATATCGCTCCGGAAAATCCCATCAAATGGGAAAAGATGTGGCACGAAATAGAGGTCGAGCTTATCAATGCTCCAATTCCATTTACGGAAGGATTAAAAGAAATTTCGGAGATTTTAGTACCTCCTTTAGATTCTGAATATGGAATTATAAGTGATATTGATGATACCATTATAAAAACCAGTGCGACGGATATTTTAGCAATGTCGCGGACAGTCTTTTTGCAGAATGCCAGAACAAGATTACCTTTTGCCGGCGTTTCTGAGTTTTATAAAGCATTACAGTTGGGCAGAAATGGCAAAAGAAATAATCCATTTTTCTATGTTTCCAGCAGTCCATGGAATATGTATGATTTACTAAAAGATTTTTTAGACTTTAACCAAATCCCGGAAGGGCCGCTTTTATTAAGAGATTTTGGTCTGCAGGATAATAAATTTATAAGCTCCGGCCACATGGGGCATAAAATGAAAGAGATTGAAAATATCCTTTTAACTTACCCGGAATTGAATTTTGTATTGGTTGGAGACAGTGGACAAGAAGATCCAAAAATTTACAAAGAAGTTGTCCGGAAATATCCTGGAAGGATTTTAGCAATCTATATCAGAGATATTCAATTAGCCGATCGTGAGAAAATTGCGGTAGATATTTCAACAGAATTAAAAGAAGAAGTTGAAATGATAATTGTAGATAATACGGTGGAAGCAGCAGAGCATGCAGCCAAAATTAATCTCATTTTTTTAGATGCCATTGCGGAAATTGAGGAAGATAAAAAGCAGGACAAAGGCGAAAAAGCGGGTAAGGAAGAAGACGAAGCTATTTAAGTTATTCTGATTTTAGAAAACTTTCAATTGCCAGCCTGTAACCATCCAAACCAAAACCGGTAAGCACACCTTTGCAGTTTTTGCCGGTTAAAGAAATATGTCTGTAATCTTCGCGGGAATAAATATTAGAAATATGAACTTCTACAACAGGCGTATTTATTGCTGCAATTGCGTCGGCCAAGGCTACCGAAGTATGTGTATAACCACCGGCGTTGATTATAATTCCATCATAACTAAAGCCGACTTCGTGTAATTTATTAATCAGCTCTCCTTCTACATTGCTTTGATAATAATCAATTTCCAAGATTGAAAATTTTGCTCTTAGGCTGATCAGAAAGAATTCAAAATTTTCTTTTCCATAAATAGATTGCTCGCGTAAGCCAAGTAAGTTTAAATTTGGGCCGTTAATAATCTGTAGTTTCATCGGATTAATTTATCAATCAAACTTAAAAAAACAAATTGGACTGGCAATCGCTATATCGTGGTTTTAAATCATACCTCAGACTGGAGCGTTCTCTTTCTGCCAACACAATTGAAGCTTACCTGCGTGATATAGAAAAGCTGCATCAGTATTTTTTAAGTGTAGAACCTGATAAAAAGGTGGCGGAGATTAGCAGGGAAGATCTGAAGAATTTCATTGTCTGGATCAATGAATTAGGAATGCTTCCGCCAACTCAGGCAAGAACTCTTTCGGGAATAAAAACCTTTTTTAAATATTTAATTATAGAAGATATTATACAAAGCGACCCCTCGGCTTTAATTGAAAGCCCCAAGCTGAGCAGAAAGCTGCCCGACACCTTAAGTATTTTAGAAATTAATAACCTGATTGACGCTATCGATCTTTCTAAAACTGAAGGAATGCGCAATAAGGCAATGCTTGAAGTTTTATATGGTTGCGGACTTCGCGTTAGCGAATTAACCGAACTAAAGATCTCAAATTTGCATTTGGACATTGATTTTATAAAAATCACCGGAAAGGGTAATAAAGAAAGATTAGTTCCTATTGGTTCTGAAGCTATAAAGTTTTTAGAAATCTATTTAAAAGAAAACCGAGTCCATATAAAAATTAAACCCGGAAAGGAAGATTTTGTATTCCTGAATAAACGGGGAAATCCTCTATCGCGGGTGATGGTGTTTATTATTATTAAAGGTCTGGCAGAAAAAATTGGCTTGAAAAAGAGTATCAGTCCGCATACGTTCAGGCATTCTTTTGCAACTCATTTAATTGAAGGCGGAGCCGATTTAAGAGCAATTCAGGAAATGCTTGGCCATGAAAGTATAACCACAACCGAAATTTATACGCACCTGGACAGGGATTTTTTGAGACAAACTATCACTCAGTTTCACCCCAGAAGTTAATTATTCTTCCTCCTTAAAGAAAACTTTATAATAGTTCATGGCTTTATCGTCATCAAATCCTTTTTCAATTAATTCCTTATTGCCGTGAATATAAATGTGGAAGTTTTTATCAAGCTTTAAAACGCTTTTAAAAACTCTGGCTTGCTTTTTTACGGCTGCGCCGGAGATATCAAAACTGGAAGTTATTCCTGTCTGAAATTCGTCTTCATATTGCTTGCTAAAATTTTTAAAAGATTCTATAGCTTGTGGGTTTCCTATTACTTCACTGGCAAATTCGTCTATTTCAAAAGTTTCTTTTTCTTTAAAATATTTCATTGATCTATTCAAAAGATCAATTTTATCAGCTTTACTCACTTCAAATTCATCATCAATTTTATTGCTGACAAAGTTCTTATAAACACTTAAAGTATGGCTTGTTTTGCTGTAATTATCGTCCCGTACTTTTAGTTTCAAAAATTCATCTTTCCAGTAAACCGTATCGGTTCGGTTTGTATTATCTAAAACCACCACTTTAAAACCTTGCTCTTTCTCAGCATTGAAAATCAAACATCCTTTATCCAGTTTTTGAATATTGATTCCCTCCTGCTCGTATTCCATTTTGAAACCACCCTGATCTGGAAATACTTTCAGGTAAGTTTCCTTATTCTCTGATTTAAAAATTCCCAGGGCATCCTGTAATTCGCCGTCAATTTGTACATCTTTAAAAAGTGCGACATATAATTCACCGGATTTTATTTTAGGATGACTAGAAATATCATAAAGGAACTTACTGATATCCTGACTGATTCTATGAAAACTATTGGGATGCTGAAAAACCTCGGCAGAGAAATGAAAAAGCTCATTCAAGCCTAAATCATCAGTAGAATGTATGAAATGATAAACTTCGTTCACTTTCTCAAATGAACTCAGAAAATAACGCATCAATAAATTGTTCAGAAATTCATCCTCTATTTTTAAAGGATCATCTGACAATACATAAAATTCATTTTGAGATTTATTTCCAATCCGGTGGATGGAAAGTTTTTCTAAAGAAGCTTCCTGATAAGAGACCATAACAGCATATTTTGCTGCAAAGAAAGTAAAAATACTTCCTGATACGGAAATTAATTAGAATGCTTGATTATAATTCAGGGTTTTTATAACGCTGAGAATTCTCCAGATAATGCAAAAAATTATGATTATAAACAACCGAAACAGCCTCAATATGCTCCATATTCCAGAACCTTTTTTCAAAAAGGTTTAATATCTCTGACACCGTTCTGCCTAGCATAGCCGAAAGATCTTCTGCACTTAAACCTAAAGAATGATTGTAGTTTTTAACAATATTTCCGAAATGCATGATAATGACTTAGAAGTAAAACTGAATGAATGCTTTTACTAAGCAATTACTCCTGTTTTCGTAATTGAGATAAATAAGTTTCATTTATATTAACATTTCTTTTATTTCCAGCCAATAATACATCAAAAAGTTAAAATATTTCATGTGTAGAAATTTATTTTAAAATAAATGCAAAAAATTGTATCCTTTTTCTTTTTTCTTACGTAATAGAACTTATACTTACCTAAAACTACTTTAAGATGGAAGCGCAAGAAAACTTTTTATTTGAAGAAATCACAATTTTCCACGAAGGTGGAGTTCAATACGGAAAACCAGTTTGGGACTTTGCTTGCCAGTTAAATACAGAAAATGCAGATACTTTAGATTATACAAAATCATTCAACGCTTTTAAGCGCTGGTCTGCAACTCAAAAATTTCCTCTTATTAGTCGCGTTCACATTCCTGATGGAGTTTACCCTGTTTATTTATTCAATATTAATCCAGATCACAAGAAACAATTTGGAGTAGATGTTTCTCATTATGCCTATATTGGCAACAATATGTCATCAGCAGAAAATCGTTTCCCTTCAGTAAGTACAGATTGCCCTTTTGACGAGGAATTACCAGCACCTAAGTCAGAAAATAATTCAATTATGGAAAGTAATCCTGATTTAAAAGCTAAAAGTATTCGTTTAGAAGAAATCATCACTAAGCAAATGTTAGAAAGAAATGCTCTGGACAGAGCAAATGTACTTCACACAGGTCAGGCAATTTTACCTAAATTCATGTACAACTAAATCTTAAAATATTCAAAAAATATACTTTACAAAAAAAGGGAAAAGCGATAAGCTTTTCCCTTTTTTTGTTTTCCGGGGATTAATCCAGCAATAAATTTTCATCGTCGTCATCAGTTAAACTTAAATGTATGGTATCTGCTCCCGCGATTCCTTCTATAGAGCCACGTATATGCGCTGCATTAAGTAAAACCTTATCTAATTGCTTTTCACGGGATTTCCACATACGTTCCATAGCTTCCCGTTCTTTTTGAATAGATAAGCGCATACTCATATATCCTTCGCGAATTGCTTTCCATTGTTCAGAAAATTCTGTGCCGGTTAAGTAATCATAAAGCATGTGCATTTTATCCCCGCGATTCTCATTAAATTTAGAAGCATTAGCAAGTTTTAAAATTCCGTCACGCAAAACAAAAGCAACGGCCTTAACTTCTTCAAAAGAACATATCCAAACACCATCTTTTTCGCCAAAGCAATCCATTCCTTTCGGGTAACATTGCGTAACAATTACTGCAACATCAACACCTACGCTTCGCATGTCTTTTTTCAGCTTATCTATCCAGTCGCCTGAAAAATTAGCGGTTCGCTTACTTTCATAAATAATTTTACCACATTCTACACCAAACTGATTCCGAACAATCTGTATACAATCTGCTCCTCGAACTCCTTTTCCAACTTCGTCTATTACATCAAATGGGAACGTGCTGCGTAATAGTTCCTCCAAAATAAGTTCCTGAACTTCTCCCTGTAACTGCATGGAACCTTGTTCGGCTTTCCGCTTCATTTCATCCGCAAGCTTTCGCTGATCATCAAGCTGTTTTTTTAATTCTGCAACCTGCAATAAATGTTCAGTTTCTTTTAACTGATTCTTATCCAGTTCATTTTTACGGATTTGTTCAGTTATTGTCTGGCGCTCAGTTTGCAACTTTCGTTGAAAATCCAATTCAATCTCTGCTTCTTTATTTTTAAGTTCCTGTTCCCGTTTTAAAAATTCAAGTTCTTTCTGCCGTGAGGTTTTAAGTTTCTCTTCATTCTCTTTATTAGAATTCTCAAGCATCTGCAGCTTATTTTCAAAATCTGTCGAAATAGTCTTTCTCAAATTTTCTTCCAGCTCCTGCTGAAGTTTTTTCTTTTCGGCAGTTAATTTTTGCTCGAATTGTAGAACTTGCTGTTTTTGTTTCGAAATAAATTCTTCTTCTTTTTTTAAAAACTCTTCTTCTTTCTTTTTCTGCCAATCAACCATTTTGGTTCTTAGCTGCTGCTCGTATTCTTTACCCATGGCTTCTTCCAATGGAAATAAATTTCCGCAGGAAGGGCATTTCACGTTTGTTGACATTTGCTAAATCTTTTTCTTAAAATAACATTAAAATTTTAATCTTTCTCCGCCCGTATCATTCGTTCTTTCCCAGGTAAATCCTGTCTCAATTCAATATTCTTAAAACCAAAATCATTTAATAATGCAACAGTTTCCAATCCCAGATTTTCATTGATCTCTAAAAATAAGAATCCACCTTTTTTAAGGTGAGAAGCTGCGAACTTTGCAATAGCTTTATAAAAAATTAACGGATCGGTATCGTCTACAAACAAAGCCTGGTGAGGTTCATATTCCAAAACATTGTGATGCATCAGTTCTTTTTCCGACTGCATTACGTACGGCGGATTGCTTACAATCACATCAAAATAACATCCTTTAAAGTAGTCTGAATTTGATTTAAGAATATCGTGCAAATGAAATTTTACTTCAACTTTATTTAAAACTGAATTTTTAATAGCCGTTTCTAAAGCATCTCCAGAAATATCAATTGCTGAAACTACAGCTTCAGGAATATTTTTCTTTAAAACAATTGGAATGCAGCCACTTCCGGTACCAATATCTAAAATCAAAGGTTTTGTCTGCTTCCGCGATAGCAAATCTTTAATTATCCAGTCTACCAGTTCTTCTGTTTCTGGCCGGGGAATTAAAACCGACGAATTTACTTTAAACGGCAAATCATAAAACTCAGTTTCGCCCAACACATATTGCAAAGGTTTACCTGATTTTAGTTCATCTAAAATTGATAATAATGAAGTTTCTTTCATTAAATCGACTGCCTCATTCTTTTTACTCAAATATTCTGATCGGTTAATTTGGCAAACAAAACTTGCCGAAAGCCATGCCTGGCTTTTTGCTTCTTCTGCTCCATATACCGGAGTTAGGGTTTCTATAAAAGATTTTTCTATTTCCCGCAAGGTCATTCTGCAAAGATAATTTTTGAGAACTGTAAATGTCTTACTGGTTTTAAAACTTATAAACACATCCTAACGGGAAGATGATAAACTTGATTACTTTTGCGCCATGCCAAATCATGAAAAATACATGCAACGTTGCCTGGAACTTGCTTTATTAGGTTCTGGTTACGTTAGTCCCAACCCTTTAGTAGGTTCGGTAATTGTTTTGGATGATCAAATTATTGCTGAAGGTTATCATCAAAAATATGGCGAAGCACACGCAGAAGCAAATGCAATTAATTATGCAATTGCAAATCTGGATGACGTAGAAAATAAACTAAAACTTGCAACTCTTTATGTAAATCTGGAACCTTGCTCCCATTTTGGCAAACGTCCGCCTTGTGCAGATTTAATTATTAAATATAAAATTCCTACAGTTGTTATTGGCTGTCGCGATCCATTTGATCAGGTAAATGGCAAAGGAATTGAAAAATTAAAAACAGCTGGTATTGAAGTTATTGAGAACATTCTCAATAAAGAATGTTTAAATCTGAACAGACGCTTTTTTACCCGGATTCAAAAACAAAGACCTTATATAATTCTAAAATGGGCACAAACAGCTAATGGCTTATTTGCTCCCCTAGATTCTTCAAAAAAATGGATCAGCTCTGCAGAATCAAAAAAAATAGTTCATCAATGGCGCTCTGAAGAAGATGCAGTGTTAGTCGGCAAAAACACGGCAATTATAGATAATCCTCAATTAAATGTGCGTGAGGTTACTGGTCGAAATCCGGTTCGGATAGTTATCGACCGGAATTTAGAACTTCATAAAAACCTGAATATTTTTGATCAGACTCAGGATACAATCATATTTAATTCCGTAAAAACAGATGTAGAAGGTCGTATTAAATATTTAGAGCTTGAGGATTTCGACAACTTATTACCTCAGTTAATTAGTTATCAACTGTATTTGATGGATATTCAATCCATTATAATAGAAGGGGGAGCACAAACACTTCAGTTATTTATTGATTCGGATTTATGGGATGAGGCCCGGATAATAACCGGTTCTGATAACTGGGAAACCGGAATACCTTCGCCTGCAATCTCCGGCAACGAAATTCAAAATTTTAAATTAAGTACAGACACAATTAAAATATTGTACAACCCTGCCAATTAATGATTTATATTTTTCTAAGTATTTGTTGTTCTGTTTTTGTTTCGGTGCTTTTAAAGCTTTCCAAAAGGTATTCTATAAATGTATTTCAGGCAATAGTTTGGAATTATCTGGCAGCAGGAATACTGGCGTTCGTTTTCTTAAAACCCAATATTGGCACATTTCACAACTCCAGTTATCCTATATATATATCATTGGGAATTTTGCTGCCTGCATTATTCATTATTTTGGCTGCTAGTATTCGCTTTAGCGGAATTGTAAGAACTGATATTGCTCAAAGGCTTTCGTTATTTATTCCGGTTCTGGCGTCTTTCCTTATTTTCAGGGAATCTTTAACTGCCTTAAAAGCTGCGGGTATATTAACCGGATTTGCAGCTATTATTTTTTCTATTCCCTGGTATAAACAAAAAGGCGAAAAGCAGAATCAGTCTAATAAGGGTTGGATATATTTATTAATTGTATTTATTGGATTAGGTTTCATTGATGTTTTATTCAAACAGCTGGCACAAAATAAAGCAGTTTCCTTTGGAAGTTCTTTATTTTTAGTTTTCACAATAGCGTTTACATTATCATTAATTTCCTTGATAATTCTGGTAATCCAGAAAAAACAAAATTTACATTGGAAAAATTTCATTTGCGGTTTAATTCTGGGAATAGCCAATTTTGGAAATATTTTATTTTACCTTAAAGCACATCAAAGTTTAGCCAATCAACCTTCTGTGGTATTTTCAGCAATGAATATTGGCGTCATTATTTTAGGATCAATAGTTGGAATTCTGATTTTTAAAGAAAAATTGAGCAAATTGAATTATATAGGCATTTTACTGGCTTTAATTTCCGTGTTTTTAATAACTCTCAATAATTATTAAAATGCTTTTTGACGATACATATAAAACTATTTTAGCACGCTCTGAAGGATTATTTAAAGATCGCGGAAGCAAATTTGTTGGTTATGCTTTTCCTATTAAATCTGATGAGGAAGTTAAAAATATCATCCAGAATTTACAGGTAGAACACTCTAAAGCAAGGCACTTTTGCTGGGCTTTACGCTTAACTTCAGATCGATCCGTTTTCCGTATAAATGATGATGGAGAACCATCCGGATCTGCCGGAAGACCAATATTAAATACTTTATTATCACATGATCTGACCAATATTTTAATAGTTGTAGTCAGATATTTTGGAGGCACATTACTTGGCATTCCAGGATTAATAAATGCATATAAAACAGCAACTCTGGAAGCTATTAATGCCGCTGAAGTTATTGAATGCACCATAAATGATGTTTACATTTTAAAATTCGATTACTTGGTTATGAATGAAGTAATGAAAATAATTAAAGAAGAAAATCTGGAAACTTACAATCAGGAATTTGATAATAATTGCATGCTGGAACTATCTGTGAGAAAGGCTCAGCTTAATACTGTTTTGAATAAATTAGATAATATAGACGGATTGACTTATAGCTATATTAAAAGCGTTTAGTCTTAAATTCAAAAAAATAAGTTCATGAAAAAAATTGCCGAATCCGATCTCATTATTAATCCTGATGGAAGTATTTACCATCTAAATCTATTACCGGAAGATGTTGCCGATACCATAATTACTGTTGGCGATCCTGACAGGGTTGGAGAAGTAAGTAAGCATTTTGACAGTATTGAACTTAAAAAAGGCAAACGAGAATTTATTACTCATACCGGATTAGTAGGTAAAAAACGTATAACAGTTCTCTCAACGGGAATTGGAACCGATAATATTGATATTGTTTTTAATGAATTGGATGCTTTGGTAAATATCGATTTTGACAGCAGAATCGTCAAAAACGAACTAAAAAGTCTGGAAATCATTCGGATTGGAACTTCCGGAGCAATACAGCCTGATATTCCAATGGGAACTATTTTAGTTTCAGAATTTGGATTGGGACTTGATGCCTTAATGAACTACTATGTTCATCAGCTTTCTGCTGATGAACAAAATCTGCAGGATGCTGTAAAATCTCATTTCCATCATCTTCAAGGCATTTCTCCATATATAACCGGAGCAGACAAAAGTCTGCTTAACCGAATTGGAAAAGATCTAACGAAAGGAATTACGGCCACTGCTCCCGGATTCTATGCACCTCAGGGACGAGAAGTACGTGCAAAAAATGCGGTTCCTCACTTAATTAGTTTGTTTAATTCGTTCCAATCCGGATCTCAAAGAATTACAAATTTAGAAATGGAAACCGCGGGAATTTATGCATTGGCTAATGCACTTGGACACAAAGCTTTATCGGTTAATGCAATTCTTGCAAGCCGCGTTAAATTTGAATTTAGTACTGAACCTCAAAAAATTGTCAATGCAGCAATCAAACATGTTTTAAATTTGATTTGATCTCTTATTGATTAAGCCAATTATTCAATCCATGAGAAAGGATTTATTTTGAGATTAATTTCCGGCCACTAAAATATGACAATAAATAATAACCATTTATACGGTATAGGAGGTATTTAGATAAAATGCAGATTTTAATTTCATTTAAAATGACTTTCTAAGAGTAAAATTTAACAATAAGGTAACATTTGTAATTCCCTATCCGTAATAACCATTATTAATTAAAAATCAATCTTATACAATATTTATCTATTTCTTTTGATAATGTTAATTAGTGATAATTTAATTTAAAAGAATAGGAAAATTTGAAAGCAAAAACGGTGTTATTGGATTAGCAGAATAACAGTTGTTGAAAATTAAATTTCTAACCTTTGTATATTGGGTAAGTGTTTATGCACTTACCCTTTTTTATGAATTTAATTTTTCTATCAGCTGCAAAAATAATTTAATAGCATCTCTTTTTTTATCATCCAGATTAAAATCAAGGTGCTTCAGTAAATAATCTTCCAGATTGAAGTTCGGGAGTTTATTCATTTCTAATATCATCTCCTTCCGATGATTTAACCCCATTTTTAAAGCCTGATTCAACTCAGCAATAAAATCTTCTTCAATGGGCTTATTTGATGCCCAAACTGCAAAGGCAAATGGTAATCCTGTAAAGTTTTTCCATTCTTCGGCTAAATCATAGGCATAAGGATATTGATAAGCTTTACCAAAAGTTCGGTCGCCAATTTGTACAAAGGCATCCGCAACTCCTTCGACAATTTCTGCTGAGGATTTCCAATAGTTTTTAAGAAGAACAAGTGCCAGATTATTGGAGGTTCTGGATTGATCATCTAAACGGATTGTTCGAATTTCTTCAATTGATTTTTCACTAAATATAAATACCGAATTAACAGGTCCGTTGGCACCTATGCAATAATTGGATATGATTTTGTAATCAGGAATTCTTAATAAAGCAGCTACCGGAACTAAACCAATATCAACCTGATTATCAATTAGTTTATTGGCGCAATCGGAAGGAATATCTAAACTTAAATCAACCTGATCTATAATCGGCGAATGTGTAATTCCGTAAACAAAAGGTTTGGTATTTGTATATGAAACTGCGGATATTTTTATCTTATTCAATTTAATTATGATAATAAATACTTGAGATGATCTGTGTTATTAAAGTCTTTAATTTGAAATTCAGCACCATTCCAGGTTAGTTTATATAAAGTTGTATTGGTGTGGGGAAAGCGGTCCATTTCTGACAAAGGCAAATCTGTTAACAAACATAAAAACAATCGCATAGCTCTCCCATGCATACAAATCAAAATATTTTTATCATCATTATGTTCAATCAAATTTTCGAGAATCGTTAACTGTCGTTCCTTAACTTCCAGGGGACTTTCGCCTTCATCAAATTTTTGATCTAAATTTCCAGACATCCAATGGCCCATCATTTTTCTGAATGCCGTTTTAGTTTCGCTACTGGCTTCCATACCTTCATAAATTCCCCAGGCAAGTTCATCCAATCCCGGGAATTGCACCCAGGGAATTCCAGATTCAATAAATTTTTCTACAGTTTGGTGAGTTCTGATTAAAGTGGATGTGTAAATTTTATCGAAAGGAACATGTTTATATGCATGGTAAAAAGCATCTCCCTGAGATCGACCGTAATCATTCAGCTCCGCATCGATTCCCCTGCCCTGCACAATACCTTTTTTATTTAAATCAGTTTCGCCGTGGCGAATAATATAAACTGATTTTATTATCTGGCTACCTGATTCAATATGATTTTTTTCCTGATTAACTTCTGACATTCTACGCTTTATTGAGTTTAGTTAACACTTTCGGGCGTTTGTATAACAGGAAGTTTATAATATTTGGGTTTTACTTCATCCGGAAATTCATGATCGGTATAATCTGTAACCACATTGTATAAAGTATCTCTTTCAATCGGTTTTCTGCCCACATGTCTGATCAGATTTACCAGATCTTTAGTGCTCATTGCCGGATGTTGTTCTTCTGCACCAGCCATAGAATATATTTTTGTGGTATCATCTAGTGTTCCGTCAATATCATCAACACCAAAACTTAAAGAAAGCTGTGCTGTATTTCTGCTGATCATTGCCCAATATGCTTTTATATGATCAAAATTATCAAGGTAAATGCGTGAAATAGCATAATTACGTAGGTCTTCAATTACAGAAACTTCCGGAACATGAGACATTTGGTTATCTTGATTTCTGAACTTCAAAGGAATAAAAGTTTGGAAACCACCAGTTTTATCCTGCAAATTCCGCAATTGATCCATATGATCAATACGGTGTTTGAATTCTTCAATATGGCCATAAAGCATGGTCGCATTAGATCGCATTCCTAATTTATGCCATTCCTCATGTATCTGAAGCCATTGTTCGCCGGTACATTTATCTTTTGAAATTTGTTCACGAATTTCAGGATCAAAAATTTCTGCTCCTCCTCCCGGGATAGAATCCAAACCAGAATCTTTCATTAACTTCATTCCTGTAGCATAATCAATTTTGGCTTTTTTGAAGATATAGTGATATTCAACCGGAGTTAATGCCTTCACATGCAAATCAGGTCGGTATTCATGAATTTTACGAAATAATTCAGAATAGAAATCAACATCATATTGAGGTAAAACGCCTCCAACTATATGTACTTCTGTAACCGGCTGACCATCATATTTCTTTACAATATCAAGCATTTCATCCATTGTATATTCCCAGCCCTCAGATTTTTGCTTGATTAAACGGGAATAAGAGCAGAATTTACAATCGTAAATACATAAATTGGTTGGTTCAATATGGAAGTTTCGGTTAAAATAAGTTTTATCACCATGTCGCTTTTCGCGGATATAATTAGCCAGAACACCTAAATATCCAAGTTCAGCTTTTTCAAAAAGCATAACGCCTTCAGAAAAACTAATCCGCAAACCATCTCTAACTTTTTGGGCGACGACTTTTAAATCGTCACTTAAATCCGGATTTTGCAGGAGAATATTTAATCTATCTTCAGAATTCATTTTTTCAGCTTTGGTCAAAAATACAAAATGAGAAAACAAAAATTATCCTGATACTTGAATTAACCTCTTTCAAAAGGTAAGTTTACCTTTTGATGTCAATAAAAAAGCACATGAAACTGGAAACAATTGCAATACATGCCGGCAATAAAATTGAAAACGGAAACAGAGCCGTAATTCAGCCAATTACACTTTCAACCACTTTTGAACGCGGACCTGAAGGTGACTATCCCGGCGGCTTTATTTATTCCCGATCTGATAATCCCAATCGGAAATCTTTAGAAAATGTTCTGATGAAGCTGGAAAATGGAGCAGATTGCTGCGCATTTTCATCGGGAAATGCGGCGGGGAGCGCTGTATTTCAGTCATTAAAACCGGGAAGTCACATAATTGCACCTTCGGATATGTATCATGGTTTGCGTAATCAATTGAAAATAGTTTATGCAGATACTTTAGAGGTAGATTTTGTAGATTTCAGTAAACCTGAATTAATAAAATCTGCCATAAAAAGCAATACAAAATTGATCTGGATTGAAACTCCTTCAAATCCATTATTAAAAATTGCAGATATAAACGCAATTGTTAAAATCGCGAAAGAAAAAAATATAATTGTTGTTTGTGATAACACTTTTGCCAGTCCCGTTTTTCAAAATCCGTTGGATTTAGGATGCGATATCGTCATGCATTCAACAACAAAATATTTAGGCGGCCATAGCGATGTTGGTGGCGGTGCTCTAATTTGCAAAGAAATAAATCCCTTCTGGGAAAAAATTAAAGATATCCAAGGTTATTCCGGAGCTGTTCCCTCTCCTTTCGATTGCTTTTTAACAGTTCGCGGTATTAAAACTTTGCCTTATCGTATGCGTGGGCATGCGGAAAATGCAATGAAAATAGCAGAATTTTTAGAGGATCATTCATCCGTAGAGAGGGTCTTCTATCCCGGACTTAAATCTCATCCTGATCATGAAATCGCCGCAAGGCAAATGAAAAATTTTGGGGGTGTAGTTTCATTTTTAGTAAAAGGATCAGATACAGAAGCATTAAAAGTGGTAAACAAAGTGGAGGTTTTTAGTCAGGCAACTAGCCTTGGCGGTGTAGAAAGTTTAATAGAGCACCGTTATTCTATTGAAGGCCCGGATACCAAAACACCCAAAAATTTAATTCGGGCATCAATTGGCCTTGAAAATTCTGATGATCTGATTGAAGACCTTATTCAGGCTTTATCTATTATTTAAGGTATTTAAAATCTAATTAAATGAATTTTCGTATCATTAATAATTGTCATTTTAAACTCAGAAAAATCGCTTTTCTGAGTTTTTACAAATTAAATTTGGGATGTAAATAATTTTCAATCTATATTTGAAACAATATTTGGTAGCAATACCAATCTGTCATCAATAATCTAATCGGTTTTTGATTTATACAGAAGTGGCGAGAGATCAGGCTCTGTGACCCACTGACAACCCCCCGATCGGTTTCGGGAAAGGTGCCAATTCCTGTCCGGAATGTCCCGGAACTATAAATTTTTAAGCCATGAAAAGAACATTCAGTTTTTTCAAACCTTTCTCATTAGAGAACTTTATCATTTCTATTCTATTTCCTGAATTACAATACCCTATTCTTCCTGTGAATATGTGCTGTTGTTACATGCGCTAGATTTATCTTTTCTTTTTAAGATCAGATTTATTTGGCATTCCCGGCTTTAGACCGCATTCCCTATTTCTCAAATTTTCAACTCAATATTAAAAATTACACACCATGTCAACAGAAAACTTAAAATTCGAAACCCTGCAATTACATGCTGGCCAGGAGCCAGATCCAACAACTGGTTCTCGGGCAGTTCCAATTTATCAAACCACTTCTTTCGTTTTTAACGACTCGCAACACGGAGCCAATTTATTTGCTCTTAAAGAGTTTGGAAACATTTATACCCGTATAATGAATCCAACAACAGATGTATTTGAAAAACGTATTGCCGCATTAGAAGGTGGCGTAGCTGCTTTGGCAGTTAGTTCCGGACAGGCGGCCCAATTTATAGCCATTACCAATATACTTCAGGCAGGCGATAATTTTGTCTCAACTTCATTCCTTTACGGAGGTTCATATAATCAATTTAAAGTATCGTTTAAAAAAATTGGAATTGAAGCCCGGATTGCCAAAGGCGATGATCCGCAAAGTTTTGAAGAACTGATAGATAAAAATACCAAAGCACTATATCTGGAAACTATTGGTAATCCGGAATTTAATGTACCTGATTTTGAAAAAATTGCGGCTATTGCAAAAGCGCATGATCTGCCTTTAATTGTGGACAATACTTTCGGCGCTGCCGGATATTTATTCCGCCCCTTAGAACACGGAGCCAACATTGTTGTAGAATCTGCCACCAAATGGATTGGCGGTCACGGAACTTCTATTGGCGGTGTAATAGTTGACGGCGGAAATTATAATTGGAGCAATGGTAAATTTCCTCAGTTTACAGAACCATCCGAAGGTTATCATGGATTAGTATTCAACGATGTATTTGGTATCGGAAGTGATTTTGGAAACATCCAGTTTATCATTAAAGCAAGAGTTGAAGGCTTACGCGATTTTGGTCCGGCACTTTCTCCATTTAATGCATTTTTATTAATCCAGGGATTGGAAACGCTTTCTCTTCGTGTTCAGCGTCATGCAGACAATGCATTGGAACTTGCCAAATGGCTGGAGCAACATCCGCAGGTTGATAAAGTAAATTATCCGGGTCTGAGTAGCAGTCCTTATCACGCGAATGCGAAAAAATATTTAAAAAACGGCTTCGGCGGAGTATTGTCTTTTGAAATAAAGGGTGGAAAAGAAGCCGCTACAACTTTTGTAGATAATTTAAAACTGGTAAGTCATCTGGCAAATGTTGGAGATGCGAAAACTCTGATCATTCAGCCAGCTGCAACCACACATCAGCAATTAAACGAAGAGCAACAATTGGCATCAGGTGTTACAGCAACTCAACTTCGGATTTCAGTTGGAATTGAGCATTTGGATGATATAAAAGCCGACTTGGAACAATCCTTTGCTATTGTAAATAAAAGAGAGCCAGAACTGGCATAAAAAGAATTATAATGGGATATCATATATACCAGCATAAGCATCCGGTCATTTTTGAAAACGGGAAAAAACTTCCCGGAATTCAGATTGCTTATCATACTTATGGAAATCTGAATGAGAAACGAGATAATGTCATCTGGGCTTGCCATGCTTTAACAGCCAATTCTGATGTTTTTGACTGGTGGAAAGGTCTCTTTGGTGAAGAAGATCTGTTTAATCCGGAAGAACATTTTATCATTTGTGCCAACATAATTTCATCGCCTTATGGCTCTACAAATCCATTAAGTTTAAATGATGAAACTGGGTTGCCTTATTATCTTTCCTTTCCGGATTTAACCGTACGGGATTTGGTAGATGCGCATCGCCTTTTGGCAAACGAATTAAAAATAAAGGAAATAGCTGTATTGATTGGTGGTTCATTAGGCGGACAGCAAGCATTGGAATGGTCTATTATTGAACCAGAAAAAATTAAAAACCTGATTTTGGTGGCTACAAATGCTTTTCATTCTGCCTGGGGAATTGCATTTAATGAAAGTCAGCGGTTGGCAATTACTGCCGACCGCACTTTTTATTCCATGAGTCCGGATGGTGGAAGTAAAGGTTTAAAAGCCGCCAGAAGTTTTGCGTTATTATCCTACCGAAATTATAATACTTATAAAAATACGCAGTCAGAAGATTCGGTAGAAAAAGTAAATGATTACAAAGCTTCATCTTACCAAAAATATCAGGGCGAAAAATTGGTCAGCCGATTTAATGCCTACAGTTATTATTACCTCACAAAAACTATGGATAGTCATCACGCTGGGAGAAACCGGGAAAGTATTGAAGCGGCCTTGCAATTAGTTAAAGCAACAACCTTAGTAGTTGGTATTAAATCAGATATTCTGTTTCCTATAGAAGAACAAATGTTTTTAGCCCAAAATATACCTAAAGCCATTTTTAAAGAGATTGATTCTTTTTTTGGTCACGATGGTTTTTTAATAGAAACAGAGACCCTGGGGAATATTATTAGAAAATTTCTAAAAAACTTTCCTATCGGGAAGACAGAAAGCTTAGCAAAATAAAATTTATGGACAAAAAATTAACTATCGGATTGTTCGGCTTTGGCGTGGTTGGTCAGGGGTTATATGACATCATCAGCAGTAAAAACCTAAATATTGAGCTGAAAAAAATCGTGATTAAAGATGCAGAGAAAGAAAGAACAATCTCCTCCCATTTTTTCAGTACAAACGCCGGTGATATTTTAAACGACCCGGAAATAAACACTGTTATCGAGTTGATTAATGACAGCGAGGCAGCTTTTGAGATTGTTTCTAAAGCACTTTCAAGTGGTAAAAATGTAGTCACCGCAAATAAAAGAATGGTTGCCGAGCATTTAAAAGAACTGGTTGAACTTCAATTTAAACACAAAACTTCTTTATTATATGAAGGTGCTGTGTGCGGCAGTATTCCAATTATCAGAAATCTGGAAGAATATTATGACAATGAATTGCTTCACTCTGTTGGTGGAATCTTTAATGGCTCATCCAACTACATTTTATCTAAAGTATTTAATGAAAATTTGGATTACAATGTGGCTTTAAAACAAGCTCAGGATTTAGGTTTTGCAGAAACCGATGCAACTTTAGATGTGGGCGGCTTTGATCCTAAATTTAAACTGGTAATTGCTACGGCACATGCGTATGGTGTTTTTACCAAACCAGAAAACATTCTAAACATCGGTATTCAAAATTTATCTCCGCATGATTTACAATTCGCTCGTGAGAAAAATTTTAAGATTAAACTGATCGCTTCCGCGAGAAAAATTGAAGACCAAAATGTGGTTCTGTTTGTTTTACCTAAATTGGTGAGACCAGAAAATTTCCTTTATAATGTTGAAAACGAATACAATGGTGTTATTGTAGAGGCCGCTTTTGCGGATCAGCAATTCTTTTTTGGGAAAGGTGCTGGAGGACATCCAACCGGAGCAGCAGTTTTGTCAGATGTTGCGGCTCTCAGATATGATTATCACTACGAATACAAAAAATATCATCAGTATCAGGAGCAAAACCAGCACAGTAATGATGTGTTACTAAATGTTTATTTAAGATATTCTGATGAAAAATTACTGGACAAACTTCAGTTTGAAAACATATCCGAAAGGTTTTATGCCAAAAATTTCCAGTTTGTGATTGGAAAGATCAGCCTTCAGAACCTGGTAAACAATGCAGAAATTTTAAGGGAGAACGGCGTTTTTATTGCTGAAATTCCAGAGGATAAAAGTCACGATATTTTTGAAGAGGAAATTGTAGAACTCGCCCAGGAATATTAAAACTATTAACCCATCAGGCCAGCGGACAGCTCCCCTGGAATAAAGGGGAGCATTAGTCCAGCTAAAAATTATATTTCTCTGTTAGAATCCCATGCTTCAAGGTAATCTGCTACTTTACGCACAAAAGATCCGCCCAAAGCACCATCAACAATGCGATGATCATACGATAAGGATAAGAACATCATGTGTCTGATGGCAATAACATCGCCGTATTCAGTTTCTATAACTGCGGGTTTCTTCTTAATTGCACCAACAGCTAAAATAGCAGCTTGCGGTTGATTAATGATTGGCGTTCCCATTACGTTCCCGAAAGTACCCACGTTGGTAATGGTAAAAGTTCCACCCTGCGTTTCATCAGGCTTTAATTTAGACTGACGGGCACGTTTTGCCAAATCATTTACCGATTTGGTTAGGCCGACAAGATTTAATTGATCTGCATTTTTAATAACCGGAACAATTAAGTTCCCGCTAGGTAAAGCTGCAGCCATACCTATATTTATATCTCTTTTTTTAATAATCTGCGTTCCGTTTACAGAAACATTAATTAACGGAAGATCTTTAATTGCTTTAGTTACTGCTTCAATAAATATTGGTGTAAATGTAATTTTCTCTCCTTCTCGTTTCAGGAAACTATCCTTAACACGATCACGCCATTTTACCAAATTAGTTACATCTGCTTCAACAAATGAAGTTACATGTGGAGAAGTTTGCTTACTCATTACCATGTGATCGGCAATAAGTTTACGCATACGGTCCATTTCTATTATCTCATCTCCACCGGAAACAGAAACAACCGGAGTTGGCTGACTAGCAGGTGCCTCAACTTTAGGTGCTGAAGCAGCAGCAGGACTAGATGCCGGAGCATTTGTAATAGGACCTCCCTTGACTTCAGTTTGTGGTTCGGAACTGTGTTTTTGCTCAACAAACTCCAGAATATCAGACTTGGTAACCCGTCCTTCAGTTCCTGATCCTTGTATCTTATCTAGCTCGTCTAAACTTATGTTTTCCTCTGCAGCAATACTTTTAACCAATGGAGAATAAAAACGTGAAGAATTGCTAAAATCTTGAGAGGCTGTAGTTGCGCTTTTACCAGCTGTTTCTCCTACGTGAGAAATTCCGGGAATATCATCAGCTTTAACCTCGTGAATACTTTCAGCTATTTCTTCAACAGCTACTTCAGCAATCGGAAAAGCATTCGCATCTGTTTCTATAATGGCAATAACTTCACCCACCTGCACAACATCATCCTCATTAAATAAAGTTTTTACCAATTTTCCTGCGGTTGGAGAAGGAACTTCGGAGTCAACTTTATCTGTAGCTATTTCCAAAACAGATTCATCCACTTCAATCATATCGCCGGGCTGCTTTACCCACTTTATGATAGTAGCTTCTGCAACACTTTCACCCATTTTCGGCAATAATAATTCGTATTGAGCCATATTTAAATAATTTGATTAATGTTTTTAATTAACTGATTCTTTGCATTTTATATCAAGAAATCAGTTTATCCGCATAAGCGAATTAATAATTAGCTGCTGCAAAAATAGCGTTTTTACATTATGCATGATCTTCTTTCAGCAATTTAAAAAGCATTGTAAATGCATTTACTGCAGAACGCTCTATATTTTGTGTCCTTTTATTAGAGAATTGAAATTTCTTTGCAACCACTTTTTTACGGTTAGCTACCGCGATCCAAACTGTACCAACTGGTTTGTCAGGCAAACCGCCATCAGGTCCGGCAATTCCGCTTACTGCAATTGAATAATCTGAATCATAATTGTTGATAGTTCCCTGCGCCATTTCGGTAACTGTTTCTTGACTTACCGCACCAAAATTTGTTAGTGTGCTTTCTTTAACTCCCAACATGATTTGTTTAAGATGATAAGAATAAGAAACGGCTCCACCTAAAAAAACAGCGCTGCAACCCGGATGCTGTGTAATCAGATGGGAAATAAAACCACCCGTACAACTTTCTGCAGTTGCCAAAGTCAGATTCCTTTCTTTCATAAAATCCAGAATACTTTTTTCAATAGAGATATCAATTTCAGCAATCAGATTTTCTTTTACACGCTCAGAGATTTTTTTAGCAAAGACGGCTACATCACGCTCCAAAATTTCTTTAGAGTTTCCAAAAGCACTTAAGCGTAATCTTACCTGTCCCAACCTCGGCAAATATGCCAACTTAATGTGTTCTGGTAATTCATTTTCAATATCTTCAATTTGCTGAGCTAAAAACGACTCCCCCATTCCTGAAGTTAAAATAGTATGATGAACAATCGCAGGAAGTTTGTATTCAGAAATAATTTTCGGAATCACATTTTCCTCCATCAGATACATCATTTCAAAAGGAACACCCGGCATTGAAACATAAATTTTCCCTGAATCTTCGATCCACATTCCGGGCGCTGTTCCGTTTTTATTTTGTAGAACAATACAGTTATCTAAAACATCTGCCTGTTTAATATTTACATCTAGCAATGGGCGATTATATTTAGCAAAGATTTGCTTCACATTTTCCAGTGATTCTTCATCCTGGCGAAAGCCAACATTAAAATATTCAGCAAGAGTTTTCTTGGTAATATCATCTTTGGTAGGTCCTAATCCGCCAGTCATTAAAATAAGATCAGCTCTGGAAGAAGCCAGTTTCAGGGCATCTAAAATATGCTGACGATCATCAGAAACTGAAGTTATTTGCTTTACGCGAATTCCAGCATTATTTAATTTTTGTGCCATCCAGGCAGAATTGGTATCCACAATCTGACCGATGAGAATTTCATCGCCAATGGTTATTATTTCGGCTAACATATTAAAGGTTGTTGTAGTAATCCCGGCGACGGCTTAATTTTAAATCCTGCAAAACTGAAGCTCTTACCTTAATATCTACACTGTAACTGCGGTACGGTCCCACCGGAATCCAACGAAAGGACATATCCCAGCAATGCAGATCCCTGTAAATGGAAAATTGAGTTAAACTAAGTTTCTTTAACTGAAAATCGTAACCGGATGTATATTGAACTTTCCATTTGGGCGTTACATTAAAATCACCGTGAAAATTGACAGTATTTGTAATTGAGGAAACCAATCCGAATTTATTGTAGTTAAAATTATAGGAAAGATTAACATTCCAGGGAACATTGAAATCTACAAAAGCGTTTGGATCTTTGCTGATCATGGCCAATTCTCTGGATTGCTGCGGACTTGCATTCCGCAAATTCTCCCCCAACTGATTTAAGTTATTACTTCTTCTTTTGGCAGCTTCAGAATTCAAACTAAAATCCATTGATAAACCCAGGTTGGTTAAACGGGCAACTTTACCAGAATTAATGGCGAATTGATTTACTCTTTGTCCGCTTTGATTTAATTGATAAGGATCAAAGGTTCCGTTAAAGTTTATTCCTAATTTTTGCTTAAACAATGCCGTTCTTCCGGAGAAATTAATGGGTGATAAATTAAAAGAATCTATTGCAAAATTATAGTTACCAGAAAAACTCAGGTTTTGTAAAAGCGGAACCTTATCATTGTTAGAATCAACACTATTAGAGCTGCTTGTATCGCGTACAGCACGCCTTTTGGCTTCTATATTATTATCAATACTAAAGCCAATTCCAGCAACTTTGCCTGTTGAGGGCGATCCATAAATCCGGTTCTCATAAATGGAATAGCGCAAAGAATCTGAACTTGAAATAGCAGTACGATAATATCCGAAACGTTCTGCTCCAAAATCCGGACGGTAATTAAAACTCACAGAAGGTGTTGCCACGTGGCGTATAGCAAGAAATTTTCCCTTTTTAAAGTTTAGCTGACCATATAACTTTGTGGATAAACCTGTATTTATACTGTATTCATTGGCACGGCTAAATCCCGGAATGGTATCCGTTATTAAAGAATCTAAGGGATTTGATGCATATCTTTTACGGATGGTTTGTAAGTACCACTTCTCATTATACTGCAAACCGGAATTAAACTGGAAATATTTAAACAGATTTAAAGATAAACTTACAGGAATATTATGCTGAAAACCGGTGTTGAAATTCTGCAAAGCATCCTTGTTAAATAATTTATCTTCTGTCGTATTGATGGTATTACTTCCCTGTAGGCTATAGCCAACATTTATTTTTTGAAACCATTTTTGCTCTCCAACCCTGTCTTTATTGTCAAAAGGGTTTATGGATGTCATACTTAGATTAAATGAAGGCAATTCCAGGTTGACAATTTTAGTCTCCAAATCCTGCCGATGGCTTAAAGTGGAAGTTAGATTGAATAAACCATTGCCAAATACTTTTCCATAACTGATGTTTGAGGCTAAAGTATTTCGCGTTAGCTGATCAAAATTATATGTTCCGCCGGCAGCAGTGTTTCTAAAATAACTTCCCGTTCCTGCATTTACAGAAGCACTAAAGGTTGTTCCCGGATTAGATTCCGGTCGTTGTGAATGGTTCCAGACAATGTTAAAATCCTTGGCCGGATGCTTAAACGCTTCGGTTCCTTCTACTCCATTCTTTGATGAGGCATATCTTAAATTTATACCACCATCATATTTATAGTTTTTACGATATCTGGCCTGAGTATTTCCTTCGTAAGAACCTTTGCTATATAATGTTCCACGAACTGCCAGATCCCAGTAATCACTTATTCCAAAATAATAACCTAAATCACGCATGAAAAAACCACGTAAATTGTCTTCACCAAATGTGGGAAACAATAATCCGCCGGAGCGGTGATTTGGTTTAGGAAAAAATCCGAAGGGAACTCCTAATGGCAAAGGAACATCTTCAATTTCAAGATATGCCGGTCCCGTAACAATCTGATCTTCAGTAACAATTCCACGGGTTATATGAATTCCGTAATGCGGATGCGACAAATTACATGTACTGTAAATTCCGTTCTTGAAAAAACCTTCATTGTATTCGTTCTTTTTAAATTGTTTAGCCTGTAGATATCCGCCTTCCACATCAGAAAACACACCAAAAGATTTTCCTTTTTTGGTGACATAATTAAAAACGAGGGAATCAGTTGTAATTGGAGGCTCGGAACCCTGTTTTAAAATTGGTCTTCCTCTGTAACGATTATTTTTAGGGTCCGTATAACCTTTTGCAAAGGCCAGATTATTTTTTTGATCTAAACGAATATAATCAGCATCCAATTCGAAGTCATCATAAATTATACGACCTTTACCATATAAATAAACTACATTGTTTATGTGGTCAAAGCGGATTGAGTCCTCTGCACTGTATTTAACTTGTGACTTTAATCCGGAGGTTGATGTAGACTTATTTGACAAAGTATCCGTTCTCTTTAAATCAAGATACGTTGTATCCTTGATTATAGGAACTGGTTTTAAAACTGGTTGTTGCGCATACGTAATAAAGCTTAACAGCAATATTAAAGTGACTAAAGCACTATTTCTAAAAAAAGACTTAAAAAATTTCAAATTCGCCGATGAATATTACTTTTGCACTTACAGTTACTACAATACGACCAAAATTAATGAAAATTATACCATTGAGAAGATACATTTATACTTTACTAAACATTATTCTGATTTTGCCGCTGGCATCTTTCGCCAAGGATGTTCCTTTTAAGCCATATCGCATTAGAACAATTGTAATAGATGCGGGGCATGGTGGACATGATGGTGCAACACGAGGTAATTTTTCGAAAGAAAAGGATGTTGCTTTAAAGGTTGCTCTGCGTTTAGGCAAAACAATTGAAGACAAAATGCCTGATGTAAAAGTAATTTACACCAGAACCACCGATGTTTTCATTCCTTTATATGAAAGAGTTGGTATTGCTAACCGGGCAAAAGCTGATCTTTTTATCTCGATCCATTGTAATTCAATGCCCATACGCAGAGTGGTTAGCCATTATACTAAAAACAGCAAAGGCAAAAAAGTTCCTGTTTATAAAACAATTCAAAGTACTTCAACCCGTGGTGTAGAAACTTTCGTATCTGGTTTTGGTCGTTTAGATGAGCAGGATGTGGTTATGCGGGAAAACTCTTCTATCCTTTTAGAAAAAGATTATAAAGAAAATTATGATGGTTATGATCCGAAAGATCCGGCAAGTATTATCTTATTATCATTAATGAAAAATGCCTATCGCGATCAAAGCATTAAATTAGCTACATTTATCCAGGATTCATACATACAAACCGGTCGTGTAGATCGGGGTGTTAAAGAACAAAGTTTAGCAGTTTTAGCCAGAGCAGGAATGCCGGCAGTTTTAACAGAGATTGGTTTTATTTCAAATCCGGATGAAGAAGAATATATTAATTCTGATTCTGGTCAAAACGAAATTGTAGCTTGTTTGTTAAAAGCTATTCAAACATATAAGAAACAGGTAGAACTGGAATAATATTACAAGTAAATAATTTAATTAACGCTTTGACAACCCCAATTGTAGTACATAAATTACAAGAACTTCATATCTCTCACGGGTTTTTAAATCATATAACCATTTTTTTTGATGAAAATTACCAACGAAACTAAAGTAGGTGTATTGGCTGCAGTTGCCATAGTTATTTTAATTGTAGGATACAGTTTTTTAAAAGGCAATGATGTATTCTCTAAGGAGAACGACTTTTACGCAAAATATGATCGGGTTGATGGATTAGCCGTTTCAAAGCCAGTATTGGTAAACGGATACCAGATTGGACGGGTTTCTAAATTAACATTGTTGCAAAGTGGTCAAATCCTTGCTCAATTTAAAATAAGTCCGGAGTATGCAATTCCAAATAATACAATTGCACGTTTGGAAAGCACTGACCTTTTAGGCAGTAAAGCTATTGTTTTTGAATTAGGTTCGAGCAGCCAGTACGCTCAAAAAGGTGATACTTTAAATTCAAATATTCAGAAAAATTTAATTGAACAGGTAGAGCCTGTTCAGAAAAAAGCTGAGCAAATTATATCCAGATTAGATTCAGTTTTAACATCGGTTAACTCTACATTAAGTCCAGAATTTCAAAGAAACTTTGAAACCAGCTTTGCCAGTATAGCTCGTACCTTGCAAACTTTAGAAGGTACAAGCAGAAAAGTTGATGGTTTGGTAGGAACTGAAAGCAGCAAGATTGCCGGAATCTTAGGAAATCTAGAATCTATCTCCGGTAACTTTAAAAACAATAATGAAAAGATTACTTCTATTATGAATAATCTGGATAAAGTTAGTGATGAAGTTGCAAAGGCGGATTTTGCTAAAACTATTACAGAAGCAAATAAAGCTGTGGCTGATCTTCAGGTTATACTTAATAAAGTAAATAGCGGGAACGGATCTTTAGCACAATTAATTAATGATCCGGGGATGTATAATAACTTGAATAGCGCTGCCGGTAACCTGGATAAATTGATGATAGATTTAAAAGCCAATCCGAAAAGATATGTTAGCTTCTCCATTTTTGGAGGCAAGAAAGATTAAGAGTTTCTACGAAAATATTTACAAGCGCTGATAATACAGCGCTTTTTTTATACCTCAAAAGTCTGACCTTCAATTGCCAGATTAGTATTTGAAAAAATCTCCTGAGATTCTAAAAGCATGGGTTCAAGTTCGCGGTACCGTGCAGAAAAATGGCCAATAAGCAATCGTTTAGCGTTAGATTTTAAAGCTATCTCAGCCGCTTCTTTAGCAGTTGTATGGAAAGTTTCTTTGGCACGGTCTACCATATCGTGCATAAAAGTTGCTTCATGGTAAAGCAAATCAACATTCTTAATATCATTTAAATAACTCCAATTACAAATGGTATCAGAACAATACGCATAAGAACGAGGCACGTCCGCATCTGTAGTTAACTCAGATGCAGGATGTACCTTTCCATTTTTATCTGTAAAGGAAAAACCTTTTTTTATAAGCTTAATTTCATTTACAGGAATATCTAATTCAGCAACTTTCTCTTTAATAATTTTGGGAAGTCGCTGCTTTTCTGAAAATTTAAATCCCGTACAGGGAATACGATGTTCTAAAGGAAAAGTCTCTACCTTCAAATCGAAATTCTCATAGATCTTTTCGGATTTGCTTGTATTGGTTGGATTGAAATTTATTTTATAACGCAGAACTGTTTGAGATATGCGAAATGAAACTTCCAGAATTTCCTGTAATTCTGCCGGTCCGAAAAGATTTAGATCTTTAGTTCTGCCATTTAAATGCATAGACGATAATAAACCAACTAAACCAAGATAGTGGTCTCCATGTAAATGGCTTATAAATATCTCATCGATTCGCGAAGGCTTGATAGCATTTCGGATAAACTGTTGCTGAGTTCCTTCTCCGCAATCAAGCAGATAAAGTTTCTCATTTACATTAATAATTTGAGCGGATGGATTTCTGTTAAAAATTGGAGTTGCAGAACTACTGCCTAAAATTGTTACTTCAAATTTCATGAGCAGTATAAAAGCGAATTACTTCGCTTCTTTTTTTAATTCTTTTTCAATCTCCTCCATAAAAATCAAGTCGATTGCTTCTTCTACAGAACCTACAATTGTAAGCACGTTTTCCAATTGTGAAATAGAAATTAAGCGGGAAATATTTTCATTTATTCCCGTAAGGATAAATGAACCTTCAGAGTTTTTACAAATTCTGTGACCAACTAATAAACTTCCCAGGCCTGATGAATCTGAATATTTTACAGCAGACAAATCCAGAATAATATTACGCTGACCCTCTGTGTTAGTTAAGATTAGTTCTGATTTAATTTGAGGTGATATTAAACTGTTCAATTTAGACTCATTGAGTTTAATTAAAACATATTTTTCGTGCTTGTCAACTGTAAACTTCATTTTATTTGTATTAAATAACTCTATTACAATAATAATAAATTAAAATCATTTTAAACGATTAAGTGCTTCATTTATATTATTCTCTACCCTTTTTAAAATTTCAACGTTATCAGTTTTTATAAATTCCGCACCCGTTATATGTTCATATAATTCAATATAACGTTCTGATATTGAATTAATTAAACCTTCAGACATTTCCGGAATATTTTGATCTTCTTTCCCCTGAAATCCGTTCTCAATTAGCCATTTACGTACAAATTCTTTTGATAACTGCTTTTGAGGCTGATCCTGATCCTGTAATTCCTGATAAGAGTCTTTATAAAAATATCTGGATGAATCAGGTGTATGAATTTCATCTATTAAATGAATCTTACCTTCAGATTTTCCAAACTCATATTTGGTATCTACCAGAATTAAACCATGCTCATCTGCAATTTCAGAACCTCTTTGAAATAAGGCAAACGTATATTTTTCTAATTGCTCGTACTCTTCAACGCTAACAATTTTACGGTTTAAAATTTCCTCACGGGATATATCTTCATCATGCCCAACCGATGCTTTGGTAGTTGGAGTGATGATTGGTTGTGGAAGTCTATCATTTTCTTTTAATCCTTCCGGAAGATCAACCCCGCAAACCTTTCTGCGTCCGGCCTGATATTCACGCCAGGCATGACCGGCCAGATAACCGCGAATAACCATTTCAACCTTGTAAGGCTCGCAAATTTTACCGATGGTTACACTTGGATCCGGAACATCTATCACCCAATTGGCTACAATATCCTGTGTTTCCAGTAAAGATTTAGCGGCAATCTGGTTTAAAACCTGGCCTTTATACGGAATGGGTTCCGGCAAAACCACATCAAATGCAGAAATGCGATCAGAGACTATCATTACCAGAAATTTATCGTCTATCGTGTAAACATCACGTACTTTTCCTTTGTAAAAATTTGTCTGACCTGGAAAATTAAAATGTGTTTCCTTAATGGCGTTCATAGGTTTGAGGATGAGAGGTGAGAAGTGAGATTTGAGAGGTGAGACTTGAGAGGTGAGACTTGAGAGGTGAGATATGAGATACTAGATATGAGATAATAGACTTGAGTTATTAGATGAAGTCTTCTCACATCTAAAATCTCGAATCTCATATCCTCTCACATCTATTATCTCATCTCTCAAATCTATTATTGTATATCACCGTAAGCTCTTAAAATGCTTTTAACCAATTTATGACGAACAACATCATCGCCATTCAAATAAATTATATCTATTCCTTTTATGTCTGTTAAAATTCTTAAACCGGTGTGTAAACCAGAGTGCTGCACTTTTGGCAAATCTATTTGAGTAATATCACCCGTTACAATAAATTTAGCTGTTGGACCCATACGTGTTAAAAACATTTTTAACTGCATGTCCGTAGCATTTTGCGCCTCATCTAAAATTACAAAGCAGTTATCCAAAGTTCTTCCACGCATAAATGCCAAAGGCGCAATTTCAATTGTTCTGTTCTCTAAATACACTTTAAGCTTTTCTGGCGGAATCATATCATCCAAAGCATCATACAATGGACGCAAATACGGATCGATCTTTTCTTTCAAATCTCCCGGAAGGAAACCTAAATTTTCTCCTGCTTCAACAGCCGGACGGGTTAAAATGATCCTTTTAATTTCTTTATTTTTCAGAGCCCTAACAGCTAACGCAACAGCTGTATAGGTTTTTCCGGTTCCGGCAGGGCCAATAGCAAAAATAATATCATTTTTATTTATGCTTTCAACCATACGGCGCTGATTGGCTGTACGTGCTTTTACAATAATTCCGTTTGGGCCGAAAACTATTGGCTCTCCGCCTCCCCCGTTTTTTGGAGTCGCAGATTCACCATCTGTATTGATTGAAATACTTGCGCCTAAAATGGTCTCCAAATCATTGTTGTTAAGACTTTGAAATTTATCAACATGATTTAAAATATCCTGAAATTTAAGATTGAAGATGTTCAGTTCGACTTCGTCGCCCAATACTTTTACTTCGTTACCACGAGCCACAATCTTTATTTTAGGAAAATGTTTTCTGATAATCTCAAAGTACTCATTGTTTGAACCCCACATGACCGCAGGGCTTATATTATCTAGAGTTAGCTTAAGTTCGTTCAAGTTCTTATGATTAAATTTCCGGGAGTTACTAATTTCTGATTAAAAATTGAATATTTGCAGGTTCAATATCTATCGCAAGAATAATAATTAATATTAACATTTTAATGGCAATAATCACTTTAACAACTGATCTGGGCGACAAAGATTTCTACCAGGCTGCACTAAAAGGCAGCATCCTGAGTCAGTTGAATAATGCCAATATAATTGATATAACTCATAATATTTCTGCTTTTAATATTCAACAAGCAGCTTTTATCTTAAAAAATGCTTTTCATTACTTCCCAAAAAATACAGTTCACTTAATTGGAATTGATTCTGTATTTAATGAAGAGACTCGTTATCTGGCACTTAAATATAAAGATCATTATTTTGTTGGTTCTGATAATGGAATTTTTTCTCTTTTATTTGATGATGAACCATCAGAAATGGTTGAATTAAATATTATGCAGGATTTAAAATTTCTGCATTTCCCATTATCAGACATTTTTGCAAAAGCCGCAACTCATCTTGCCCGCGGCGGAAAGCTCAAAGAAATTGGCTTGCCAGTACATACGCTGGAAGAAAAAATGACTTTGCAGCCTGTAATTGAAAGAGATATTATCCGCGGAAGCGTGATTTATATCGATTCATTCCAGAATATAATCACCAATATAACAAAAGACATATTTACCAAAGTTCAGCAGGCCAGAGATTTTACCTTGTTTTTTAAACGGAATGAATCAATTTCCCAATTGAGCTGGCATTATAATGAAGTTCCTGAAGGTGAGAAATTATGCCTTTTTGGTATAAGTAATCATTTGGAAATAGCTATTAACAAGGGCAATGCTAGCGGATTATTGGGTTTGCATTTGGGAGATATTGTCAGAATAGAATTTTATTCATGATTACCAGAATTGTAAAACTTAGCTTTCCCCTTCAAAATCACTCAGAATTTGAAGATATATTTTACGCCAGCAAACCTCTAATTGATAAGTTTGAAGGTTGTGAAAGCACCAATCTTTTTCAGGATCTAAGCAACCCGGATAATTTTTTCACTATTAGTTACTGGAATTCTGAAGCCGATTTAGAAAACTATAGAAAATCAGATCTTTTTAAATCAACCTGGGCAAAAGTAAAACCCTTGTTTAACCACAAAGCCGAAGCTTGGTCACTTCAAGGCAAGGTGAAAATCTCTTAATAAATACAATGAAGAAAATATTTTTAGCACTGATACTTTTGAGTTCGGTTATTGCCAATTCTTTTGCACAAAGCGACAGCTCCGCTTATCAGCTGCAAAGAAAAAAGATCAACGGTTTACTTGATGACCGAAGCACTAAATTTGGCCAATACGATGAAAGTTTAGGAAAGCGCACCGGAATTTTTGGTTTAAAAACCAAGAAAGATATGCAGCGATCTAATGATATTTTAACAGAGATTGTCCGCACAGATAATCTGATCTTAAAAGAGACCAAAATTCTACTGGACTTTAAGGATATGGAAAAGTCTACAATAGAGACCAAAGCTGTCGAATCGGAAGACCGGATTGGCAGTTACATGACCACCATCACAAAACTGCAAAATCAACAGGATAAGTTAAATACTGAGTACGCTGAAATGGAAAAAAGCAATTCTAAATATCGCAGTTGGATGTTAGGTTTTGCGATACTCAGTGTAATTCTAGCAGTTCTGTTGTTCAGAGCAAAAAAATTGACCAAACATTGATGCGTTATATAGTTTGGTATCTGTAAATTAAATTAATTTTGCAGCCTCAATACTTGAGACATATATTTTTATCCTAATTTCTTAGATGGCACGTGCTCGATTAAACAGCGGAAACGCTCAGGCAGAAGAACTTCCTAAAACCAAAATAAATAAAGAAAGTATTCGCAAAGTTTCTCAACTTCTAAAATACCTGAAACCTTATCGTGGCAAATTCATCGTTGGAATGGTTTTTTTGTTTCTTTCCAGCATAACCGGTCTCGCTTTTCCTTCACTTTTAGGAATTATGATTGATGCCGCTCAGGGCAAGCAGAAGTATGATTTCATCCCGCTCAACATCAATATGATCGGTTATATTTCTTTCGGGATTTTATTTATACAAGCATTTATTTCATTTTTTAGGATTCGTTTATTTGTAGAAGTTGCAGAAAAATCGCTTGCAGATATTCGTCGCGACACCTATTTTAAGCTGATTACTTTACCGATGAATTTCTTCTCTCAAAGAAGAGTTGGAGAGCTAAACAGTCGTATTTCTGCCGACCTTTCACAAATTCAGGATACACTAACCACCACTTTAGCCGAAATGATTCGTCAGGTGGTTTTATTGGTTGGCGGTGTTTCATTCCTGTTTTACGTATCACATAAACTAACATTACTAAATATTGCAATTTTACCTGTACTGGTAATTGTAGCAGTTTTCTTCGGTCGTTTTATTCGTAAAATATCCAGAGAAGCACAGGATAAATTAGCAGATTCTAATACGGTTGTTGAAGAAACTTTACAGGGAATTTCGAACGTGAAAGCCTTTGTAAATGAAGCTTATGAAGCAAACAGATATGATAAAAGCTTACGCGAAGTTGTTAAAATCGCTTTACGCGGAGCAAATTATCGTGGCGGTTTTGCATCTTTTATCATTTTTGCAATTTTCGGAGCTATTGTCGGAGTAATCTGGTATGGTTCTGTATTGGTTTCGCAAGGCGAATTATCTGTCGGAAGTTTAACAACCTATATTTTGTATTCCATTTTTGTAGGAGCAGCCATGGGAAGTTTCCCCGAATTGTATGCAAACGTTCAGAAAGCTTTGGGTGCCAGCGAACGCGTGTTAGAAATTCTTCAGGAAGATAATGAAGATATCAGCATAAACGAACAGGAGAACGTAATTCGCCAGAGAATCGATGGTAATCTGGAGTTTAACAATGTGGAGTTCTCCTACCCTTCCCGTAAGGAAATTACTGTTTTAAATGGTGTTTCATTTAAAGCAAATGCCGGTGAAAAAGTTGCTATTGTTGGCCCGAGTGGTGCCGGAAAATCTACAATTGCCGGATTAATTCTTCGTTTTTACGATACACAAAAAGGCCAATTATTATTTGATGGAAAGCCTTCCAATAGTTACTCCTTAACTGATATCCGTAATCAGGTTGCAATTGTACCGCAGGACGTTTTATTGTTTGGTGGAACCATTCGCGAAAATATTGCTTACGGTCGTTTGAGCGCTAGTACAGATGAGGTTATCGAGGCAGCTAAAAAAGCTAACGCAGATGGCTTTATTACGGGTTTCCCGGAAGGTTATGATACTTTGGTTGGAGAACGTGGCGTGAAGCTTTCGGGCGGACAGCGCCAGCGTATCGCGATAGCAAGAGCCTTGTTGAAAGATCCCGCGATTTTGATTCTGGATGAAGCAACTTCTTCTCTCGATTCTGAATCTGAACGTTTGGTGCAGGAAGCGTTGGAAGTGCTGATGAAAGATCGCACATCAATCATCATTGCACACCGCTTATCGACCATTCGCGAAGCTGATAAAATTGTGGTTCTTGAAAAAGGAAAAGTAATTGAAAGCGGAACGCATCATCAACTGATGGAAAATCAAGAAGGTTTATATCGTTATCTTAGTCAGCTTCAGTTTGAGGTTTAAATCGAACCTTAATTAATTATTTAACCGTTTCTGCTTACGCAGGATGATTTATATCGTACATGAAACTAACCGTTTGGGGCGCAGCGCAACAGGTTACGGGCAGCATGCATTTGCTCGAACTTGAAAATTACAAGATACTTATAGATTGCGGATTAGATTACGAGCGAAATACCTGGCTGGAAGAAAACGAGCAATTTCCATTTTTACCTTCGGAAATAGACGTTGTTGTTTTAACACACGCACATATAGATCATTCCGGTAATCTGCCAACATTGGTACGCCTTGGTTTTGAAGGACAAATACTTTGCACGGCTCCTACCGCAGATCTTTCTGAATTGTTATTATTAGATTCTGTAAACATTTTCCTGAACAAGCAACGGAAAAATAAATCCAAACGCAAACATTACAATCCCGGGCCGCAACCATTATATCTGCAAAAACATGTAATGGAGACTGTGGATAGGTTTGTTACCATTGGTTTTAACAAATCTTTCCGTTTAAACGGAAAGGCAAGTTTAACGTTTATTCCTGCCGGGCATTTATTAGGTGCCGCATCGGTAATATTTAATATCACAGAAAACGGAACTGAAAAGACGATTGCCTTTAGCGGCGATATTGGTCGGAAAGGTTATCCTGTATTAAACGATCCGGAGAAACTTACTGAGGTAGATTACTTGGTTTGCGAGTCAACTTACGGCGGAAGATATCATAATACCGAAAAAACAATTGAACAAACTTTAGTAGAAACAGTCAATGAAGCTTGCGTAAAAACACCGGGCAGATTAATTATTCCGGCTTTTAGTATTGGAAGAACGCAGGCGCTGGTTTATTCACTCAATAAAATTTTCAGTAAAGGTTTACTTCCCAGAATAAAAGTTTTTGTGGATAGTCCAATGGCGACTTACGCGACAGAAATTTTCAGAAAACACCACCATCTGGTAAATGATGAAGCACGTGAATTTTATTCCCGCGAAGGAGATGAATTTGATTTTGAAAATTTAGAATATGTGGCTGATATGAATGCCAGTAAAGAAATCTCGAATTACTTTGAACCTTGCATCATTATTTCTTCGGCAGGAATGCTGGAAGGCGGCCGAATTCAGGATCATCTTTTTTACAATATTCAGAATTACTATTGCACCATACTTTTTATCGGCTATTGCGCTAAAAACACCTTAGGATACCGGCTTTTAAGAGGCGATCCAATAGTTACTATTCGTCATCGCGAATTATCAGTTTATGCAACTATAAAACAAACCGATCTTTTCAGCGGTCATGCCGATCATAATGATTTGCTAAATTTTGTAAGAGATCAAAATCCGGAGAAATTGAAACAAATTTTTCTGGTGCATGGCGAAGAATCATCCATGGAAAAATTGCAGGAAGCCTTAGCCGAGGAAAATTACAAGGCTACAATTGCTAAAAAAGGCGAAACTTATATTTTAGATTAAGCAATCTGGTGGATGACCAAACCAGCCTGAAATTTAGGTTCAAACCAGGTTGATTTCGGCGGCATAACTTCTCCTGCATCTGCTACATGTATTAATTGAACAATTGATGTTGGATAGAGTGTAAATGCAACTTTAAAGTCCCCGGAATCTACCTTCTTTACCAAATCCTCGATTGGAGTTACACCTCCAACAAAACAAATTCTTTCATCTGTTCTGGGATCTTCAATTCCAATTAAAGGAGCCAGTACAAAATCCTGCAAAATACTTACATCTAATTCTGCAACCGGATTATCATCAAAATAAGTAATGGGTTTGGCAGTTAAGCTATACCATTGTCCGGAAAGATACATTCCAAATTGATGCAACTCAAGTGGCTTAACCAGTTTATCCGCAGGTTTCAGGAAAAACTTCTCTTCCAGTTTTTTCAAAAAATCAGCTTCGGATAACTTGCCGAGATCTTTTAGCAAACGATGAAATTCAAATATCCTGAGCTGATCTGTAGCCATATAAACAGAAGTGAAAAAATTATATTCTTCACTCCCGTTATGTTTAAAATTTGATCTTCTTCTCTCAATACCTAATAAAGCAGCAGCTGCAGCACGATGATGACCATCTGCAATGTAACTCGAATCTAATTTGGCAAAAGAATCTACCAAGGTTTTTAAAACAACCTGATCGTCAATTTTCCAAAGTTTATGCTCGGCGTTTTCTTTATGAAATGAAATATCAGGTTGCTTTGTAATTGTATCCTGAATAACCGAATTAACTTCAGCCAGAGGTTTATAAGTGATCAAAACCGGATTTGCATCGCAACCTGTTTGCTGTAAATAATCAATCAGAGATTGCTCCCGGTCTGCACGGGTAAGCTCGTGTTTCTTAACTGTGTTATTCAGATAATCATCAATTGAAGTGACTGTCCATATTCCAGTTTGCATAATATTGCGGTGCGCAACCTGGTAAACATATAAAGAAGGTTGCTCGTCGCGAATTAAAATTCCATTTTCAAGAAATTCCTCAAAATTTTCATTGATCTTTTTATATGCAAGCTCCCGCTTAGAACCCATCATAAACTTATTGTCCACTTTAGGAACCAGCATGTTTACATAGGAATAAGGATTTTCCTGCCGGATATGCTTGGCAGCATCAATACTTAAATTCTCTACCTGCAACACAACCTGATCTACATAAGCAGAATTTGGCCTGATACCTCTAAATGGTTTTATTTTGGGCATTCAATTATTAATTTAAGAGTCGCGAAAGCGATATTGAAATTATTTCGCTTTAAAAAAATCGATAATCAAATTAGCTAATTCAGTTCCAATTCGTTCTTGTGCTTCTCCAGTTGAAGCTCCAATATGCGGCGTTAACGAAATGCCTGCATGATTTAAAATTTCCTTCCGGGGATTGGGTTCGTTTTCAAAAACATCCAATCCGGCGAAAGCAACTTTACCGGAATCTATAGCTTCGACTAATGCTGTTTCATCTATTGTTCCGCCACGAGAACAATTGACGATACCAACACCATCTTTCATCTGTTCAAATTCTTCTTTGCCTAAAATTGGTTTCTCAGAAAAAGGAACATGTAAACTAATGAAATCTGCGTTTTTGATCAGGTCTTCAAAATTCATAGACTGAACGGGGCAATCAACTTTAACTCCTCCGGCGAGTTCCAGTTCTAAATGATCAGGAACCTCAAAGATATCGAAAGCTAGAACTTCCATACCTAAACCTAAAGCCATTTTAGCAACCTCTCTACCAATCCGGCCAAAGCCAATAATTCCTATTTTTTTACCACGAAGTTCAATTCCTTTGGCGTATGATTTTTTTAGATCATTAAATTTTGAATCACCTTCTGAAGGCATTCTGCGGTTGGCATCATGCAAAAATCGAACGCCGGAAAATAAATGACCAAACACCAGTTCAGCAACAGATAAAGACGATGAAGCAGGCGTGTTTACAACCGCTACACCTTTTGAACGAGCATAATCTACATCTATGTTATCCATACCAACACCACCACGACCAATCAATTTAATGTTCGGGCAGCTATCGATCAATTCCTTTCTAACTTTTGTGGCGCTACGTACAGTTATTGCATCGTAATTTTTCAAAGCTTCCGCTAATTTATCCTGACTAACAAAGTCGGTGTCAACCTGAAAACCTGCTTCTTCTAATAAACTTTTACCTATCGGATCTATGCCATCATTGGCAAGTATTTTGAAATTCATTCTGTAATTTTTAATGTTTAGTCTGGCAAAAGTCAGACAAAAATTTAATTATTTTCTGTGCTTTTCAGCAAAATCCTGCATCAGATCTACCAACACGTGAACGCTTGTTATTGGCAGGGCATTGTACATAGATGCCCGGAAACCGCCCACACTACGATGGCCTTTTAAACCAACAATTCCACAATCTTCGGCCATTTTTAAGAATTCTTTTTCTAATGATGAATCTTCCATTACAAAACAAACATTCATTCTTGATCTGTCTTCAACTGCGCAAGTTCCTTTAAAAAATGGATTACGGTCAATTTCACGATATAAGGATTCCGCTTTCGAGATATTTTCTAATTCAATTTCTTTAACTCCGCCTTTAGATTTCAACCATCTAAGATTCAACATAGAAACATAAATTGAAAATACGGGCGGCGTATTGTACATAGAACCTCCGTCAATTTGAACCTTATAATCTAACATGGAAGGGATCTTACGATCGATTTTCCCTAAAATTTCATCTTTAACAATAACAAGTGTTACGCCGGCCGGACCCATATTTTTTTGAGCGCCTGCATAAATCAAATCAAAATCTGCAACATTAATTTTACGGCTGAAAATGTCTGAAGACATATCGCAAACTACCGGCACCGGTGATTTAGGGAACTGATGCATTTCCGTTCCGTAAATAGTATTGTTAGAGGTAATATGCAAATAAGCCGCATCTTCAGGAATCGAAAAATCCTTTGGAATAAACGTATAGTTTTTATCTTTTGATGAAGCTACAACTTCGGTGTTACCCATCATTTTTGCTTCTTTTATTGCTTTATTAGCCCAAACGCCTGTATCCAGATAAGCTGCTTTCTGTCCTTCTCCCAATAAATTCATGGGCACCATACAAAATTGCATACTTGCTCCACCTTGTAATAATAGCACAGAATAACCTGCCGGAACTTCTAAAAGTTCTTTAACCAACCGAACTGTTTCATCTACTACTGCCTCAAACTCGGGTGTACGATGTGATATTTCTAAAATAGACAATCCGGTAGGATTGAACTCCAGCACAGCATGAGAAGCTTGCTTAAAAACTTCCTGTGGTAAAATGCAAGGACCAGCACCAAAATTATATGTCATGATATTTAATTTTTATGTTCCAAAATTAGAAGAATTCTATTGGAATGTATGTTCATTTCAAAAAACTTATGCTTTTATGTATTGATTATTTTATTGCGTTCTAGTTTTAAATTTGGCAATCAACCTTAAATTAAGCTGCCGCGATGTTAAATAATTAGGGATCGCATATTGATTATTATTTACATCCTTTATCCACAAATATGAAACCGTATTATTTATATCCAGAAGATTAAAAATTTCGGCGTAAGCCACCAGCGAGCTAAAATATTTATGAAAAAATACAGGCTTGCGTTGATTTCCTTCACCTAAAAAATCTTTTGAAAAGCCAATATCCACCCGTTTGTATGCAGGAATTTTGAAAACATCGCGATAACGTTCTGTATTTGGCGGTCCGATAGGTAAAGCGGAACCGTAAAACATAGTTAAATGAACTTTATAAGATGGATTACCCAATAACTGATCCTGAAAGAAAACTGAAAAATTTATTCGCTGATCTGAAGGCCTGTTCAAATAGCCAGGTTCTATACGAATTGAATTTCCGTTTGCATCATTCTGAAAATAAAAATCATCCTTGATATCTTCCGCAGTTTTCATCAGCGAAAGCCTGAAAGAAGATTCCAGTTCTTTTACAAACTTGCCGCTTAAGCTAAAGTCAATACCAGTTGCGTAGCCTTTAGATTGCTGATCTGCATAATATCTGATTCTTAAATTTTCAATTTTATAAGGCGTTAAACGCGATAAATATTTGTAGTAAAGTTCTGATGTAAACTTCAAATCGGTACCTAAACCGAAAAAATGGTAGTCGGCGCCTGCTAAAAAATGCAGCGACCGTTGCGCTTTTGCATTTGGATTTAGACTTCCGTCGAAGTTTCTAAACTCACGATAATAAGGTTGCTGATCATAAACTCCGGCAGAAGCTCTTAATAAAAAAGTGCTTGTTGAATTTGCCAAAAATGCGGCATTGAGCCTCGGACTTATTAATATCTGCTTACTGTAATCATTATAATTTGCCCGGATCCCGGAAGAAAATGAGATTCTTGAATTAAAGTTATAGGTATTTTGAATAAATCCACTTAGTGTATTTATGGAAACAGAATTCTGGGTATTCACCACATTATTCAGCACTAACTCATTCGGGTTATTTGGCAAGGTATAACCTGCAGAATCTATGACTGTATATTCATTTAGTTTGTCATCCACCTGATTTAGCTGATAACGAATTCCTGATTCCAGAAATGATTTAGAATTTTGTTTGTATAAGCGAATTTCCGAACTGTAAATATTTGCTTTTAATGAGTTTCGGGCATAATCTAAGTTGGATCCAATTCCTCGACTGGCTCTTACTTTACCAAAATTTGGATTGCCCAGATTGGTTTCAATTTCATCAAAAATGTATCGGCCTTCTATGTCAATCTTTTCCTGTTCAGATATACGGAAAGCTGAATTTATCCATTTTAGATTTAAGTTATTTGTTGGTTTATAAAGCAAAGTAAATGCGGCCATTCCAGATTCATATCTGTCTGCTTCCCTTCCGTTAAAATCTACCTGCAAACGTAAAACTTCTGTAAAGGTTCCATATTTGGTTTCGCGACTTTCTGGCTCCAGATTAAAATTACTCAGATTGTAATTTCCTAAAACTGAAAGATTCAGTTTGGAATTTAAATCGCGGTTATATAGTATTTGAAAATCAGAAAAATCTGGTTTGTAATTTCCCTTGGTATCCTGAGAATTTAACAGCGAACCATTTTTCTTTAACCGAATTCCCGCAAGGAAATATTGTTTATTTAAAGGAAGTTTGAAAGTGGCAGAATTCCCCAAATTGCCAACAGAAACAGAACTGTAAGCACTGTCGGGTTTTAAATATTTTACATCCAGAACAGACGATAATTTATCTCCATAACGAGCCTCAAAACCGCCCGCGGAAAATTTCACCATTCCGGCAAGCTCCGGGTTTATAAAACTTAAACCTTCCTGCTGTCCGTTCCGGATTAATAATGGGCGATAAATTTCTACGTCATTAACATAAACCAGATTCTCATCAAAATTTCCACCACGTACAGAATATTGCGAGCTTAATTCGTTATTTGATGAAACTCCCGGAAGCGTTTTTATCATTGCTTCAAAATTACCCGAAGCAGATGGAAATGAAGTCATATTAGCCGCATTTACCAATACAGAATTACCGGCATTATTAATATTGCTAAGCACCTGAACTTCATCCAGCGATCTTAAATCAAGAATTAATTTTACGTCCTGTTTATTTTCTACTCCCGATATTAAACCGATTTGAAGTGTGTATTTTTTATATCCTACACGACTGAAACTAATCTTTAAGGATGTCTGACTTACCTTGAGCCGATAATAGCCACTTTGATTTGTTTGCGTGCTATTATTCGAACCAACTTCTGTTACGGTAACGTTTTCTAACGAACTTGAATCTTCTGAATAAACATTTCCACTTAAAAAAGTGGGATTTTGAGCAAATAAGGGAAAAGCAAATAAAACACTTACAAACAGCAAAAAATATTTCACAAATGGTAGATGTTTAATTGCCAACAGGTAGAACTTTTATCCAGAGATAATTCTAAATTAACAAATCTTTCTGCAATTGCTATTTGCGGAACTTTGAATTAGATCATGCGGTCATTATTTCCGGAGAAATATTTTTCAGTTCAGAAATCATTTCTTTTGGATCCGCAGCAGCGAAAACTGCGTTACCGGCAACCAAAACATCGGCCCCTGCCCTAACCAAAGCTGCCAGATTATGCGTTCCAACGCCACCATCAACTTCTATTAACAAGTTTTCATTTCTGCCGGCACACATCGCTTTTAATTCACGAACTTTTTTGTAGGTATTTTCAATAAATTGCTGTCCGCCAAATCCGGGGTTTACAGACATGATACACACCTGATCTATATCTTCAATAATATCTTCAAGCAGGATAACAGGTGTATGCGGATTTAAGGCCACACCTGCCTTACAACCCAAATCTTTTATTGCCTGCAAGGTTCTGTGCAAATGCGTACAAGCTTCGTAATGAACAGTAATATTAGTTGCACCCGCATCTTTAAACTGACTTAAATACCTGTCGGGATCCACAATCATTAAATGTACATCCAGAGGTTTTGTAGCATATTTACTAATTGCTTTCATTACCGGAAAACCAAATGAAATATTCGGAACAAATAAACCATCCATAATATCAACATGAAACCAATCGGCCTCACTTTGATTAATCATTTCAATATCTCTTTGCAGGTTTGCAAAATCAGCGGAAAGTACAGAAGGGGCAATTATTTGTTTCATCTTGCAAATTTAGAACTAATTGAGGGAAGATTTTAATTGTTTGAAAATTGAATGCGCTTAATCTTCTTGATCATGAATCTTTTTAATCTTTTCAAGTTCAATCAGATCAATTTTATCTTTCGGACGGTTTGCCGCTTTTTTCGCGTCAATAAGATGATTTAGATGAAGAAACGGGACATCAACATCGTAAATATTGGCAATAGACGATAACTTTAAATAAGTATCAAAAGGTTCATCAAGCCCTTTTACACTTGTCATAACATCCAGTCTGATTCCATTATCTAAATGAAAATATGTCCAGCCGGGAACAAACTGTAAAGTTTTAAAAGATTCGAAATCGCCGAGGCCATATTCTTTAAAAACCTCTCTTAACTTATTTCTGTTTTCAGATGAATCTTCTATCCAAATATCAATGTCTTCTGTAGTACGATGATAACCGTGTAAATTGGTGGCAACGCCGCCTATCATAATATATTTAAGACAAACTGAATTGGCAATTTTCCAAAAGCGCATTAATTCATCATCAAAAACATCCATAAAATTTTTTATTCTGAGGCAGGAATTGTTTTGTGGGTTACGGTTGCTTTGCGAAACATCATATTCATTTTCATAAGATTTGTCATCATATGAAAACGCTCGGTGTAGGACCGCTTTAATGCGTTTCTAAGAAGATCCATTTCTGCTTTTTCATAATCGGCGGATGGCTCTTCTACAATGTGTTTTTTAGATTTCATATTATATGCAATTTACACTTTTAAAGTGCTTAAAACAAAAAACCCGCTCCGGAAACCGGAGCGGGTGAAATGATTTAATTTTTAGGAGCTTCTTCCTTTTTTTGATCCTCTGGTCTTGGAGGACGAGGCAATAAAGCTTTACGCGATAATTTAAGTTTACCCTGTTTATCAACTTCAAGCAATTTAACTTCAACAATATCTCCAACGTTTAATACACCGTCCATACTTTCGTAACGCTTCCAGTCTATTTCAGAAATGTGTAGTAAACCATCTTTACCTGGCATAATTTCAACAAATGCACCGAAAGGCATAATTGTTTTCACTTTACCCTGATAAATTTCGCCAACTTCCGGCTTGGATGCGATGGCTTTTATACGGTTTACAGCCTGATCTATAGCATCTTTATTATCCGCAAAGATTTGGATGATTCCCTGGTTATCTTTTTCTTCTATCGCAATAGTAGCACCAGTTTCACGCTGCATTTCCTGAATGATTTTTCCTCCGGGGCCTATAATAGCACCGATGAATTCTTTATCAATTTTCAAGGTTACAATACGCGGAGCGTGTGGTTTGTAATCTTCACGAGGAGTTTCAATAGTTTTCTTCATCTCATTTAAGATATGAAGACGAGCTTCATTTGCCTGCTTTAATGCCGCAACTAAAACTTCCCATTTTAAACCATTGATTTTTAAATCCATCTGGCAAGCTACAATACCTTTTTCTGTACCTGTAACTTTAAAGTCCATATCTCCTAAATGATCTTCATCACCTAAAATATCAGAAAGGATTGCGTATTTACCAGTTTTCTCATCAGATATTAAACCCATTGCAATACCAGAAACCGGCGCTTTGATTTTAATACCAGCATCCATTAATGCTAAGGTTGCAGCACAAACAGTTGCCATAGATGAAGAACCGTTTGATTCTAGAATATCAGAAACTACACGAATAGTATATGGATTTTCATCACCAGGTAATACTTTCTTTATAGAACGCATGGCTAGGTTACCGTGTCCAATTTCACGACGACCTACTCCACGGTTCGGGCGAACCTCACCTGTAGAAAATGCCGGGAAATTATAGTGTAATAAGAATTTTTGGTATCCGTTGAAGAAAGCACCGTCAATTAACTGCTCATCAGATTTTGCACCTAATGTTACTGTAGTTAATGACTGAGTTTCTCCACGAGTGAAAATTGCTGATCCGTGTGCGGATGGTAAATATGAAATTTCACTCCAGATTGGACGAACAGTGCGAGAATCGCGACCGTCTAAACGAATTCCTTCGTCTAAAACCAAGTTACGAACGGCATCATACTGAACATCGTGGAAATATTTCTTCGCTAAGAATTTAGTATCATCAGAAATTTCTTCGCCTAAAGAAGCAAGGAAAGTTTCCTGAATCTCAGCAAATTTTTCTGTGCGCTCATGTTTGGTAGAACCAGATTTCGCGATAGCATAAACCTGCTCATACGTATCAGCGAAAGCTTTCTCTCTTAATTCTGGATTATGATTCTCGTGATTGTATTCGCGTTTTTTAGTTTTGCCAACCATTTCGGCAAGTTCTTTCTGAGCCTGAACTTGAATAATGATCGCTTTATGCGCAAATTCAATAGCTTCAACCATTTCGATCTCAGAAATTTCATCACACTCACCTTCAACCATTACAATATCTTTATCTGTACCGGCAACTAAAAATTCTAAAGTTGCACGTTCAAGATCGCTCAAGTAAGGGTTGATAACTAATTTGCCATCAATTTTTGCCACACGAACTTCAGAAATTGGCCCGTTAAACGGGATATCTGAAACTGCAATTGCAGCTGATGCAGCTAAACCGGCTAAACAATCCGGCATAATATTTTTATCTGCAGAGATCAAAGAGATCATTACCTGCGTATCAGAATGATAATCTTCAGGAAACATCGGGCGTAAAGCACGATCTACCAAACGAGAAATTAAAACTTCATAATCTGATAATCTCGCTTCGCGACGTAAAAATCCTCCGGGAATACGACCTGTAGCAGCGTATTTCTCTTGATAATCAACAGAAAGTGGTAAAAAATCTACTCCTGCTTTTGCGCCAACAGTTGATACAACAGTTGCAAGCAACATAGTATCTCCCATTCTAACGACTACAGAACCATCAGCTTGTTTAGCTAATTTTCCTGTTTCAATTTCGATCATGCGACCATCGCCAAGATCAAATTTTTTGCTAATTAAATTATAACTCATTTTTTTGTAGTTGTGGCAAACTTTTCCTCTTTTGAGTTTGCCGATTTTATATACGGTATTATTTTTTTCAAAGTAAAAAGCCATCTCAGATGAGATGGCTTAACAAAGTTTTGCTAAGATTATTTTATTATATCTCTTAACTGCAATGCTTTGATGATAGCACGGTATCTGTTAATATCCTTTTTGAAAAGGTATGCTAACAAAGCACGACGCTTACCAACTAATTTCTGAAGAGATAATTGAGTTGAAAAATCTTTTCTATTTTTCTTCAGGTGCCCGGTTAAATGAGCAATACGTGCGGTAAACAATGCTACCTGGCCTTCAGCAGAACCTGTATCGGTTGCACTTTTTCCGTGTTGGGCAAAAATATCTGCCTTGAATTCGTTACTTAAATACATTACGTGAATAATATTAAAGCGGTTTATAATTAAACAATTAGGCGCAAAGATAGATATTGACGCTCATTAAAACAAGCAAATAATATTTATGAAAATCAAGGCTAAATAAGCTCAAAATTAGATTTGCGAAAGCTTTATCTAAAAAAATATCATCTTTGCAAGATGCTTGCAACACCTCCATTCAGCACATTTATCAGCGAATTTAAAGTAAGACCTGATGATATTGATATGTTTAATCATGTGCATAACAGCACTTATTTTGATTACGTATTAGCTGCAAGGTACGAGCAGATGGAAACCTGTTACGGTATGCCGATGGAGGAATTTCTGGAACAGGGTTATGGCTGGGTTGTTCGTTCTGCTTTTGTTGACTATAAACGCCCGCTTGGACTTGGCGATTTATTTACCGTTGAAACGGGAATTGAAACCATTAACGCAAAAGGTTGCCGCGTAAAATTTGAGATCAAAATCAAAAAATCGAATAAAGTAGCCTGCGATGGTTATTTTGATTACGTGATGATTGATATCAAAAGTGGTCGCGGCATGAAGGTTTCTGAAGAAATGATCGAAAGATATTCTATATAAAAGAATCAGTTATCGCTTTAAGCTAGAGTTACTTCAATCAGTTCTGAATAAAAATCTTTAACAGTTCTGCCAATAGCTCTAACCTGCTGCGGAATAATACTGTTTTCAGATTGTCCGGGTACGGTATTAATCTCAATAAAAAAGAATTTGCCACTTCCCTCTTCTAAAATAAAATCGATACGAACAACGCCTTTACAATTCAACGTTTTATACACATCTTTTACAATCTGGTTAACCCGATTGAGTTCTTCATCGTTCATCCGGCCAGGCGTTATTTCTTCTGATACACCTGTTGTGTATTTGGCTTCGAAATCAAAAAATTCTTTTGAACAGATAATTTCAGTTGCCGGCAGAACTTTTATTCCTTCTCTACCTTTATATACACCAATTGTAAATTCGCGTCCGCCAATAAACTCTTCAACTAAAACCTGAGAGTCTTCAGCGAAAGCTTTACTTAATGCTTCAGGTAATTCTTCAGTAGTTTTAACTTTACTCATACCAATGCTGCTTCCGCCATTATTTGGCTTTACAAACAGAGGCAGCGTTAACTTGCTGCACATTTCTACCTTATTGGTATCCCGGTCATTAAATAACTGGCGTGATTTTGCCACAAAAAGATTCTCAACATTGGCAACAATAGCTTTTGTATAACCTTTATTCATCGTAATTGCAGAAGTTAATGCATCACATGTATTATAAGGAATCTCCATCAGGTCAAAATAACTTTGAAGTTTTCCGTCTTCGCCGGGAGAACCATGCAGAGCGATGAATATGCAATCAAAGTTTATATGCTCAGAATTAATTTGAAGGGAAAAATCATTCTTATTAACCTCTATTTGTTGGCTTTCATTTTCATAATACCAGCTGTGCGGAGTAATAAAAATTTTATAGACAATGAATTTATCTGTATCCAGATTCTGACCAATAAGTTCAGCGCTTTTAATAGAAATTACAGATTCACCTGTAAAACCACCTGTAACAAGAGCAATATTTTTTTTCATTGGTGAAATTTAATTCAATATTCAATTGGCATATATAACCTCTAAGCTATGCTTAGGATTATATTTTACCATAATTATAAGAGCGCCCAAATATAATTTTTAAAACTTTGATTAATAAGCTTCAGCAATTATTATCTTCCATAATCCTTATTTTTGATTTAAGTTTGGATTTTAAGATGTCTCTTTAAAAAGGGAAAGTACATTTAAGTCTTTTTAGATCAATACAATACAAGCTTAATATGTGCGTCTAATTCTATTTTTATCTGCAAATGAGTAAATTTTTTAGTTACGTCCGATCCAAAACTTTCCTGAATAATGTAATAATTGCTATTGTTTCAATAGTTATTTTTTTGGCGATTTTATTTTACAGCTTAAATATTTATACCCGTCACGGCGAAGGTTTACCTGTTCCTAAACTAAAAGGAATGCTCATTGAGGAAGCTATTCAGATTTTAGAATCAAAAGGATTAAGATATCAGGTAGATTCTGTGTATTTAAATGACAAGCAACCGGGCGAAGTTGTTGAGCAGGATCCGGATGCAAATACCAATGTCAAGCAGGAAAGAACAATTTACCTGACCATTATCACACGCCAAGCCCCAAATGTTAAATTCCCGGATATTGACGGAAAAACCTTCCTGGAAGCAAGGGCAATTTTAAATAATTATGGATTAAAACTGGGCGACACATCCTACGTTTCTGACGTTGCACGCGATGTTGTTTTAAGTATAAATTTCGGCGGATCTTCTATGACAACCGATCAAATGGTGCCAAAAGGCTCAAAAATTAGTCTGGTTTTAGGAGACGGATTGGGAGCCAGTGAAGTTGATCTTCCAAATTTACTGGGTTTAAATTTAAATGAAGCCAGACTTTCTTTATTAGGTTCATCATTAAATTTGGGTTCAATTACGTACGACGGAATTTTAACAGACACTTTAAACGCCGTGATTATTAAACAATTTCCTTCTTTAAGTGATTCTACAAGCAAAGTGAAAATTGGAACTCATGTTGATCTGGTTTTATCAGACCATAACTAAATGGATATCACGGTAGGAGAATTAAAAGAAAAACTCCAGAATACTGAAAGTTTACAGATTTTGGATGTTCGTGAAGAACTGGAGTTCCACACTTTTAATATTGGTGGCCAGAATATCCCGCTAGGAATTTTATTAAGAGAAATTGAAGAGCTGGATTATACTAAAGATGAAGAAATAATAGTTGTTTGTCAGCGTGGATTACGTAGCGAAACTGCAAGGCGTGCGTTAGAGAGCCAGGGTTTTACCAAAGTTAAAAACCTGACCGGCGGTTTGCTGGCATGGCGCAGATTAATAGAATAAAATAGAAATCTTTTTATTTAGAATGAACAAGAAAGTTAAATCAATAAGTTTCGGCGCAAAAGTTGGAATTGCAATGGCTGTAATTATTATAATTTTGTTATCAATTACAGGTTACAATTATTATTTGAAATTTTTCAGACCAAATGTAACTGCTGAGCAGGAATACCTTTATATACACACTGGTTCTAAATTTGATGATGTTTACGATATCATACGTAAACAACACATGGTTAACGATACAATCAGTTTTTTATCGGCGGCCCATAATATGGATTACATTGATATTAAACCCGGGAAATATCGTTTAGAAAAAGGAATGAGTAATCGCCGCTTTGTAAACATGCTTAAAGCCGGAAATCAGGAGCCTGTAAAACTTGCTTTTCAGAATGTGAGACTAAAAGAAACTCTGGCAGGAATGGTTTCTAAAAAGATAGAAGCAGATTCAGCGTCTATCAGCAAATTACTGGATTCGGCCAAATATGTTGAAAAATTTGGGTTTGATACCAATTCTGTTTACAGCATGTTTATTCCTAATTCTTATGAATTGTACTGGAATACATCTGCAGAAAAGTTTTTTAGCCGGATGAATGATGAGTATGAAAAATTCTGGAATAAGGATCGCAAAGCAAAAGCAGAAAAAATAGGTTTAACAGCCATTCAGGTTAGTGTAATGGCATCAATTGTGGATGGCGAGGCATTACATGATAAAGAAATGCCCGCAATTGCCGGGTTATATATGAACCGCTATAACAAAGGCATCAAACTGGAAGCAGATCCAACCGTAATCTATGCAAATAATGACTTTACAATCAGACGTGTTTTGAATAAACATTTAAGAAAGGTATCGCCATATAACACTTATTTAAACAAGGGTTTGCCACCAGGCCCAATTTCTATGCCCAGTATAAATGCTATTGATGCCGTATTAAATTACAAAAAACACGACTTTATTTATATGTGTGCAAAGGAAGACTTCTCAGGCTATCATGCATTTTCTTCTACTTTATCAGAGCATTTACAAAATGCCCGCAGATTCCAACAAGCTTTAAACGAAAGAAACATTAAAAAATAATGTTTATACATAGTACAAAATTAAGGGTAAGATATGCCGAAACTGACCAGATGGGTTATATGTATTACGGCAATTATGCCCAATTTTATGAAGTTGGCCGGGTAGAAATGTTACGGAGTCTGGGCATGACTTATAAGTCTATGGAAGAATCTGGCATAATGATGCCTGTGCTGGATCTGAAATGCAAATATCTTAAACCTGCTTTGTATGATGAAGAAATCACCGTTAAGGTGATTATGAATAAAATGCCTGCAGTCCGCATACATTTTAGCTACCAACTTTATAATGAAAAGCAGGAACTGATTAATGAAGGAGAGACCACACTCGTTTTTATTGATATTAAAAGGAATAAACCGTGTTTACCATCGCGGGACTTTTTAGACAGGCTAGAGGTTTATTTTAACTAAATTTAAAAATGAACTGGCTGCACAAGTTACTATTGAAGTTCCGACCATATTATTTATTAGTAGAGTGGTCAAAAGTGATGATCATACCCGGCTTCAGTCCTCTTCCAATTTATACCGTTGCCACATTTTTTTTTCAGGAGATAAGTAAAGATTCATTAATTAATAAAGCTTCTTCGCTGGCTTATAATTTTATGCTGGCAATTTTTCCGGCTATTATTTTTCTGTTTACACTGATTCCATATATACCAATTAACAATTTTCAGGATCAGTTAATGAACCTGATATCCTTAGTATTACCAACAAACGCCTATCTCGCTGTTGAAACAACGCTTGAGGATATTGTAAAAAATCAAAACTCTAAGCTCCTTTCCTTTGGTTTTGTATTCGCTTTATTTTTCGCCACAAATGGAGTTCATAATTTAATGCAGGCATTTAACAGATCTTCCTTATTAATTGAAAGCAGATCCTGGGTTAAACAAAGATTAGTAGCTCTGTATTTGACAATTCTAATTGCATTCGCATTAATATCTGGCTTAACTATTATCACCATAGGAGAATATCTCTTTAATTTCTTAAAATCTGAGATCAGGTTTAAAGATTCATTTTGGCTGCATTTTCTTACCATGATTAGATGGACAATATTGTTGTGTATCTATTTTGTAACTATTTCCATTTTATACAGATACGGACCGGCTCACGCCAAAAAATGGAGATTTTTTAGTGCAGGTTCATGGCTTGCTACCATATTGGCCATTTTAACATTTGGTGGTTTCTCTTTCTACATTAATAATTTTGGCAATTACAATAAGCTCTATGGTTCTATCGGAACATTGATAGTTATGATGATTTGGTTATACCTCAATTCATTAATTATTTTGGTAGGATTTGAATTAAATGCCAGTATTGACCTTTCTAAACGAAGTATCAAAGTTGTTAAACCCCGATTTAACAGCTTTAAAAGACCAGAACCACAGGAAAACCTACAGAAAAAGAGTGCTAATTAATTTTTTTCTCGTTCAGAATCATACAGTTACTGCTTTACCTGAAAATAAAATCATTCTAAGTTTGCAGAATTAACTTGAGTTTGTACTTTTGCGGTGGAGAGCTGGCAGAGTGGTCGATTGCGGCAGTCTTGAAAACTGTTGAACTGTTACAGGTTCCTGGGGTTCGAATCCCTAGCTCTCCGCCAATAAGCCTGTAAATCAATTAGTTACAGGACTTACATACAAAATTACATACAATTTAAGCCCGGTAGGTTACTATTCGGGCTTTTTTTTATTTCCATTTTTAAGTATTTTTATAAAAATCATATAGAGATGCCGATAAGGAATAACAACATTCAACCGAATACAGATATAAGAACTATTATAAACCTGCTTCTTAATTTTAAGGCTTTAGGTGCCGAAATTAGAACGGGAAAGGCAAAAGGTTATAAACTTTCTAATCTTGCATTGTACGGTCTATTGTGCCTTCAAGACGGTAAGCCATTGTTGAGGTATGATATACAAAAACGCCTTAACACTAATTACTATGATGCTGGCAAAGCTTTAGATCAGTTAGTACTTTATAGGTTAGCTGCAACGGAAACCGCTTCGGAGAATAGTAATCTTAAAAATTTGCCAGTAAGCCGCAAACGGTATAGGCTTACCTTGGACGGAGATATTTATTTATCGCAAATTCTCGATTTCGTCAGTCACCATAAGCCCGGGGGCACAATAAAAAAATGTTCAT